>JAAYNH010000010.1 GCA_012520945.1 Treponema sp. | reverse complement strand
TCAAACTGATTTTGTATTTCAAAATTTGTAAATTTTAATGTTGAATCAATATTTTTTCTTATGCATCAAATATTGATTCAACATTAAAATTTACAAATTTTGAAATACAAAATCAGTTTGAAAAAAATAATTATGAAAATAATTTTTCTGTCGTATTGCACAAAATTAAATCATTACCATTAAATAATATTTTTAAATATTTTCATATAACAGAAAATTTTATTTTAAATCGTCAAAGTGAAAATGTATTAAAGCAAAATTCAATTAAAATAACACCACCACTAAGAATAACAACTACAAATTTATTTTTTGAAACTCAATGTATTTATGAAAATAATTTAAAAACTCAAAATGTAAATATTAATTTAGATTTTTCTTTTCCTTCAAAAAATTTTATTTATAAATTAGAAACCAAACTTTTTGCTAAACAAAATGAAAATGAAACAATTGATATTACAAAAAACAATTATTTTAATCTTTATAAAAATTTTACTCAATTTCAGTTTTCAACAGGAAAAGAAAATTCAATTTTAAGAAATGAAATATTTAACATTAAACAAACATTTAATTTTAAGAATATTAATTTTGCTCCATATATTTATCTTGAAGCAAAAAATAATTTTATAAAAACATTAAATGAATCAACACAAACTAATACAATAATAAAACTTGTTCTTCCATTTAAAATTAAAAAAAATTCTTTTACATTTAGTCTTTCTAAAGAAATGCAAACAAATGATTTAAATGTAAATCACAAAAATTATTTCAATGATGCAAATGAATATTTTAATACAATTTCAAAACAAAACTGGTTTGCTAAAACAATTCCTTTTGCAGATTTGTTTTCAAAAAATATTTCTCAAATAATTTCTGAAAATAATTTTACAAATAATACTCTTACTTATTTTACATCATATGACTTTACTTTAAAACGTCCAATAGGAAATAATGGAATAATTAATTTATTTTTACCTATTTCCTCAAGTTTAACTCTGTCACGTGATATACAAAATGCAAAAGACGGAAATACTACAGACATAAATCAAATTAAAACAACTTTTGCATTTACATCTTTAAATTGCTTTGGAAAATTCGGACAAAGAAAAGTTTTTACTTTTTATGAACAAGATGAATATATTGCTGCCTACTCTATAAGTTTAAAATTTAATGAGCTTTTTACAAATCTAGACTCATATTTGATTACCGGTTATAGTGGCCTTTCATTATATTTAAAAAAATATAATATTGTTTCCAGTTCAATCGATTTTCAATTTATTGAAAAAAATTTATGGAATGCTAAAACTTCTCTTACATGGAAACGTAACATACCTTCATCTTTTATTATTAATACTATTATAAATATTGTACCTTCACTAACAGAATCTAAAATAAATTTGGAAAGAAAAAATATTTTATATTACCAAATTTCTGATTATAAATTAATTAGTCATACGATTGGTATTAGTCATGAATTAAAATCTCAGTTTGGAAAATTTTTCACATTAACAGGTGTAATATCAATGGACACAAAATTAAATGAAGAAAATAATATCATGTTTGAGTTAATAGCAAGCTTAATTGGAAAAATTAAATTTTAGAATATTAATATAATTAACTATTGCAACGGAGCAAAGTAACCGCTTTCATCACGACCGCTTCTGTTATGTAAATAAACTTCAAGTTCTACAGGCAAAAAAGCACGACCAAAATCTGTTGGTAAATTTGATTTATATGTAATGCGATAAAGTCCATTCGGAAGATTGCAAACATCGTCAACTAAACTTAGCAAGCCTTCCGGTCTATAAACATAGTATTCGCCGCCAAGTGTTTGTCTAGTTAAATAAGCAATTGCACCTGGTCGTGTTTTTTGTGATAAGTTCACTGTCATAAAAACTATTCCATTGTTGTTCAACCAAGCAGCAGTATCTGCATACGTATATTTATCAAAAGCATTTGATGAAATTTCCCCCGATGATAAATATACAATTGCTCTTTTTGCTTCACCAACAATCAAATCATTTCCTGCTAATCGTAAAGCTAAGTCAACTGCACTTGTCTGTCCATACGAATTTTGCATAACTGATGCTGAAAAATTTTCAAACGACTTTGGATTTCCTTTACCTTCTAAAACAGGAATGGTACCTGCAGAAATTACAGAAAATCTTCCCTTACCATTCATACTCTTTGAAATTTCACTAATTGCAATTTCTATTTCTTTTTCATATTGTTTTGTTTCACTTAATCGGTCAACAATTATTGTAATATCACAACTATCGTTTGCATATGCAACTCCTGAAAGTTTTTTTTCTGCCACAGGAACATTTTTTTCCGTAACCAAAAAATTTTGTGCTTTCAATCCAACAATAGGTTGACGTTTATGATTTTCAACACGAAAATCAACAATTACATTCGGAAAATTTTCTGCAATAACGCGTTCAACATTTACAAAAAATCCGCCAACTAACTCTGACATTTTTGAAAGAACATAAACTTCATTTGAAACAATATCAGTAACTAAAAGATTTCCGTTTGCATCGCCCATAGCACAAGTAATATTCGCCGGAGCATTTCCAATGTTTGCGATTTCAGAAACAACACCACTAGAAGTATCTACCGAAAGAACACGATTTCCATCTGCAAGAATTAAATAATTATTCCAAATTTTCATTGCTTCCGGTTTTTGTAATGTTCTTTCGCGTACCAAGGAATCCATATAATTTCCTGCAGTATCAAAAACATAAACTGTTCCTAAAACCGCATCCGCAACATAAATTAAACTATTAAGAGCAGCTATTCCTGTTGGAGCTTTCAATCCTGTAAAATATTGATTACTCTGACCAAAAGTAAATAACGCTTTTCCTTCTTTATCAAAAACTACAACACGAGCATTTCCAAAATCGGTTACATAAATGCGACCCGATTTTTTTTCAATTGCAATATATTGCGGTCCTAAAAGCTGACCGTTTTTACTTCCTTTTTTCCCAAAGCTTTTAATATATTTTCCGTCTTTATTTAGCATTGAAATACGATCTGAAGCAAATTCGGAAATTATCAAATTTTTATTTTCATCTTCAACAATATCCAAAGGTCTATCAAAGCCGTTCAAGGGGCCGCGTATACGAGAAATTATCGTGCCGTTAACATCTATTTTTAATAATTCATTTGAACCATATGCAACAACCCACGTTGTTCCATCAATATTAGGCAAAAGTGAAATAGGTTGACTAAAACGCAAAGTGCCATTATCGTTTCCGATAAAACTGCCTGCCTCAACATATCGTTCTTTTTTATCAAATGATGCATTTGCAATGCGTCTTTCTTTTACAATTTCAATGCGATTTTTTAACAAAAGACCACCATAACCATTGGCACTAGCATATTCCCATTGTTTTAAAGCAGAACTTTCAAGCCCTGATCGATAATAAGCTTTACCCAACCATTCCAAAACGCGATTGTCGCTTGGAGCAAAACTTAATGCTTTTTCAAACTGAAGAACTGCTTCATTAAATGCTCCACGATAATATGCTAAAACGCCACGGCGAAATTCTTCTTCACTGGAAATTTGAGAAACATCTTTTGCAACAGGTTGCGAAAATGCATAAATTGAAAAACAAAAAATTATTATAACAAAAATATTTTTCAATTTCATAATTACTACCTTTGCTCCTTTATGGAAGAAACTACTTTATAATGTTCTAAAATTTCTTTTGCTTTAGGATTTATTTCCTTTGCTCTTTTAATATATTTTTTTGCTTCTTTTATCAATCCGAGTTTATAATAAATCCAACCAAGTGAATCTAAAAATGCTGCAGATTCAGGTGCATAATCCAGTGCTTTTTTACATAATGATAGTGCGCGTTTTAAATCACGATCCAAGCAAGCTAAAACATATGCTAAACCATTCATAGCAGTAGGATTTGAAGAATCCAGTTGTAATGCTTTTTCATAGTATTCAACGGAAAGTTCAGTATTTTCCTGTTCCCATGCCACAAAAGCCAAACCACAAAAAACATTCGCCGTTTTATAGCCACTTTCAAGTAATTTATTAAATTCAAATAATGCCATTTTTTCTCGGTTGGTCATGCTATAAAATACGCCTAAAATCAAACGACATTGATTAATACGCTCAATAGATTCGCCTGACGTTACAACTTGTTCAATATACGGAATAGCCTCATCGATTTTTTTCAGTTTAGCAAAACTCAAACCTACATAATATGCAATTTCAGAATGTTCGGAAAGCTCCAAAGAATCTGCGTCTAAATTTGAAAAAAAACTTAATGCTTTCTCATAATTTTTTTTATTAAAATGAGCAATGCCCTGTTTTAAAATATTTGCCATTTCCCACCTCTTGCATATATATACAATTATACAATAAAAGACAAATTTTCAAATTCATGACAATCGACTGCTAAAGGTTGAGCATGTACTCTGGAAATAGAAATATATCCTTCCTCTACAGCACGAAAATCCGCTTTTTCAGAACCTTCGCTAGTTACATTACCGCAAACGAAAAATGAATATGACAATCCATCTTTCACTTTATACACTTCAACTTTATCATTGTATGTTCTTTTTGACAACTCCGTAAAACGTATTCCTAAATACTTTTCTGCAGATTTTGCATTTATATTTATAAATATATTATCTTCGCACATGGCTACAAGTGACATTAAATTATTATTAACAAAATTTGCCAATGCATCATATTTCCAAATTATTTTTTCCATTTTTTCATCTTTACACAAACTCACCGCAATACTTGGAATATTAAGCAATGCACCTTGTCTTGCCGCCGCTGCAGTTCCGGAATATAACAAATCAGTACCCATATTAGCACCTTTATTAATTCCGGAAATTATAACATCCGGTTTTTCCGTCATAACGGCTTGCATACCGTAAATGCAACAGTCTACAGGACTTCCCGAACAAGTAAATAATGTGTCGTCTTTTCGTTTTAATGTTAAAGGTGTGTACATCGTTAATCCGTGCGAACAACCGGAGCGATTAACATTTGGCACAACAGACCAAACTTCATTTTCCTTTTCTAAAACTTTTTTTATTACTTGGAAACCTTCTCCATGAATGCCATCATCATTTGTTAGCAAAATACGCAATATTATTTCTCCTGTATTTTTAAAAACTTTACCGTTCCTGCCGGTTTTACAATATATGCAACAGGTTGAAAACCAAAAATTCTTTCATAATCGGTAAGTTTTTGTAAATATTTTTCAACTACTTCTTTTGGAATAAAAGCAAATGTACAATCTCCAAAACCTTTGCCTGCAATACGTGAACAAACTGTAGGCGTTCTTGTCGACGGTGAACTCAATTCCATTGCACGTTTTATAAGCCAATCAATTTCCGGGCATGACAGTTGATACAAATCACGCAATGATTCATGAGATTTATTTACGTATCGGGCAAAAAGAGAAAAATTATCTTCTCTTAATGCTTGAACGCCCTCATTAACATAATAATGTTCCTTGATAATATAAAACAGACGTTTACGCATATCTTCGTTTAATTCTTGCAAAACATCATTAATTTCCGACTCACTTGATTCATATTCCCATACGTCTCCTTTTTGTCTTTTTAATGAAGATAACAAAGAAAAATTTTGCTCGGTACGTATAATTTCTTCAGGCCAAACGGGAATACGAGGGACTTTTGCATCGGTAATAACAAATGTTTTGTCAGTATATGAAAAGGGTATCAACTGTGATGTCCCCGTTGCGTTGTCGGTAAGAACAAAGTGTTTTCGTTTTGCATATAAAACGGCATTAATATCTGCAATATATGTATTTTCCTCTAAAAATTCACGATTACCTTTTTCCACAGTTTCCAAAATATTTGCATTAGTTGCACTCATGCCAAAATATCTACGCAATGCAAACGCTGAGGCTATTTTTATTGCCGTTGTAACACCGAGACCGATTGAAGTAGGCAGTTCGGAATAAATCGTAAAATTTAAACCTTCACACGATTTTTTTAATGACATCGTTGCATAAAGCATAGCCTTAACTGCGTTTGCCCATCGATCTTCTTTACGATATTTTAGTGTATTTAATGAACCTCTTTTACGCTCTCTCACCTGTGAAAAAAAATATTTTAATGCTCCGTCATGTCTGGACGAAATGGCAATATAAACAAGTTTATCAATAGCAACAGAAAGTGTTTTATCTTTAAAAAACCACGAATGATCACCCATAAGATGAACGCGACAAGGAGAACTTACAATTACTTCAGGTTTTTCACCATATTCTGCAAGATGTTCAGCAATGACCCTTTCCATTTTAACTTACCGCCCTTTTATACATAAAACAAAAAAACAAACAAAAAGTTTCAAAAAAAAAATTAAAAAAATGGATTGTATGTTGATTCATTTCATTAAATTACTATAATATGATAATATAATGAAACGGATTTTACAAGTTTTTTTTGCACTTTTTTCTTCTATTATTCTCTCTTTAGCGATTCAAAACGAATTTATTCCTTTTGGTTCGCCTTTTTTGGGACTTTTTGCACTAGTGCCTTTATATTATGCTATTTCACAAAGTACAAGTTACGCACAAGCCGGTTTACTTTTTGGTATTCAAATTTCATTTACAAATATTTTCTCAAGTTTTTGGCTTGGCTTTTTCCGCGGATTTGCTATTTTTACACTTGGCGGCACATCTGTTGCCTATTTTATTTTCGGTTTGGTTTTTGGTCGCATTGCTTACATTCCTTTTGCGAAAAATGCCGTAAAAACTTTAAGACGCACCTCAGGCAACGAATTTTCAGACATCTTTATTCGCATTTTTCATTTTGCCACCGTTTGGACTCTTTATGAATGGTTCAAATCTTCAGGATTTTTAGCATATCCTTGGGGAACGGTAAGTATGTCTGCATACAGGTGGCCACTTATTACTCAAATTGCCGCCATTACCGGAACATATGGCATAACTTTTCTTTTCGCACTATTTTCATCTATCTTTGCAGAAGGTTGTTTGCTTTTAGCTGAAATTCCTCACCATTTTATGAATGCCACAACGAAAGCCTACAAGTATTGTGCCGCCACTTATATTTTGCTTATTGCCATGTCTGTCGGCTATGGCGGATATTCTTTAATCAACCAAAAACAACCGATAAAAAGTTTTAATGCGGTTATTGTACAACAAAATGCAGATCCTTGGTCATCAAATGAAGAAGAATGTATTCTTGCTTCTATGGATATAACGGTGGACGCTATTGATAACAGCGAAACAAAACCTGACATTATTATTTGGAGTGAAGCCGTTTTATCACGTCCCATGCCTGTTTACGAAAAATATTATAAACGTTTTCCATATAACAGACCTCTAATTCCATTTATAGATGAAGTTGATATTCCATTTCTTATTGGCGGTCCTGTCCAAGTAGATTTTTTCGGCACACCACGTTTATCAAACTCCGCTATTTTTTTTGACAGAGACGGAAATTATATTGAAAGCTACGGTAAAAGATGGCTTGTTCCTTTTGCAGAAATTATTCCATACCAAGAACATAAATGGATGCAAAAAATTATAATGAAACTGGCAGGCTTTTCTTCAGGCTGGGTACCCGGCAAAGAAAATAAAATTTTCACTTTTTATACAAATGAAAATGAAAGCATAAATTTTTCAACGCCAATTTGTTTTGAAGATGCATTTCCGCCAATATGCCGTCAAATGTATTATGACGGAGCCGAAGTTTTTGTAAATATAACTAATGATTCATGGAGCAAAACCGTATCTGCCGAACTACAACACTTTGCCATTGCTTCATACAGATGCATTGAATTCCGAATGCCTATGATTCGTTGTGCAAACTCCGGTTATTCCGTTGTCATGGACACGACTGGCAAAATTATCGATGATATGCCGCTTTTTGAACAAGCCGGACTGACTTTGAATGTGCCTGTTTATGAAAGCTCAAAAACAGTATACGGTGTTTTAGGTAATTGGCTACCAATGCTTTTGCTCGCACTGTGCTTTGTATACGGTATTTTGACTGCATACGGATTAATAGATATTCCACGTTTTGATATTTTACCGAAAGAACAACTTATTTCAGCTCGATATAAACCGCTTTCAATAATTATCGCTCCATGCATTTTTATAATTTTATGTCTGTGTTTTTTAGCTTTACCTATAGCAAACGGAACGCTTATTTTTATAGTAAAAGCACTACTTGCTTTGAGCATTTTCAAAACTATTATTAACATAAAACAAAGCATATTCCACAAAATAATTTTAACGAATCATCGAGTTGTTTTAGTTTCCGGATTTTTATATCATAAAGTAACGGATGTATTACTTAGTCAAATTGTTTGCATTTCTGCAACTAAAAATAAAATTGTTATTAAAGATGCAGGAGGAAATAAACTATGCTTTTTTGGTACAAAAGACGCTCAAGCATTTAGATTAAATATTTTGCAAACAATAATCGGTAAAAAGTAATATGAACGAATCTCAAAAAAGAACTTTTACAACATTGGGATTTGCAACTTTAATTGCCGCCTCTGCTTTTTTTAAACATAATCTAAGTTTTTCGCCCGTACCAATAGTTATACAAAATATGTTTCCTATTTTCGCCGGTTGTATGCTTGGTTCAATTCAAGGTGCCGCGAGCTGTGGCATAGTTTTAGCATTAGGAATGGTTGGTTTGCCTGTTTTTTCCGGTTTTACCGGAGGCACCTTAATCATTTATGGCCCTACCGGCGGCTTTTTAGTTGGATATTTTATTGCAGCTTTAATAGCCGGAGCAATAGCAGGCAAACCGAAAAGTAACCACAAGCATCCAGTTTTACGCATTTTTTCTGCTGCAATCGTTGGTTTTTTGATTATTTACATTACGGGTTCACTTCATTTTATCAGATATTTTGAATTGCCTTTATCTAAAGAAACATTTGCTAGTGTTTTTGAGAAATGTATTAAACCTTTTATTTTAGGCGATTGTATTAAAGCAGCTGTTGTTACAATTTTAACAATCTCATTGAAAAAATATTTATAAAAGGCTAAAATTATGTATTTATTATATATGGATTTATAAGGAAATATTATGAACAAAGCTTTACAAACTCTTATAGACAGAGGTTTTTATGCACAATGTACAGACATTGAAAAATTATCCGCTTTAATGGATAATGGTCCCATAACTTTTTATGTTGGCTGTGATCCTACAGGACCAAGTTTACACATTGGACATATGGTGCCTTTTTTTGCATTTAAGCATTTACGCCAAGCCGGTCATTGTGGAATCGCTTTAGTTGGTGGCGGGACAGCACGCATTGGAGATCCTTCAGGAAAAACTGAAATGCGCAAAATGCTAACTTATGAGCAAATAGATGAAAATGTAAAAAGTATAGAAGCACAATTAGACAGATTTATCGGCTTTGATAACAAAAACGCATTCACAGACAACAATAAAAACTGGCTTGCTAATTTAAACTATATTGATTTTTTACGTGACATTGGTTCATGTTTTAGTGTAAATAGAATGCTATCTTTTGAAGCATATAAAAAACGCATGGAAACAGGTCTAACTTTTATTGAATTTAATTATCAACTTTTACAAAGTTATGACTTTTTACAACTACACAACCGTCACAACTGTTGCTTGCAAATAGGCGGAGATGACCAATGGGGCAATATTGTTGCAGGTGTTGATTTAATTCGCAGAAAAACAGATTCGCTTGACGGCAAAAATCATGATGTTTTTGGTCTAACTTTTCCATTAATTACAACGAGTGACGGCAAAAAAATGGGCAAAACCGAAAAGGGTGCTTTATTTTTAGATCCTGAAATGACCAGTCCATATGAATTTTTCCAATATTGGAGAAACGTAACTGACTATGACGTGGAAAAATTCTTAAAACTTTTTACTTTTTTGTCTTTAGAAGAAATTGCTGAAATTATTTCCGTGGATATTAATAAAGCAAAAGAAATTTTAGCTTGGGAAGTTACTAAAGAAATTCACGGAAAAGAAGAAGCTGACAAGGCCTTAGAAGGTGCAAAAGCTGCCTTTGGCGGCGGTGGTAATAAAAGTCATATGCCTACTGTAGAAATTGACAAAACATTATTTGAAACAGGCATTGGGATAATTGATTTGATTGCAAAAACGAACATGGGCGGTTCGCGTAGTGACATTCGCCGTATAGTTGAGCAAGGTGGTGCAAGTGTAAACGATAAGCAAATTATAGACATAAAAACTATAATCACTAATTCAGATTTAAACAATGATAACGAACTTATTTTACGAATGGGAAAGAAAAAGTTCACTCGTGTAATATTAAAATAACTATTGTTTAAAAAAAAAGATGTACGGTAACTTGTACATCTTTTTTTTATAATTAATATTTCATCGACGTTTTTGATTAACAATCGCTCTAATGAGATAAAATGTTCCGAAAAGTATTGCACCACCTCCAATAATGTCTAAAATTACGTGCATAACTGTTGTAATAAATTCCTTTTTGTGTAAAAAAGAAGCCACAATTACAACAATCAATCCAATAAATGCAAAAATCGACATTTTTCGTGAATGTGCAATGCTTTTTTTCGAATTTTTTCCTTTATCAATAACAAAAAGATTTTGACATACCATTTTTATCTTTGTCCAAATTTTAGCAAAAAAACTTGGATTACGTAATTTTTCAAGTAAAGCATATCCTTCCAAAAGCTCTTCATCCGTAAATGGTTTACGTTGATTATTTTCCTCAAGCTCCATTTCCAATTGAGTCAATTTATCATTAACCTCAATAATCTGTGCATTAATACTTGTCCAACCCAATTGTTTTGCAGCCGCTAAACGTCTTTCCCCTGCAATCAATTCATACTTTGAATTAACTGTTATGGGATTCATTAATCCAAAACGTCGCATACTGTCTTTCAGACTTTCCAAATCACCCGGTTCATGGCGAACCCGTTTTTTTACTTTAATTTTATCAATATTCAACAACATACAATTCAATTATAGCACAGCAAATAAATTTTGTCTAAAAAAAATCAATCAAATAAAAAATTTTCATTTGGAACATCTTGCTGAGTTTCCGCATCTGTTCCACTTGCTCCTTCAATAAAATCCGTATTTGAAAAATCAAAATCAGGCTTTGTTTCATCTTCAAATATTTTTTCTTCAGACAATTCATCTAACGGCATTTCATTAAAAGAATCATTAAAATCAGTTTTATCATCAAAATTATCTTCATCTTCTATTTTATATTCTTCAAAATTATAACTTTCAGCATTGTAATTTGCACTTAATTCTTGACTCTTTGTAAAATCATCATCCATAAATAAATTACCGGATGTTTTCTTTACTGAAGTTTTATTTGTAGTCTTAGACTTTGTCATCGTTTTAAAAAAGGAATCCTCTTCATCATCACCTAATGTAGATAAATCAATATCTAAAAAAGATAAATCAACTGTTAAAGGATTTTTAGTATCCTTAATTTTTAACATAGGTTCACCGGACTGGAGCATTGCTCTTTGTAAACGCATCTCTCCCAATTTTTTCGCTTCAACTTGATTTGAATGAAACTCACAGATGGTTTTAGGTTCCGTACCTTCCAAGAAATATCGTGTTACTTGATGATGACCACAATATGCAGTCAAAATTTTCCCGGATATTGAACAAACGGTAGCTTTTACTAAACCGGTTTGTGGCATTGAAAATTCTTTGTAAGGATAATCTTCATGTGCAATTCTATTAAAATCTCCCCAAACAACACCGGAAAGAGTTGAGCCGGTCATGCCTAGTCCCAATGTTTGACCAAAACTATCAAAACCGAACCAAATTACCGTAGTCAAATGTGGAGTATAACCTGCAACCCAAGCGTCAGACCAGTTTTGTGTAGTTCCCGTTTTTCCAGCAGCCGGTATTTCATATATAGCACCGTTTGAATTTTTATAACGTAATTTTGCACCTTGATCCGTGCCATATGCCATTGTACCGATTTGCACGGATGTTTTAAGAATATCTGTAACAACATATGCTGTTTGCGGACTAATAATTTGAATATCGTTTCCTTTACGTCGTTGTTCTAAACGCAGTTCTTTTTCAGGATTTAAAAATATTTTACCTGTTCTGTCCTCAACGGAACGCACAGCAATCGGTGTTACTTCACGTCCCTGATTTCCTAAAATGGCATATGCACGTGCTAGTTCAATTGGACGTACAGACGCAGTTCCCAAGCCTACAGGAAAGGACTGAATAAAACCGCGAGCTTGTAATTCATTTTCCGGAATGCCTAAAAGTTTTACCGCACGTGAAATGCCCACATCTAAGCCAATTCCTTCCAATATTTTTAACGAAGGCACATTCATAGATTTTGCCAGTGCATACCATAATTGAACGGATCCTGCCCACTCACCACGGAAGTTTTGTGGAAAATACGGGCGACCGTCCGCAGTTTTAAAAATATATGGAGAATCATCAATTGTCGAAACCGCTGTAAACTTTTTGGAATCAATAGCTGCAGAATAATATAATGGTTTAAAAGTACTTCCCGGCTGAATTTTTGACTGAACGGCACGAATATATTGATTATCTGCATTAAATTTACTTCCACCAACTAATGCCGTAATATATCCTGTTTCATTTTCTATGGAAATTAAAGTACCTTCAATTGTTGTTTTACTTGAGCTTTCTTTTTGTTGTGCATTTACCATATTTACAAGTCCAACTTTTAACGGCTCAATATTAAACATCAAAGACATCACGTCTAAAATGGGATTTATTTCTTTTTTAAATTGTGTTGTTGCTTTATTTTCATTAAGTTCAGCAGAAACTTTCAGTTCCGGAATATTAAATACTAAAGAAAGCAATTCTGTCATTGGAATATATGTTGAAGACGCATCACTTTTTCGTTGACTAGTTGTGCTTGTAAAAATACGATTTGCATATGCAATGCGATATTCCATAATTTCTTGTGCGGCTTGCTGATGTTTCAAATTCATCGTTGTATTTACAGTAAAACCACCGGTGTTAATATCTAAAGAACCGTACATCATATTATTTAATTCGCGACGCACATATTCACTAAACCAAGGAGCTTTATCTTCACGATTGTAATATGCAGAGGAGCTGATGCGCGTATGATCAAAGTTAGACCAATATTCTTCATATGACTCATCGCTTTGCTCTTGAGATAAATAACCGTTTTTAACCATGGAATAAAGTACGTCTTGCTGTCTGTCACGAGCACGATTCGGATGATCAAATGGATTATAATATGCAGGATTTGAAAGTTGAATAACTAAAATGGCTGCTTCTGCCGGTGTAATTTTTGTTGCATCATGTCCAAAATAATACTTTGATGCGGCATTTACACCATAAGTTCCACCGCCAAAATAAATTTTATTCAAATAATGTTCCAAAATTTCCGTCTTTGAATAACGTCTTTCCATTTGAAATGCCCACCAAAGTTCTTTTATCTTTCGCTTATATGACATTTCCGTACGGTCACAATATAACGTTCCGGCAATTTGCTGAGTAAGAGTTGAACCTCCACCTAAGGATTTGCCTGTGAGTTTCCCGACAACAGCACGTAAAAGTGCTTTAAAACTAAATCCGTTATGGTCAAAATAAATTCTATCTTCACGCGTAATTAATGCATCAATCATATGTTGTGGCAATTGATTGAAAGTAATCATTTCGCGTTTCTCATCGGAAGCAAACTCGGTAATTACTTCACCGTTTATATCTAAAAGTCGCGTTGGTAATGCTGAATCAAATTGTGTATAATTTTCTGTGCGAATCGTATTAACCGTCCCGGCTAGCAAAGCACCTAAAATGCCACCGAACAAAATAGCAAATGTTATCAAAATTCCAAAAATCACACACGTTCGTTTTTTGATTTTTTCCATGCAAATATTATATAGAAAAACAATGTATTCATCAACAGTGTAATATTTTGTATTTGTAATATTTTATGCGAACATTGCGAAGTCATACAAAAAAGGCCGGTGTAGAAACCGGCCATGCCCATCAGGCAATCGAACATGCAATGGGTGGGAGGGGATTTGCATGTCCGACAACTATATTATCGTCCACAGTATAAAAAAACTTAAATCTAAATTTAAATAAATTATGTTTTATTTATCAAAAAAAAACGATTTGTTCAAAAAATTATTCTTCCGTAATATTCACATCAACCGACAAAGAAACCGTATATGACTTTCCGTTAACGGCTTTTACCGTTCGTATCGTTTCATAATTTCCAACGCTTAATTTAACAAGATGTTCTCCTTCAGAAACAACCATGGGCTTAGCAAATTCTTTAACAGCGATGCCATCAAGTTCAACCAAAGTATTTTCCGGTGCAATAATTTGAATAGTGGGTGCAATATCTTTTAATTCAATTGTAAGCCTTGTATGCTGTGCTTTTTGAACGGTAAGCGTTCGCACTTCATTCCTAAAAGTTTCAGATATTACAGAAAGATGATGCAAACCTTCTTTCAAAAAAACACCTTTTTCATAATCTAAAACTTCTTTTTCATCTATGTATACGATAAAACAGCCTTCAAGCCCCGCAGGTTTAATAATTTCCAAATGCAACAATCCTTCATTAATAAAAATTGGCTGAATAACAATATCAAACATTGCTGTAAAAAATTCTGCCGGTGTTCCCTTCATAACTTGTTGCAAACGTAAAAAAACAAAACCTTCTTCTAATGATAAGGGTGAAAGTAAAACCGAATATGGATTTTGTTTTATTGTATGAGTTTTGCGTAACGGCACCTGAATATTATAACTAAGGCGTGCCGGAAATGTGTCAAAATCAAGCCTGTTGCCGGAATAATCAATATTACCGACTTTTGGTTTGGGAGTAACATCTTTATATATGGAATAAGCAATAGAACCGTAATAACCGGCAACAATTTTCGGAATTTTTACCTCAAAAGCTATTCCTTGTAAAAATGTGCAATCTTCAGGTAAAAAAACCGCTAATGCGTCACTAATGCCAATAGAAATTTTTTCTGCTTGAAAATTTTCGCTCATAGTAACTACTTGTGTGTTATAAACTCTAAAAACTTCCGCATTAAGCATAGAAGTAAAAGATAAAAAGTATGAGAAAACTAAAAATGTTAACAATCGGTTAATTTTCATCGAATAACGCTTCGAGGATTAATCTTCTTGCCTCCACTTCGAATTTCAAAATGCAAATGAGGTCCCGTAGATGCTCCTGTAGAACCAACTTTGCCGATGACTGTACCTGAAGTTACAAAATCACCTGTTTTTTTAAGAATTTCACTAAGATGAGCATACAAACTTTGATTTTTGCTATCATGATTTATGATAATAAAATTTCCAAGTTCCGAATCAAAGCCCGTTTGCAAAACAACACCGGATTTACAAGCTAAAACATTAGTACCATGAGGAGCCGCTAAATCCAAGCCACCGTGAAAATGTTCTTTTCCTGAAATTGGGCTTTTTCTTATGCCATAGTCTGAAGTAATCACACCTTCTGGTAAAGGAGAACGCATTAAAACATCCAAGAAAAAAGCCCGTTCCGTCGGTGAAAATTTCTCATCAGGAATGAACTGAAATTCACTTCCATTCACATTATAGCACAGTGTTTTATCAAAAGAAAAGCACTTTTTTTTCAAAATGCCTTCAAGTGCTGTTTTTGCATTCTTAGGTATAAAAATTCCATTAGCAGTAGGTAAAATAAGTTTTTTTCCGGCTAAACTTTCAGAAGGATTTGAAATTCTATTTATTGTTGCTACAGTTTCTTGACGCAAATTACATCTGGCACACAAAGACATAAAATCCATTTTTTCATCGCCATAAAAAACATAAAACTGCACGGAAGGTATTTTTTTTTGAGCATATAATTTAAAAGACTCATTTACTTTTTTAATATATTCTTTGAAAACAATATCTTTATTATCCAATCTATTAATCAAATTTGACTGGGCAAAACAAGAAAAAGTAAAAAATAAAAAAATAATTAAACTAACTTTCGCTTTCATTTTAAAAATTAAGAGTTCGATTTTTTTGAAGACTTAATTTGTGCAAATATTTTTTTAATAACGGATAAAACTACAGTGAAAGCCAAAACGGAAAGCAAAACGACAGAATAAGACGTTGGCGAAGAAGTAGCCCATTTCCATAAAGGCCAAACAATGACCAATGCAAATAAGGCACATAAAGCCACTAAGAGAAAAAATTTCCCCATTCCACTGAAAAAAGATTTCAGCATTTTAATAAATTTATTCATCATATTCAAAAAACAGCCGAGTTTTGCAAAAAAAATCGAATTTAAATGCACCACCCGGCAACATAAAGCAACACAAAACTTACTGCAAATTCAGCAGTAGTTCATTATTGTTCAATAATTGCTTCAGTAGGACATACAGAAGCACAAGCACCGCAACTAACACAAACATCAGGATCTATGATGTGAGTTTCATCGCCTGCTGAGATTGCTCCAACAGGGCACTCACCTGCACATGCTCCACAGTTTACACATTGTTCGGTAATAACATAAGACATAATTTTCTACCTCGCTAAATAAATTTTCCTGTTATAAAACTAACATATATTTTATTTTTAGACAAGTAAATTTTTACTTGCATGGAATCATTTTATCATGCATAATATGAATATGGGTGGATCACAACAATTAATCAAAAAAAATTTAGAGTTTATTAAAATTTTGCCTCATTGGGCACAAGAGCTTTCGTACAAGTACTGTTCAAAAACTGCAAATTTATACTTTATACACGGAAATATTCGCGATTTTTTACCTCATAAAATGAAAGAAGGTGAATTTAAATTTGACAAAGTTCAAGAATACATAGCAGAAGTACTTTTCGGCGGAGACAATGCAGTTAATGTTATAGTTTATTATGACAAATCCTGTGGTGTCAGTTTTCTTAATAGCACAATGGAAAAAAACTATCTTGAAACAATGAAAAAGTTCTTCCCTGATGCTACAGACGCAACTCTTCTTTCTTCAAATTCCGTTGACGCATTCACATATTTGGAAAAATATTTTTTAATTTGCATTTCTTTAAAAAAACGTATTGTTTTTCTTGTTGATTATGCAGAAACGATAATTCCTTCCGGGGATATAACAAACTTAGATGAAACAGACCGATTTTGTTTAGTTACATTAAACAGATGGAGTCATGAACCTGTTTTTATGCAAGGCGATGTTTCCGTAATACTACTTAGTGAAAACTTAAGCGATGTAAATATACGCATCACTACTTCGCCTTCTGTAGTAAAAGTATGCATTCCCTTACCGGATTTAGAAGTGCGAACACAGTTTGTTAAATTTTTAGAATATCGAGGTTTGGCTACTTTAGCACGTGGTTTATCTGCAGAAAAGATGGCAACGTTGACTTCGGGATTGAATTTGTTCCACTTAAATCAAATTGCCCAAGAAGCAGAACAAGCCGATGAATATATCACAATGGAATATTTACGCAAAAAAAAGCAGGAAATTATTGAGCGAGAAGCCAGCGGTTTACTTGAATTTTTAGAAACTCAACACGACTTATCTTTTGTTTCGGGACATAATTTTGTAAAAAATCGTTTTAAAAATGCAGTTCGAGCAATAAAACAAAACCAACTTGATGTTTTACCCATGGGATATTTAATTTCAGGTCCCATTGGAACGGGAAAAAGTTTTTTAGTTAGTGCCTTCGCAGGTGAAATAGGCATTCCTATGGTAAGGCTAAAAAACTTTCACAGTCATAGTGCAGGTGCTTCAGAAACAAATCTTGAGCGTGTCTTGAATATTCTAAAAGCAATGTCACCCGTTGCTGTCATGATTGATGAAGCCGATACGTTTTTAGGAAGTCGCGAAGACAAACGCGGAGACGGTTCGGCGAGCCGCATTTTTGCACAAATTGCAAATTTTATGGGAAATACAGCGTATCGTGGAAAAATAATTTGGTTTTTAATTACAAGTAGACCCGACTTAATCCCCATTGATTTAAAAAGGCAAGGACGTGCAGAAGAACACTTAGCACTTTTTTATCCCGAATCTGAAGAAGAACGCATTGATCTTTTTGAAATATTAAAAAAGAAATTACTTATAAAAGTGGAAAATTTCCCATTATTGGGACTTTTCAAAAAATTAAATTTTGAAGTTTCAGGTGCAGATATTGAAGCCATTTTAGTACGTGCAAAGATGGTTGCAGCGATGGATAAACGCATGGTTGTAACTAAAAAAGATTTGGAACAAACTATTCAAGACTTTATTCCGCCTACATATCCTCATGAAATTGAATTACAAAATCTTGTGGCAGTTTTAGAATGTACAAGCCGTGAAATGATTCCAAAACGCTACCAAAACATGGATAGAACAAAACTTGCTTCTGAAATTCAAAGTCTAAAACAGTTACTCGGAAATTAAATGAGGAAAACAATGAATAAATATATTGATCACACAAATTTAAAAGCAACTGCCACAAAAGATGACATAGAAAAACTATGCCTTGAGGCGAAAAAACATAATTTTGCAAGTGTTTGCGTTAATCCTGCTTATGTTTCTTTTTGCAAGCAAATTCTCAAAACATCCCATGTCAAAATTTGTACCGTTGTGGGTTTCCCTTTAGGAGCAAATGAAAGTGCCACAAAAGCTTTTGAAGCTGTACAAGCTATAAAAAATGGAGCAGATGAAATTGACATGGTAATAAATATAGGAAATGCAAAAGCACATGATTGGGAAGCCGTGCAAAAAGACATTGAAGAGGTTGTGATAGCTTGTGGCAAAAAAGCAATCGTAAAAGTAATTTTAGAAACATGTTATTTAACGAACGAAGAAATTATTGCCGGCTGTCTTTGTGCCCAAAAAGCCGGAGCTACCTTTGTAAAAACTTCAACAGGTTTTGGTAGTGACGGCGCCACAATAGAACACATTATTTTGATGAAAAAAACCGTTGGTAATACAATGAAAATTAAAGCTGCAGGAGGCATCAGAGATAAAAAAACGGCCCTTACCATGATTGAAAATGGTGCAGACCGTCTAGGCACGTCTAATGGCGTTGCTTTAGTTGAATAATATTTACTTACCTTTTAGTTTCTCTTTATTCACTGTTTCCAAAGGTTCTCCGCTTTTCTTTTTATTTGGGAAAGACATCTCTTTTACAACTAACTCTGCAATTTCATCGGCAACCTTTTTTGAATCTACCAATGGTACATTTGCCTGGTCATAAAAAGACTTTTCAAACAAAGTTGAAATTGTTGCTCTCATTTGTTCTCCCGGAAAAACAATAAATGAAAAGTTCATTCCTACAGGTTTCAGCACGGTAAATGAAGTCATCACATAAAGAGGTTCCTTGCTATACATGATTTTATATTGATTTTTACACGTATGTACGTTCAATGCATTAAAGCGTAACGGAATTTGATACTTTGAAGGGCGTAAATACGGTTCGGTAGATTTTTGATTGTATGACGCAGGCTCCACCAAAACATACATTTTTTTTCCGTCAGTCTGAAAAGTCATAGATTCGTTCGTTGCATGAAAAGATTTCACTTCCGCATAAGAAACAACTTCAAAAATACTATATGGTGTATCCGGAAGAAAAAAACCGGAAACAATGTATCCTTCATCCTTAGGCAACATATTTTTATTATATGCATCATATAAATTCATTGCTTTCATATGTATCACACTCCTTTTGTTTTTATATCATCATATGCTTATTATTATTTTAAACCATTATTTAAAATAAAGCAACATTTTTTTATTATTGTCTAAAAATCGCCGCCATGTTTGAACTGCCGGATTTATCATAAATTTGTGCAATTTTTTCTTTGATGGTTTTCTCATTAGGAAAAATTTGCAGTGCTTGGCGAAGTAAATCCAATGCTTGTTCAACCCTCATAAGTTGCAATAATAAACTTGCTTCAATAAGGTATCCTTCTGCCGTTGGTTTTATAATTTTATGAAACCGTTGAATAACTAAAAGTGCATGCTCAATATTACCATCTTTAACCAAACAAAATACAAAATTATAAATTAAGCCGGCATTTACAGGATCATTTTCAATTAATGTTCTGTAATTAATGGCAGCTTGTCTCCACTGTTTTGCATTGCGTCTATAAGTGGCCACATCACGTACTACCGCCAACGGATTTCTCACAAAAGGCAAGAGTTTTTCAGTTTCATCTGCCGCTTTTGCCCATTTTTTAAGGGCTTTTAGCATACGTATAAAATTTAAATGCACTTTATGATTTTTAGGCCATCTTTCCAAATATTTTTTATATAAATTTTCCGCCTCCGTCCATTTTTCTTGAATTTCATAACAATATATAAGTTTTTCATAACTTTCGTTATTTTTTTTGTCCAGTTTGATAAGCCTTTCATACCATCTTTGAGCTAAATCATACATAGAATGTTCAACATATTGATTTGCAAGTAATAACATAATTGTCTTATCTTCAGGATGTTTTAGAAAAACTTCTTGTAATTGTTGTAATACAAACTCAGGCTTTCCATCAAGATGAGCAGAACAAATTGCGTTATAATACATGATAGTATCATCGTCAAACTCAGCCAAGCCTTCTGCAGTTTTATGCAATTCAACAAAAAGTGCATTCCAATCTTCCAAATCAAGATATGTAAGCAAAAGTCCATAACGCGATGCAATAATATTCGGATTTAAATTTTGTGCTTTTTGAAAATGATTTAATGCTGCTCTGTATCTTTTTAAATTGCGAGATGCTTCTCCCATTGAATTGTGAACGATTACATCACTACCATATTTTTTTATATATTCGCGTCCTAGTTTAATTACAACTTGCCAATTACCTGTTAAGACAGCATTGTTTAGCATATCGGTTTCATACTCTTTTGGCGTTGCATATTTTTTATTTTTGTACAATTCTTCGGCATTGCCTTTTGCAAGCATAATTTGTAATTCATACCATTTTAAAGACGGGTCATCCGGAGAAAGTTTTATTGCATTTTTATAAGAAAGCAATGCCTCATCAAGTTTTTTCAAATCACGCAAACAATGCCCATAATATAAAAATATAAGGACGCTCTCCATGCCGTTTTCAAGCAAAAATTCGAACATTCGCACTGCCAGTTGAATATTACCTGAATTATATGTTCGAATTGCTTCAACTAAAAGTGCATTTTTATATCCGTTATTTATGCGAATATCATCGGGATTAATATTCAAGGATGCTTCAAACGCTTTTAAGGCATTTTTAGAATCTTTCATCTTCAAAAGTGCAATTCCTAAAAATCCCAATGCTTCAGCAGAATGCGGATTTAGCTCTATACTCTGTGAAAGTGCCGAACATGCTTTTGAAAAAAGGTTCATAGTCAAATATGTGCGCCCTAAAAAAAACCAACCGGCAGCATCTGTACTTTCAATGGCGACATATGTATGAAATGCGGAAATGGCCAAATTTAAGTTTCCTATGGCATGATAAGAACGGGCAAGATAAAGCATAATTTTTGGTACCTTACCAACGTATTTTAATGCCAACGGTTCTAAAATTTGGATTGCCTTTGAGTAATTACGTTTTTGTCCGTATTTAATGGCTTGTTCCAATTTTTTTTCAATTTCCGCATTTGTAAGCATGCCTTTAGAATATCAATATCTTTTCACACTTGCAAGCATATTTTTTTTAATGTATAATTGTTTTATGTTTACAGCAAAAGACGGCGATTTTTTTGAGCTAGAAGAAGATGATTTTGATACAGTTCTAGCGGATGACATTGAATTTATCGGTACGGTACAATTCGCAAAGCCTTTTATGATAAAAGGTACGGTAAGAGGTACCATTGATGCAACAAGTGATTTGGTAATTGATTCCAATGCATTAGTTTCTGCAAATATTACCGCAAATAGAGTTTTAGTTAAAGGACGTGTTGAAGGTGATATTACGGCTCAAAATTTAGTTTTTGTGACAAAAAAAGGCATTGTTCACGGCGATATTACAGCTGCACAAGTTGTTTTAGAACCGGGTAGCGTTTTTACCGGACGTTGCATAATGACACAAAGGCATTTTTAATTGAAAAAAACAATTGCATTTTTTTTATTCTCTTTAACCATGTACTCATTCTTTGCACAAACGAAATCTGATGCATATAAAATGTATAGGGCGGGAAATTACGTTGGAGCTATCAAAGTGTGTGAAGACGAATTAAAACAAAATGCTAAAAATATGGATTCATACGTTGTTTTATGTTGGAGTTTAGTAAATAATAGGCAATTTGCCGAAGCCGAATTACATGCAACTAATGCACGAAAAATTTCACAATATGACCACAGAATTATTGAAATTTTAGCAGAAGCAAAATTTTATCTTGGAAAAAATGTCGAAGCGTTAAATCTTTTTCAAGAATATATTTCTTTAGTTAGTTCAAACGGAGACAGATTAGGTTTAGCATATTATTTTATCGGCGAAATTTATGTTTTACAAGCCATGTATGAACATGCAGATATTGCTTTGTCGCAAGCAGTTCTTTTGGAACCTTTAAAAGAAGCTTGGTGGATTCGATTAGGTTATGCCCGTGAAATGACAAAAAAATATGACAAAGCTGTAATAGCATATGATAAGGCTCTTGATTTAAATAACGGTGCGGAAGATGCACGTCGTGGCAAAGAAAGAGTTATGCCCTTAATCCGATAATTTTTGGTTCATTATGATATCAATTTTTTTTGAAACCTTGGGCTGTCGCGTTAATCAAATTGAAAGCGAAAGTGCCGCACGGGCATTTTTAGACAATGGTTTTTCAGTTGAAACATCTTCCCCTTCTCACAATACGATTTTATGCATTGTAAATACATGCACCGTTACAAGCAAAGCAGAACAAAAAGCACGGCGCATAATCAGATTATTAAATGAAAAATGCCCTAAGGCATGTATTTTAGTTACAGGTTGTTATGCAGAACTTGATAAATCTGAAATAATTTCACTTGGACAAAATATTTTAGTTTTGCCGGGCACACAAAAAGATAATTTACTTTTTTTAGCACAAAAATTACCTTATCTTTTACAAAAACATCAAAACAATCCCGTCAATGCAGTAAAAGATTTTCTCATTTCTCATAATTGTGAAAAATCAGGCAAAACTACTTTTGCACTTTCCACAGATACTTTTGTTGCACATTCACGTTCTTCCGTGAAAATTCAAGACGGTTGCAATAATAATTGTACTTTTTGCCGAATACATCTCGCACGCGGAAAATCTATTTCTTTAGATGCAAAAGAAGTTTTAAATCGTGTAAAAAAATTAGAAAAAATCGGGCAAAAAGAAGTTGTTTTAACGGGCATAAATCTTTCACAATATTATGGCAAATTTAATGAGACATTTTTAAACCTCTCAAGCCTATTAAAATTTTTACTTGAAAATACTAAAGAAATTAATTTTCGTCTTTCAAGTTTATATCCGCAAACTATTACAGAAGAATTTTGCAATATTATAAAAAATGAACGTATTCGGCCTCATTTTCATTTATCTGCACAAAGCGGTTCCGACAAAATTCTTAAACTAATGGCACGTCCATATTTAAGCACAGATATTATTAAGGCAGTTGAGAATTTACGCAAAGTAAAAAATTATGCTTTTATTGCATGCGATATAATTGTAGGTTTTGCCGGTGAAACTGAAGAAGATTTTTTACAGACACTTGAATTATGCAAAAAATGTAACTTTAGCGACATCCATGTTTTTCCTTTTTCACCAAGACCCGGTACGGAAGGAGCAAAAATGAAGCCAAAAATTCCACAAAATATTACAAAAGAAAGAGTAAAAACTTTGAATTTTCTTGCAAATGAGCAAAAAAATCATTTTATTGACGCAATGCAAGGAAAAATTTTTAAAGCAATAATTGAAAAAAGAAAAAGCTCCATAATACGTGCTGTAACGGAAAACTTTTTACACGTTCACATTACAAATTTAAAAAACTCTGAATATTACTCAGGCGAAGTGCTTGTCAAAATTACCGGAAAAAGCAAAATTGCAAATATTGATGCACAAAGTTTAATTTTATTTAAAGTTGTTTTGTAAGGAAAATTGATTTAAAATTATATATGCAGAAACAGAGTCTTTATGCCGATAATATAAAGATGAAGGAGGTTTTTATGGCAAAATTTATTTCAATAAGTATGATAATTTGCACTTTAATTTCTCTTTCAAGTTGCAATATTTTTACAAATTCTATTGGAACAAACTGGTTTGGTCAAAATTTTAGTCGCCCATACGAAGCTAGAGTAAAAAATATTAATACAAATGAACTTGCAAATATGGCAGGTGATGTTGAATATTTACGCGACGCATCTTTTTCCCTTGCAATTATGAATGAACTGTCAAAACGCAGTGATGAAGAAATTAGTGCACGTACAACTACACAAAAAGAAAACGTAATGAATTTATTAGTGAACACAGTTTTACCCTTAAATCAAATTGTTATGTCTTTGAATGCACTTACTTCAGAAAATCCAATGGAAACGGAAGATGATTTAATAAATAATTTAGTTACTGTTGCCCAAAGCGTTGACCCAACCGCTGCTGTAAAAATTTTACAGGATAAAACCACACTTTCAGACGCAGACACACAAGCAATGATGGTTGCGTGTGTTGCATTAATAACACAAATTGTTAGTGCCGAAACTACTGAAACATCCGAAAAAACTCCTGCTGAACGATTTAATCTTATTAAAGATACCATAACGGATTTACAAGAAGGCACTGTTGCCAGAGTTGCTACAGCAAATGCAATTGATGAAGGTGTAATTAATGTAGCCTCAGCAGAAAAACTTGAAGCCATTATTGATGTTTTGCTTGTCTTAGGCGGAAAAAGCACATTAAAAGACGCTGACGACAACACAATTGACCGCTCCGATGATTTAAAAGAAACAAAATACGGCGAAATTAATTTAGCAAGTTTTTTAGGACTGAGTACTGAAAACTCAAGTGAAAATCCGGAAGAAGGCGAAGAAGGAGGAGTTGGAGGATGAAAAAACTTATTTGCTTTTTCTTTGCTTTTTGCACAACATTTTTCATTTTTGCCACAGACTTTTCTTTTAATATTAAACATCCTAAAGTTATTTCAATGCGCGACTTTAGCATGGGAGGTTTATTCGTTGCTGACAATTCTTCATATTATTCTTTTATTGCAAATCCGGCAAACATCGGTTTAACCGGAAATAAAATATTGTTTCCTTCTGCACAAGTAAATGTTAATGGAAACTTACAACAGTTGCCTTTATTTATTAATAGTATAATTGAATCTAATGAAAGCGACGACTCAAATCTTATGACAAAAATGCTTGAAATATTAAGTCAAGCAGAGAATATTCGCATAGGAACAGATATTTCCGGACCTTTGTCTTTTGGTGCAATCAAAGAAAATTTCGGCTGGGGATTTTTTAACAGAACGTATGCATTAGCTGAAATTCCTTCCATTAGTTCTTCAAATATATATGGCGGAGAAGAATTTTTATTTAAAATGGGTTATGCATATCCAGTCAAATTTTCAGAATTTATAATTTCATTAGGAATCGGTGCACAAGGATTTTTTCAAACGGAAGGTATTTTTAATGATGCACCTACAGAATTACTTAATATTGATTTTAATTCTTTTCCAATGCACACAATTTTAGGATACGGATTTGACTTAGGAATTAACGTCCAAATGTTTCGCATTTTCAGAATAGCTTTTAATTGGGAAAACTTTTTTGGACAAACATTTGTAAAAAAATACGATACATTTTCACAAATCTTCACATTTAAATCCGATTACGATACAAAAATGCAAATAACAACACCTAAACTTGCCTTAGGTTGTGCAGTGGACATTCCAATGAAAACTTGGACTCGCGGTTTTATTTCTTCATGGAAAATAATGTTTGACATTAATAATTTATTTAATTTAGTAAACGAAACGCCTCTTTCCAGAAATAAATTACTTGAATTATCTTACGGCACGGAATTGATGATTTTTAACACACTCGCATTTCGTTTCGGAATAAACGAAACGTATATGGCATTAGGCTTTGGTTTAAAACTCGAATATTTGTGCATTGACTATGCAATTTACGGCAAAGAATTGGGTCTAGAGCCGGGTGCAGTTCCTGAGCTAAATATGGGATTCAGCATAACAATACAAAAATAGGATAAGAAGGATAAATTACTCTCCTGCCTATCCTATTTCAATAATCGATATTATAGAATTATGAATTAAAACGACCTTTATCGATCCATAATCCTAATGCCGGATTTGGAATATAATAAATTTCTTCACCGTCATCCATTGTATTCCAACCGTATTCCAATTTATCAGGATTGTATCTTTTTATCATTTCATCATAACTTGCAGATTTAAAATGAACGCTTGCAATTTCTTCTTCAGAGATATTTTTCACTGCATAAGTTACTTCAAAACGCCCGTCCGACGAACCGTGAATTAAATGTGCAGCTGTTCCCATGTTTTCTTGCAAATCTTTTTCTTTTTGGAATAATTCAAGTGTCTTCAAGCGACCACAATAACCATATTTTCGAATAATTTTATCGTTGCCGGGATCTTCACCGAACTGATGAACGCCCGGAGCTAAAACTATTAACTCACCACCGTCTGCAATTGCCATACGTGTACGATAAACACTTTTATTTCCAAGCCATGTTGAACGAAATTCGCTTGGATCTAAATATACAACGCATTTTTTTATTGGCTTATCAACAAAATCAATATTCTTTTCTTGAGCAAGTGCAATAGCTTTTTCCAATCCTACTCTATTTTCACTAATAAAAAGTCCGTGTTGACGAATGTTTCCGCCCGGTGCCGTAGTTACTGTAAGTACATATAAAATTGGACGATTATGTAAAAAATGCTTCATACCGTAATCGAAAACCAAGCGAACAGGAGTAAAATCTTTACCCATCATTCTTTCCATACCGTAAACTGCACCAACCATATGACTTTTATTAATCATATCTTTACCGCCAACCCCTACAAATATATTTTTAGATTGGTTTGCCATGCCTATTACTTCATGAGGCACAACCTGCCCTACAGAAAGGATTAGGTCATAACTTTCGTCCATTACAAGATTATTCACTTCCACATCAATCGGATCGGTCCACAAACCTTCAGTAATTTCCTGCAAATAACTGCCCGGCACTTCACCTATTTTTGTAACATCGGTTTTCCAATTATGCACGATAAATTTTTCAAAAGGAATATCACCGAACATTTTCTCACACTCTTCTTTTGTCATTGGAAAATGTGTACCAAGTGCGGGCAAAATGTCCACTTCACAAATATCTTTAAGTAAATGATAATATATATTTGTAATTAATCCTGAGTTTGAGTGAAATCTAGTAAAATCAGGCGGAACAATTAAAACTTTGTTAAGTTTTTTTCCATTATACATTCCGCCTTCAATTGACTTTGCAACAGCTACTTTAATTTCCTCAACAGATAAACCGTTATCATTTTTAGATTCTAAAAATATTTCCATATTTTCCTTCCTTTATAAATTATATATTTGACCGGCAAATAAATTTATTCTTTATACTAACATATTATACAACGGTTTATCACAAATTCATACTGTAATTTTTTGTTGTATTTTTGTCTAATTACGCATTATAATATAAATGCTTATGATAACTCTTGCTACAAAAATCAAACTACCGTTTTTATGGGGAAAAACGGCTTTCAAAAAACAAAATTGGACTCAAGTAAATTTAATTGTGGGACCGAACGGTTCCGGAAAAACCTTATTAGCACAAAACATTGCCAAGACATTTTCTCAAAACGGCTACAAGTGCAAATTTCTTTCAAGTGAAAGACGTCATGAAGAAGAAATTTTAGAAATATTAAGTGAAAAAAAACATATACGCACAAAAACAGAAAATGTTTTATCAAATATGTTTGGCAAATCAATTAAGTTTGAAAAAGATAGTAATGGAAATCTTATTCCAATGGTTGTTAATAAAGCATGGAACGTTGAATATAATTTAAAAGATCAAGAATGTCACGGCTTAAAAGAAATTTTAACACTTCTAGTTTCATTATATTCAAGTGAAGAAAATTGTATAATTATCGATGAACCTGAATTACATTTGCATCCTCAATTTCAATTATTTTTTATGAATGAAATTCGTAAAACGGCAAAAAAACAAAAAGATAAAATATTTTTTTTAATCACACACTCGCCTTTTTTTATTGATTTACTAAGCCCAAAAGATTTAATCGGCGTTGTAGTTTGTCATATTAACACGTGCCCAACATATATTGAAAAATTAAAAAAAGAAGACGAAAATTTATTTAAACGTTTTTTGCCACGCTTTAATACTTACCACAAACAGTTTTTCTTTTCGGATAATCAAATATTTGTTGAAGGATACACAGATCAGCAAATATTCAGTTTACTTTTATCACGCATGGATAATCATATCGGTACTGCAGGAACCGGTATCATAGATGTAGGAGGGAAAGATGAATTAGGCGTTTTTTGTAAAGTATGTAACTTACTTGGAACGGACGCACGCATTATCGGTGACTTGGACAGTTTATTTCGAAGTAAACTTCGTGATGTAGTTTGTGAAGACATTCGTGTACAAAACTGGCTTGATGCACAATTTGAAAAACAATTACCGTTTTATAAAACTTTGTTCGAAAATATTAGCGAAAATAATTTATATCGGCAAGATAAAAATTCGAAAAATATTTTTTGTACAAATATATATTCTTCTTTATCACAAAAAATTACGTTGGATATGTTAATTTGTCGCTTAGAAGATTATTTGGTAACAGTTGGAAAATTTATCTGTGAAAACGACATTAAGTTTCATAGCAAAAAAAATATCGATTCTTTTTCGCAAGGATACAATGATTCTCTAGCATCAAAAACACGATACGAAAATAGTCACATAGGAAAGATTATGCTTTTTACCGAAAAATGCCGTTCTTTATATAATAAATATGATAATGCTGAAGATTTAGATACATTTAAAACCGTTGTCTTGCAAGGCATATATAATTTAAAAGATAATATTTATGATATCTTGCCTTTACCTTTAGCACGAATAATTCCGCTCATTCGAAATTTGGCAAGCTTGGTTTTTGCCGCCGCAGAAGCTGCTCGTGTTTACATTCTTAACAACGGTTGTATTGAGCATTATTATGTAAAAAACAAAGTTGAATATATGCCCATTATAGCAAAAGATAAATTATTCAGATATGAATACAATTATATTATGGAATGTAGCAACAAAACATTGCAACATAAATATGCACAATTAATTTCAATTTTGCAAAAAGCTTGTGACATAAATTAAACGGGTCGTAAAATTGAGCGACGCCACTTTTTCTTTTGCATTTCCGTAATGGCAAGATTACCATTCACAGGAAATTGGTACAACCGAACGCAATCATAATAATCCGTAACACGGTCAATATCTTTTTTGAGATCATTTAACTTTTTTTCGGTAAAAGCCGCATGTTCCCAACAAGCTCGTTGTACTTTTACAAATTCATATCTTGTTAAAATCCATGCTAACGCTTTTGCAGTATCCGGAGAGCCCGGATCTAAAATTGCAGAAACAAACATATATATAGAATAAATCAAACATTGTATCTTGTCAAACCGTTAATTTTGACGCATTATATATATATGAAAAGAATAATTTTTTATTTATGTTTAATTTTTACTTTATTTGGAGTTTTTGCACAAACAAATTCTAAAACTTGTACTAACATTGCTGCAACTATTTTAAAAAATGATATAAATAATGAGCAAGCATTTTTAATTAAATGGGAATTACCTAAAAACTCATCTGCAAAATATTTATACATATATAAAGACACAAAACAAATTCTTTCTTCATCTCTAAAAAATTTAAAACCAATTGCAAAATTAAAAGGAAATGCAACACAATACATTGAAAAAATTACGGATTCAAGCTCATATTATTTTGCTGTTTTGATAGAAAACAATGAAGGTTTGCAAAATCTTATAATTCCATCTTTAAATGCAACAATAAAAGCAATATCACAAATAACAAAAAAAAATGATTTAATAACTTCACAAGAAAAAAGAATTACACAACCAAAAGAAAATCGTTCACATGTGCCACTGCCTTATCTAAATATTGAAACGGAACAAGAAAAACTTCCTTTAAGTGAAGAAGCTAAAATAATTGCACAAACTTACCGAAGATATAATAAGCAGAAAAAATCTTTACCGTTATATATTTTTCCTGATGATAAAAAAATAAACGGAACAGGAGAACAATTTTTATTATCACAAATTGTAAATGGAGTTTTTATTGCAAATGATTGGCACGTTGCAGAAACAAAATTAAAAGAATTTTTGAATATTAATCGAAGTGTTGAAATTACAAGACGAGCCCATTTTTATCTTGGTCAAGTTTTATATTATCAAGGATATTACCGCGAAGCACTAAATTCATTAATTATTGCCGAAGATGCTTTTCCTGCTAAAACAAAACAATGGATTCAGGCAGTGCTTGAAAAAATGCCATAAGGAAAATAATTACTATTATGCAAAACAAATCTATGTTTGAAAAATTAGCAAAAGGTATTCCACAACAAGAAAGGATTGAATTGTTAAAAAAACTACAATCAATTTCAAACAATGAAATTCATGTTTCAGAAACAATAATTGAATCCGATGCTCAGGTTAGTTTAGATGACATATCTATAAAATTTAAATCTGAAAATATTCTTTTTCGCATTTTTTTTATAATCAAATCATTTTTTTCTTCAATTAGTGTTGAAAATTTATACAATGACCATTTAGTTTCAAAAAAAGCAAAAGAAGTAGAAAAAAATTATCCTGACATTTTAGATTACAGACACGGCTTTTTACTTACAGGCTTTTACAACAGGTTGCTTGAGTTAAAAAATGCGGCTGATTTTTTCAAAAGTGGTATTACAAGCTATGAAGAAAATCCAGGTGAATTTTACGTTTTTTTAGGAACGTTAGTTGTACCGAAAATTTCTGAAAAAATTGACACTGAAGTAAATCCGTACAATCTTTCTTTTGATTCAGAAATTACAAATGATGTACGTGCCGGTTTTATTCGACGCTTGGACGATATTTTACAAAACATGGGACAAACCGGTCGTAACAAGTTATATATTGCCATTCAAAATCTTGAATGGTTTAAGGCATTTGTAAAGTTTCCATATGAAAGAATGATTTCAAAATTTATTTCAATCGTTAGCGGGACCACGACTTGTCCCCTTGATGCAGTTTCTTCTGAATTAAATTTGCTTGCAAAAATTATGAGCAACGGAAAAAAAATCTATCCTGAAGTTTTAGAAGCAATGTATCTTTTATCCGCTCATGCACAAGAACAATTAGAAGCAGGCGTTGACATAGAAACTCATACAACCGAATATGTTACAAAAAGCATTGAGCATATTGGTGCAATAAAATTATTTTTACAAACCGTTCCTATTAAAGCTTTGGCTGCTATTTCAGAACATTCTTATTTTTGGATTAATGAACACTTAAGTGGTGTCGAAGATTGGTTTATAAAATACAAAGCTCAATGGCGAAAAAACTTTGATAAAAAATGGAACTCATGGCTCAAAGATAAACGTAAGTATCAAACAAAGCAACAAATTGAAGCTATGCTTTCCGTTTCAGATTATCCTGTTTTACCTAACAGGCCTTGGCGAGATGTTTGGGGCGGAATTCCGTTTTTGCGTGAATATACATTAGGTTTTTTAAATGCATTTTATGAAAAAATTTATCCTGAATATAACAGATTATTTAAAATTTTAATGATAGAAGGTGCATTCGTAAATAAAGATAACAGAGTTGATTATACAGATACTTTCAATGCATTAAATCATGTTGGACTAATTTTAAGTGAATTTAATGAAAAACTTTCTTTCAAAGGAATTTACGGTTCTTCTTTTTCAAATATTGCCAATGAATCTTTAAAAACCGTTCAAGGACAGTCTAAACTTAATTCATTAATGTTGAATATTGAATCTGAAGGTACAAGCATTCTTACAGCCTTTAATGAATCCGCTTCTAAAATGACAAGAATTCTTGGAGGCATTACAAACGTTGACACAACGAGTATATATGACATAATAACAAATCTTTCTGCAATTCAGGGAAAATCCAATATGGCATTTAGACAACAAGTTGAAGAAGCTAGAAAAAATTTACTACAATGTCTGGAAATAATTATAGACTTAGAAAGTATTGAGTTGTCATTAAAATGATAAAAGAAAAAAACGCATTCGATTTTTTTGACGGCAAAGTAATAAAAATTCCATTTTCATTATTCACGAACGACTCTGAAAAAAATAATTCAGATTTTCCTTTTGCTTTTCTCACAGTAAAACAAAGTGGGAGCATGAGGTTTCGCTATAATGAAATAAATGAAAATAGAAAAAATGTTTTTGACTCAATTGATATAAATATCGAAAAGGTTATCCCTATTGAATTAATTCATTCTAAAACAGTTTTCTTTTTAAAAGATGGAACAGAAAGCAAACATAAACAAGGCGATGGTTTACTTACGTGCAACAAAAATTTAATTCCTTCAGTTACAGTTGCAGATTGCGTCCCAATATATTTATTTGATCCGGTTACAAAATGTTTTTGCATTGTTCATTCAGGATGGAAAGGAACAGGTATTGCTAAAGTTGCAATTGAAAGTGCACAAAAAATTCTTAATGCAAAGCCGGAGAACTTTTATGCAATCATTGGAGCACATATTCACTCATGTTGTTATTCAGTAGATTCTGAACGAGCAAATTTTTTTTATAATAATTTTTCCAAGGATTGTATTACGCAAATTGATGATAAAGAAAATTCTTTTGCACTTTCACTTGCTAAAGCAAATATAGCTGTTTTAAAAAATGCCGGCATGAAAGAAAAAAACATTTTACACATAAATACCTGCACGTGTTGCGACGACAGGCTTGGTTCATTCAGACGCGAAACAGTGAATACTGCGTTATCTCCACTAAATTTTACCGATGCAAATAATCCTCCAAAAAATTTTACACCTATGGCCGCTTTTATTAGTTGGTAATTTTTTTAAAAAATATTTTTTCATGTTCACAAAATTTATTTATTTTGATATAATTCCATTTATATTTATAGAAGGATATTTAAATGGATTTACGAAAGCAATGTGCAATTATCGTTGCATATGCACTTAACGAATTGCTCGAAACAAAAAAATTACAAGTTGAAAAAATCAAAACAGAAAATATTACATTGGAAAATCCACCTAGTGCAGAAATGGGAGATATCGGCATTCCGCTTTTTTCTTTTGCAAAAACTTTACACATGGCACCACCAATGATTGCTAAGGAATTAGAAAAAATTATTTTAGAAAACTCATGCGATGGAAAATATTCGGATTATCAAATGCCTGGAGATTTTTTTGCAGTAGGTCCTTATTTAAATATACGTCTAAACAAAGGCCTAGTAGCCTCCGGAATAATTGAAAAAATTGAAAACCAAGGTGTAAATTATGGTTCATTAAATAATGAAGAAGTTGCTCCCATGAAAGGACGACGTGTTATGATTGAGTTTTCAAGCCCAAACACAAACAAGCCTTTACACTTAGGACATTTAAGAAACGATGCTTTAGGAGAGTCGGTTTCACGTATGCTTAGAAAATGTGGAGCCGAAGTTTTCAAAGTTAATATTATAAATGATCGTGGTGTGCATATTTGCAAATCAATGTTAGCATATAAAAAATTTCATGAAGAAAAAGGTGACACACCTGAAAGTTTAGGAATTAAAAGCGACAGATTTGTTGGTGATTGTTACGTTGAATTTAATAATATTGGACGTAAAGCTGACGGCACAATTATCGAAGCAGAAAAAAAAGCCGCTGAAGAAGAAGCACAAAATATGCTCATTGAGTGGGAAAAAGGCAACGAAGAAATTCGCTGCCTTTGGAAAAGAATGAATAAATGGGCAATTGACGGCGTAAAAAAAACGTATGAAAGAACAGGTATTTCTTTTGACAAATTATATTATGAAAGTGAAACATATCTTGTTGGTAAAGAAATTATTTTACAAGGATTAAAAGACAGTCATTTTTATAAAGAAGAAGACGGTTCGGTTTGGGTAGACTTGGCGGAAATCAATTTGGACAAAAAGGTTCTATTGCGAAAAGATGGTACTGCACTTTATATGACACAAGACATTGGTACTGCAGTTTCACGCCACAACGACTGGAATTTTAATAATCTTGTTTATGTAGTCGGCTCTGAACAAATATATCATTTCAAAGTTCTTTTTTATATTTTAAAAAAACTAGGCTATGAATGGGCAAACAAACTTTTTCATCTTTCCTATGGCATGGTTAATTTACCGGAAGGACGAATGAAGAGTCGTGAAGGTACTGTTGTAGATGCAGATGATTTAATAGATAACTTGCGTGATGATGTTTTGGCGGAAATTGCTGAGAAAGGTCGCCAAGATGCTGTGGGAGACGTAAATGAAGTTGCAGAAAAAATTGCACTAGGTGCACTTCACTATTATTTATTACAAGTTTCGCCAACAAAGGACATGATTTTTAATCCAAAAGAATCTTTAAGTTTTAACGGAAACACAGGTCCGTATTTACAATATATGGGTGCACGAATTTGTTCAATTTTACGCAAAGCAAAAGAAATCGGTCTTGATTGTACAACGGACAAAAATACTCTAGCTCTTTTGTCAAGTGAAGAAGAGTGGGCTCTCATAAAATTACTAGGTGAACTTCCCAGCGTTTTGGAAAAAGCTGCCGACAGTTTAGACCCTTCTTCTGTTGCCGTTTATTTATATGAAGTTGCAAAACAATTTAGCAAATTTTATCATGAATGCCCTATCATTTCTGCAGAAGATAAAAAACTGGCAACAGCACGTTTAACGTTGGCAAGATGTACTCGCACTGTTTTACAAAACGGTATGGAAATGATTCTTGTGCCTTTTTTGGAAACAATGTAATATTTTTTGTTGATGCTTAATTTTTGTAATATTCTACATAACGCACTTTTTTTGCCATTACGGCTTCTTTAATTGACTTTTCTCTGGAAGAAAGTTTTGATTCTCCCGTTTTTACTTCAATGAACAAAATCTCTTCCACTATATCATTTGCTAAACCAACAAAGCCGATAAAGTCCACAGGTTTTCCTATGAAACGCACATCGTCGGGTGAGCATGGAAAATCAGGCAAAAAAGGCGCTATTTGTTCACAAAGTTGTCCGCTAATAACAGCACGAGAACGCTTCACTGCATCTGCGCGTTCTGTTTTTAAAAGCTTGTCTTGTTTTTTTAAAACTTCCAATTTTCCGACTTTCCTGCCTAAAGAATAAAAAATCAAAAACAATAACAGAACGCAAAAGGCAAATATTACGGCAAAAAAAATTAGCTGAGTTTTACTTAATTGTTCCAAAAAGAATATTAACGTTTGAAATTTATCTTCCACAGCATTGTTTATATTTTTTGCCGGAGCCACATGGACACGGATCATTACGGCCAACTTTTGTGCCCGTGCGAACAATCGTTACACCTTCACCTTGTCTATGTGCGGCATAAGGACTACTTGCTGCGGCTCTAACAGCAGCTTGTGCATCAAATGCAATATGTTGTGCATTAGTTTGTGCAATAGGACGACCACGTGTCACTTTTCTACCTTCTTCTTCACGTTGTACTTTTACATGAAAAACACTTCGCATCGGAACAAGACGAATTGATTCAATCATATCATAAAAAATATTGTAGCCATCAATTTTATATTCAGTCAACGGATTTTTACTTCCATATGAACGCAAATGAACAGCTTCGCGTAATCCTTCCAAAACTTCCAAATGATTAAGCCATGCTTTATCAATTGCTTGAATATATTGATAACGAATAAACATATTAAAGTTTTCATGACCTGCCAAACTTTCTTTTTCGGCTAATTCATCTTTTAAGCTTTCAAAAAGTTCGTTTTTTAGTATGTCATCTTTATTCAAATATTTTTGTCCATTTGTAATAATTTCTGAAATTTTATTTTGAGAAATTGAAAAAATATTTTTTAATGTTTCAGCAAAATTTTTATCTGCATCGTCTTTTGTTGATATTTTTTTTGCACCATCTTTCCATATATCAATAGCATCATCTAAAGTTTCTAATGTTGCATTTAAAACACGCTCCGTTAATTTTGTATCCGCTAAAATTTCATCACGTTGAGAATATATAAAATTACGTTGTTCATTTAAAACATCATCATAATCAAGCAAATGTTTACGAATTTCAAAGTTACGTTCTTCAACTTTAGATTGAGCTTTTTCTATGCCTTTTGTGAGCATAGGATGATAAATCGGTTCTCCGTCACTCATACCGATGCGTCCCATAACGGCTTTCATTTTTTCACCACCGAACAATCGCATCAAATCATCATCCATGCTAATAAAAAACTTACTTCGACCAGGGTCACCTTGACGCCCTGAACGGCCGCGTAGCTGATTATCAATGCGACGGCTTTCATTTCTTTCCGTTCCAATAACGTATAAACCGCCCAAACTTTTTACTTCTTCATAATCTTTTTTCCAATTTTCTTTTTCAATTGCAAAAGCTGCTTCAAACTCTTCCGGCGTTGCATCTGTTCCACAACGTTTTGTTGCTCGGAATTCAGGATTACCACCTAGCTTAATATCTGTTCCACGACCCGCCATATTTGTTGCAATCGTTACAGAACCTTTTGCTCCAGCTTCAGCAATAATTAATGCTTCTCTTGCATGATTTTTTGCATTCAAAACTTCATGGCGAACACCTCGTCTTGTAAGAAAATTAGATAATAGCTCAGATTTTTCAACGGAAACTGTACCAACTAAAATCGGTTGACCTTTTTTATTTACTTCCACAATCTCTTTACAAATTGAATTCCATTTGTCAGTTTCATTTAAGAAAACTTCATCATTTTCATCAACACGTGCTATTGGTTTATTTGTCGGAATAACAACAACATCTAAATTATAAATTTTATTAAACTCAACTGCTTCTGTATCTGCCGTTCCTGTCATGCCGGAAAGTTTTGTATACATACGGAAAAAATTTTGAAACGTGATTGTTGCCATTGTTCTGTTGCGTTGTGCAACTTTAATATTTTCTTTAGCTTCTATAGCTTGGTGCAACCCATCTCCGTAACGGCGTCCTTCCAAAACGCGACCTGTAAACTCATCTACAATTTTTATTTCTTTATCTTGTACAAGATAATCAACATTTATATGATAAAGTTTATGAGCTCGAACTGCTTGCGTAACATAATGTACATATTCAAAATTATTTTCTTCGAACAAGCTACCTTGTATGATATTTTTATGTTGCAAAAGTTGTTCTATTTTTAACATACCCGCATCTGTAAAGGAAACTTTTCTGTTTTTTTCATCTAGTTTATAATCACCTATAACTTCTTGACCTTGTACTTCATCAGGATAAATATCCAAATCAGGCAACTTTTGCACTTCTTCCAAATATCCAACAAATTGATTTACTTCATAATATTTTGCAGTATCGTTTATACCCGCACCGGAAATAATCAAAGGAGTTCTAGCTTCATCGATTAAAATTGAGTCAATTTCATCAACAATACAAAAAGGAAAACCGCGTTGAACTTTTTCAGATAAAGATATTTGCATATTGTCGCGCAGATAATCAAACCCTAGCTCGTTATTTGTTCCATAAGTAATATCACATGCATACGCACGTTTTCTTGCATCATTATCCATTTTTGCAACAATAATTCCAACTGTCACACCAAGATATTCATAAACAGGTCGCATCCAATTTGCATCACGTTCTGCCAAATAATCGTTTACAGTAACAATATGAACACCCTTTCCTACCAAACTATTCAAATAAGCGGCAGCAACACACATAAGGGTTTTTCCTTCTCCTGTTTTCATTTCAACAATGCGACCGCTATGTAAAACTAAAGAACCCATTAACTGAACATCATAATGACGTTCACCTAATTTTCTAAATGAAGCTTCACGAACTAAAGCAAAAGCTTCCGGTAAAATATCGTCTAAAGTTTCGCCTTTTTCAAGTCGCGTTTTAAATTTAGCAGTTTGCATTAAAAAACCGTCTGCATCTAAAGACTTTGCCCATTTTTCTTTTTCATTAATTTTATCAACTATCGGCAAAAGTGCCTTCACATCTCGTTCATTTTTTGTTCCAAAAAATATCTTTAAAATCGAATCCAATAACATATATATAAGATACTATTTTTTTTAGTTATTGACTAGTATATTTTTATCTAATATATTTAAAACGCCGTATGATTGTTTAATAATTATAAAAAGGATAATTTATGAAGTTTATAAAATATAATTTTTTTACTTTTTTATTTGTATTTTCATTATTTTTTTTTAGCTGTAATAATGAACGTCTTTTAAATCTAAAACAACAAGAACTTTTCACATTAAATTATGGTAGCTTTGAAAATGAACTAAATATGTTTCCTGTAGAAAATTCAGGCAATATTAATACACATATTACAATGCAAGACGGTTTTTTTTTCATAGCGAACGGTGAAGCAAAAAAAGTAATGCAATTTACTTCCTACGGCGATATTATTGGAATATATTACAATGAAGAATCTAACCCAACACCAAATCTCGGAAACGAAATTTTTCTTACAGAAAATAATATACAAACTTCAACACAGCAAATATTAAAATATCCGTTTAATAAATTAGGAAAAATTTGTGCGGATAAAAAGAAAAACTGGTTCGTTGTAGATTCCCTGCCTCCTGAACGTCAAGAATTTGATGAAAAATCAAAACTTGCTTTGCGTCAAGTTGTCTTAAGATTTTCAGAAGATGGTAATTTTATAGACTATTTTGGCCAAGAGGGTCCAGGTGGCACTCCGTTTCCATTTATTCGTGAAATTTATACAACACTTAACAATGAATTAGTAGTTATTTCTCAAAGCACAAACGGACAAATAGCCTACTGGTTTTCCGATGCAGGATTTTTAAAATATACAATTCCGGTTGAAATTGAAAACTTACCAAAACTTGCAGACATTCCCACAGAAGATTTATTTATTTCTTTAGATACAATTATACCTGACAGAAAAGAACAAATACTTTATATTAAAGTTGACTATCAACGCCGAACATTTGACACTTCTACAAAAGCAGTTGCAGGAATAAAATTTGTTGCTACATATCTATATCCGTTAGATATTGAAAAAGGATTTTATGCAGATAGTCTTTTAATACCGGCACATGAATATACAATTACAGAAGGATTTTCAAAATCAACACAAAATATTCCTTATGATTTTTTTGGCGTTTCAGAAAACGGTTGGCTATTTTTTATGCTTGCCGATGAAAATGGTTTTTTAGTTCAACTTGTTCAATTAAACGGACAACGTGTTTTAAATCGACGCATTAATATGGATTTTGAAAATACAAAGTATTATAATTTTAATTTATCTGATGAAGGCATTATAAGTGCCATTCAAATATTAAAAGATAATGCAAAAGTTTCGTGGTGGCGTACCGATAATTTAATTGAGTCTCTTTTGAAATAAGAAGGTAAAAATGGACAAACCTGATATAATTTATCCTGATGAAAAAGACAATATTGAAAACATCACTTTTTATTATGACAGAAGCGAAAGATTAAAAAATGCTCCAAAAGAAGTACAAGATTATTACAGTGGAAAATGGATTGGACCGCCAAAAGGACTTTTTAAAGCACTGGTACATACTAAAAGTTCTAGATTTATTTTTGCAACTCTTTGTTTTGTTTTAGCAATTTCCATATTAATGATGATGATAAATTCAAAAGAAAATATCATAACTTTTGAAAATGTAAAAGTGGAACTTAGTGCTTTTAGTTTTGAAGATACGATTTTTATAAGCATAAAGACCGAAAACAAAAATGAAAATCCTATCGATGCAAATGTTGTTATAAATGTTTTAGATAAAGATTTCAATATTATTAATACAAAAGAACAAAAAATAAAATTTGATTTAAAAGAAAATTTTTTTCGCACAACATTTACAGACTATGATATAATATATAGTGAAGCTACAGTTACTTTAAGCGGACAAACAAAAACTGCAAAATGTTCTGTTTTAAAAAAATAATTTCGGAGGTAAAACAATGATGCAAATTTATTTTCTTTCCATTGCGCTAAATTTTTTTGTCGGATTAATTCTCATAAGAGATAGTCTAATAAAAGAAGACGAAAAAAAAGTTATAGAAAAAAAAGACAGTGTCATAAAAATCATTGTGAGTGTATTAGCTATTTTAACGGGAATTTTAAAACTTCTTAATGTAATTCCCGGCGATATTTATGTCATTGGCGACTTATTTCCTTCCCTTGCAGGTATAGTTGGTGGAGCCGCACTAATGTTTTCATATTTTGTTGAAAATACTTCCGTTGAAATTGTACCGGGACAGTTTTTAGAAAAATTATTTATTAAAGGAAAAAAATATTTAGGCATCGCTTGTATTATCATTTCAATTTTACATTTTTTATTTCCAAAGGTGATTTTAATTTAATGGACAAAAATTCTGTCGCCGGTATTGTATATAAAAACGGTAAAGTCTTAATTGCACATCGATTACCTGTTGGGCAAATGGGTAATCGGTGGGAATTTCCCGGCGGTAAAGTAGAAAACAGTGAAGACTTTACAATAACTTTGAAACGAGAATTTTTGGAAGAGTTTGGCGTAGAAGTTAAAATTGGAAAACACATTACTGAAAGTTTTTTTTACCACAACGATAAAAAAATTGGTTTGCATGCTTTTGAGGTTTTTATAAAAGATAATTCTAATGATTTTATTTTAACAGAACATAGTGAGATAAAATGGGTTACTTTTGATGAAATACCCAAGTTATGCTTTGTAGATTCCGATATGAAAATTTATGACAGCGTAAAAAAATATTTCGAAGGATAAATATGAAACTTAATTTTTTTTTCCTTATATTAATTATTCCATTGTTTTTTTCCGGTTGTTTTTTTAAAGACAAAAATAAGGAAATTGACATTTCTCAAGCCGAACAAATTTCAAGTATTGAAAAATGGGCAGTAGTTACAGATTCATATGTCGCACTCAAAGCAGATGCGGGAAATTCCGGCACAATTATTTCACATGCACGCAAAGGTGATATTTTTCAAATTAAAGGAAATAAAATTGTTTCAACTGAAAAAAACAAAAACGACATATGGTATAAACTTGAAAATGGTTGGTTACCGGAAAAATCAATTCGAATTTTTTCAAATAAACTACAAGCGGAATTTTTCAGCAATAAATAATTTTTTTAATTTTTAATTATTTTTATTGCCTGTTCGATTGAAATTTTTTCAAACTGCTCACGCGTTTTTAAGTTTTTCAGAGTAAGTACATTATTTTCTGCATCTTCTACTTTAATTAAAATTCCCCATTTAACTGCTTTTTTTTCCGTAACACTATACTGTTGATTCATTTTTTTTACTTCAGGAAAAACTTCAACAGCAACACCTGCATTACGTAATTTTGAAGCAACACTTTGATAATGAATTGTTAAATCTGAATCTAAGCAAAAAATTTCTACATCAAGGAAACTACCTTTTTCATCTATCATTCCAAGTTGCTCCAAAGCAGCAATAAGCCTGTCCAATCCTATTGAAGAGCCAACGCCTGAAATTTTATCTTTCATATATAGTCCTGCTAGATTATCGTAGCGACCTCCGGAACAAACAGAACCAATGGATGGCAAATCATTTAAAAATGTTTCATAAACTAAACCTGTATAATAATCAAGACCGCGAGTAATTGATGGATCAAGAACAAAAGTATTTTGAATGCCACTTGCCTCCATCATAGCACGAATTTCTTTAAGACGAATAATTGAATCAAATGCTTTTTTTTCAGCACTGTTTTCTTGAGCTTCTTCATTTGCACCAGTCAATTTTTTCATTAAGTCTAAAGTATTTTCAAATGAATCACTTCCTGCAATAAAAGTTAAAATTTCTTCAGCTATTTTGTCGGAAGGTTTTTCCCCTCCTGTACAAAAATCCTTCAGTTGATTTTTTACTTCATCTTCACCGATTTTTGCCAATTTATCAACAATACGTAATATATCTTCGCTTTTATCCGATACACCGAGTTTAGCCAAAAATGCATTAAATATACCACGATGATTTATACGAATAGTAAAATTTTTTACACCAATTGTTTCAAGTGCTGTTTTCATTAAACTTAAAATTTCATAATCACTGGAGGCACTATCGGAACCAACCATATCAAAATCACATTGTACAAATTCTCTATAACGACCGGCTTGGGGTTTTTCACCACGCCAAACTTTTGCTATGTGATATCTCTTAAATGGAAAATATAATTCTTCTTTATGCAAAGCAATAAAACGAGCAAAAGGAACAGTTAAGTCAAAACGCATAGCAACATCGCGCTTGCCATTATCTTCAAAACGAAAAACTTGTTTTTCAGTTTCACCATCACTTTTACGAAGAAGTATTTCAGAATACTCAAGAACAGGTGTATCAATTGGAACGAATCCATAACTACGAAATGCTGTTGTTAATTTTTCAATCAATAATGAACGATGAATTTCACTTTCAGGTAAAAAATCACGAAAGCCTTTTAAAACTTTAGGTTGTATAATTTCCATAAAATAATTTTACTAAAAATATAGAAAAAATTCTACACATATGATATTATTAATCTCATGTTATTAGCAATAGATATTGGCAACACAAGTATAGTTGCCTCACTTTTTCATAAAGATGAAATTATTCACGAATGGAGAATTCATACTGACTCAAAACGCACTGCCGATGAATACTCTTCCATATTAACTTCTCTTTTTAGAGATCACGGTGTTACTGTTGCATCAATAAAAAATGCAGTTTTATCTACTGTCGTTCCTGCACTTTTAGGACCTTTTATTCGATTAACCGAAAAAATGATTGGTAAAAAACCTGTCATTGTTAGCACAGATATTTATGATAAATTACCAATCACAATTCCTGCAACTGCATATCACGAAATTGGTACGGACTTAGTTTGCAATTCCGTTGAAGCATTTTGTCGCTGGAAAAAACCAGTAATAGTTGTTGACTTTGGTACCGCTTTAACTTTTACAGCAATTGACGGAAAGGGCAATATTCAAGGCGTTGCAATTACTCCAGGGCTTGGAACAGCAGTAAATTCATTATTTAGTAATACTGCACAACTTCCTTCCGTTCCGCTCATTGCACCACAAAATGCATTAGGAAAAAATACAACACACGCAATTCAAGCCGGAATTGTTTTAGGTTACAAAGGATTAGTTGAATCATTAATTGAACAAATTAAAAATGATTTAATAAAGATAACAAATTGTTCAAAAACAGAAATTAAAGTTGTTGCAACCGGTGGCTTAAATAGTGTACTTAAACCTATCACCGATGTTCTTCAAGAAGTAGATAAACAACTTACACTTCGCGGCTTAAAGAGAATTTCGGATATACTTGCAAACAATTAAATTCCGGATGCATAAAAACTCCAAAATTTATTTTGTAAACTTGTTGTAAAATTTCCGGTTTAATTATTTTTTCTGCTTTATCAAAATAAAAATTACCATTGCCTAAAAGCATAATTTTATCTGCAAAAATTGTTGCAAGATTTAATTCATGAATACTACATAAAAAAATTTTATTCTTTTTCTTTGCATAATTTCTTAAAATGTTTAATAGTTCAAAACGAAAAGCAAAATCCAAACTTGCAGCCGGTTCATCTAACAAAACAATAGGTGTATCCTGAATAAGCGTACGAGCAATTCTAATTTTTTGAAATTCTCCACCACTCAAATTATGTACAGTCTTTCCTTTTAATTCTGTAATTGAAAGTTCATTTAAAATATTATCAACCATTATTTTATCTTCTTTAGAATAATTTGCAAAGCCGTTCGAATGAACAAATCTTCCTGATAAAATAAAATCTTCTACAGAATAATTCCAAACTGTGTTTTCATTTTGCACAAGGCAACTGACAATTTTTGCAAACTTATTATGTTTAATATTTGTAAGTTTTGTATCATTAAAATAAAAATCACTTTCTTTTTTTATACATAAATTTGAAAAATAATTTTTTGCAATTGTAGAAATCATTGTTGACTTTCCGCTTCCATTCGGACCACACAAACAAATAAATTCACCTTTTTTTATTTTAAAATTAATATTATTTAATATATATTTATATTTTGCATTAGAGTAATATACAGTTAAATTATTTATTTGCAAAAAATCATTTTTCATTTCACTCATTGTATTTTTCCTTTGCTTGAAAAAATTATATAAATGAAAAAGGGTGCACCAATTAGCGATGTAATTACACCAACGGGAATTTCCGCAGGAGCAATTATTGTTCTTGCAATAGTATCGGAAATTAAAAGTAAAGATGAACCAATTAACATAGAAAGCGGTAAAAGTGTTTTATGATTTGGAGAGACAACATTACGAACAATATGAGGAGCTACCAAACCGACAAAACCAATTGTACCTCCGGAACATACAGCACAACTTGCTGCTAAACTTCCTGAAAATAAAACTAAAAATCGAAATTTTTTTACATCAAGCCCAAGACTTGTTGCAGTTTTTTCTCCTGATGAAATTAAATCTAATTTTTTTGTGCATAAAAACAACAAGTAAACTGCAAAAACTGATGGAACTAAAATAAAAAACAAATCATCAAATGTTTTGCCATTAAAACTTCCAAGAGTCCAAACATACATTTTATGTAATTCTCTATCTCTAGATAAAATTATAACTGAAGTTAATGCAGAAAAAAAAGAACCTAATGCACTTCCTGCAAGCAATAAATTTACGGAAGAATTTTGTTGGAAAGAATTATTTGTTATTTTTGAAATTAAATAAATTAAAAAAGCACTACCAACTGCACCCAAAAAAGCAAACAAAACAATTGGACTAATAAGAAAATTTAAAAAAGAAAAAAATGTAATCGGCAAGAAACTCGACAAAACTGCTCCTAGTGTTGCACCGCTTGAAACACCAATTATTCCTGAATCTGCTAATGAATTTCTAAAATATCCTTGAAACACCGTACCACTTCCAGCAAGTAAAGCACCGGAAATTAAAACTAAAAAAGAACGAGGAAGACGAAAAACTAACAATATATTTTTCAAAATATCATTATTATAAATTTTTTGAATTGATAAATTTTCAGCACCTAATATTAAAGATAAAATAAATGAAATAATCAAGATTATAAAAAAAATTATCGTAAGATAAATTTTACGATTCAAAAAAAATTTAGTTTTTATATTAGTCATTTGTTTTCAATTCCATATAATTGATTTGCCATTATTTCAATACACTCAACAAAACGACCCGATGAACGAGTTGATATACTTGCATCTATAAAAATTATTTTATTATTTTTTACAGCATTAATATTATTCCATGATTTAGGGAAAACAATTTTTAATTCTTCATAATTAGGAATAATAATTGCATCTGGATTTCTAACAACTATACTTTCTTCACTAACAATCGGATATGCATTTTTTATGTCACTAAAAATATTTTTTGCATCAACACATTCAATCATTTCATTTATAAATGAATTTTTTCCAACCGTTATATATGGAGAATAATCTACCTGCCAAAATATTTTTGGTTTATTTATATTTTTTTCGTTTAATGTAATTTTTGAAATTTTATCTTTTACAATTCTAATTCTACTTTTCAAATCATTACAATAATTAACTGCAGTTTCATCATTTCCTAATAATTTGCCAACAGATAAAATTTCATAAAACAAATTTTCAATTGTGTTAACTTCAGAAACATAAACAGCTATTTTCATTTTTTGCAAAGGTTTAATTAAATGGTCATGCATTCCTCTAACAACAAAAACCAAATCAGGAGAAAAAGAAATTATTTTTTCCAAACTTAATGTTTTACCATCAAAACCACCGCAACTTGGAATATTTTTTGTTTCCTCAGGAAAATCACAAAAATCTGTTCGTGCAAATAATAAGTGATTTGCATTTAATGAAAAAATAATTTCTGTAATTGCAGGAGATAAAGAAACAACACGCAAATACTTTTTTTCAATTAATTTATTATGAAAACTTGAATCGTATATTTGAGAAAATATGTTTGATATAACAAATAAAAATACAAGTGAAAAAATAGTTTGTTTTAAATTTTTCATATATATATCTTATAATTTTTTAGTGAATGTTGCAAGAAAAACATATAAATGATAATATCAAATATGAAATTAATTTTTGATGCAAAAACAATAATACCATACAAAGATGAAGTATATAGATATTTAGGTTATAAAAAAACATCCTCACGGAAGTATGATATACCTGATGAAATAAAACAAATAGTTTTAGAATGCATTGATGAAATGCAAAATGTATTAAAACCACAATTAGTATATGAAATTTTCCCAATTGAATTTTTAAAAGAAATTGAACTTGAAAGTAAAGATTTAAATATTAACTTAAGAAATTGTTCACACTTTATATTATTTGCAGCGACAATAGGACCATTAGTGGATAAATTACTTTTGCAAACTCAAAAATTAGATATTGCAAAATCACTTATAATGCAAACAACCGGAGCAATGTTTATTGAATCATTAGTTGATAAATTTCGTGACTATTGTAAAGAAGAAGCTTCTAAAAAAAACTTTAAATTAAAACCACGTTTTTCTCCTGGCTTTGGAGATTTAACATTAAAATATCAAAGAAAAATTTTTGATATCCTAAAATGCGAACAACAAATTGCGTTGACATTAAATGACAGTTTAGTTATGTCGCCGGAAAAATCAGTAACAGCTTTTATAGGATTAGTAAAATTATGATCAAAAAAATTAACAACCTCTTTGGAAAAGAAATTATATTTTTTGACGGAGCAATGGGTACTCTCTTACAAGAATTGGGATTAAAACCCGGAGAACTTCCTGAAACATGGAATATTACTCATAGTGATATTATTTCAAAAATTCATTATGAATATTTATGTGCCGGTGCAAATATTTTAAAAACAAATACTTTTGGTGCATATGAAACAAAATTTCCAAATAATTTAAATGAAATTATTAATGCATCGATTAATAATGCAAAAAATGCTATTGCAAAAATTAAAAATGAAAATAATAAATACAAAGATAATCTTTTTTTAATTGCTTATGATGTTGGTCCATGTGGAAAACTTCTTGAGCCTCTTGGAGATTTAAGTTTTGATAATGCTGTTGAACTTTTTAAAAAATCAATTTTAATTGCACTTAACGAAGGTGTTGATTTAATTTTAATTGAAACAATGAATGACATTTACGAAGCTAAAGCTGCAATTATTGCTGCAAAAGAAGCGATGGAAATTTGTAAAAAATCAATTCCAATTTTTGCAACAACTGTTTTCGATGAAAGTGGTAATCTGTTAACAGGAAGTACTCCCGAAATTGTCGGAAGTATTTTAGAAAGTTTACAAATTGATGCATTCGGAATAAACTGCAGTTTAGGACCTGAACAAATGAAACCACTTATTCCACGACTTGTTTCATCATCAAAATTACCGGTCATTGTTAATCCAAACGCAGGACTACCGCGTAGCGAAAACGGCAAAACTATTTACGATGTTTCTGCAGAACAATTTGCAAAAATTGTTGCATCTTTTGTTGATGACGGTGCAACTGTTGTAGGCGGATGCTGTGGAACAACTCCGAAACATATTGAACTATTAGTAAAAGAATGCAAAAATAAAAAATGTATTTCCAGTGAAGAAAAAATTTTAAAACAAATTAATGAATCTACAATATGTTCAAGTAGCCACCTTGTACAATTTTCCGACAAACCTATTTTAATAGGTGAAAGAATTAATCCAACCGGAAAAAAACTTTTTAAGCAAGCATTACGCGACAATAACATTTCATATATTATTAACGAAGGCTTAAGACAAGAAGAAGCAGGTTGTCATGTTCTTGATGTAAATGTTGGTTTGCCGGAAATTGATGAAACAAAAACAATGTGTACTGTATTAAAAGAATTACAAAGCGTAACAAATTTACCATTACAAATTGATACTACAAATGTTGAAACAATGGAAAAAGCATTACGACTTTATAACGGCAAACCATTAATTAACTCCGTTAACGGCAAACAAGAAATAATGGATACATTTTTTCCTTTAGTTAAAAAATATGGTGGTATGGTTGTTGCTTTAACATTAGATGAAAAAGGTATTCCAACAACTGCACAAGAAAGAGTAGCCATTGCTAAAAAAATAATTAACGAAGCAAAAAAATATGGCATAGAAAAAAAAGATATTATAATCGACCCTCTTGCAATGGCTATTAGCACGGATACAAGTTCCGGTAAGACTACATTAGAATCAATTAAAATTATTACAGAAGAATTAAAATGCAAAACCAGCTTAGGTGTTTCAAATATATCTTTTGGATTACCGCGTCGAGAACTTATCAATTCAACTTTTTTTACAATGGCAATGCAAAACGGTTTAAGTGCAGCTATTATGAATCCGCTTTCTCATGATATGATGAATTCATATAGATGTTTTTGTACATTATCTAACTATGATGAACAATGCATTGAATATATTGAATACGCAACAAAGTTAACGGAAAATATTGTTGTTGCACAAACTAATTCAGTAAATAATTCATCACATCAAGAAGAACAACTTAAACCATCTTCTCCTGAAACTTTACAATATGCTGTATTACGCGGCTTAAAAAAAGAAGCAAGAGATATTACAATTAATCTTTTACAAACTGTTGAACCTTTACAAATAATTGATAATGAATTAATACCTGCTCTAGACATTGCAGGAAAGGATTTTGAAAATAAAAAAATTTATTTACCGCAACTTCTAATGTGTGCAGAAGCTGCAAAATTTTCTTTTAATGAAATTCGTGAACACATGATAAAAAAAGGAAAAAAAGAAAAATCAAAAGGAAAAATTATTTTAGCTACAGTAAAAGGCGATATTCATGACATTGGAAAAAATATTGTAAAAGTTTTGTTGGAAAACTATAGCTATGAAGTGATTGATTTGGGCAAAGATGTTCCACCTGAAAAAATTGTTAAAGCATGTAATGCTGAAAATGTAACTATGGTTGGTTTAAGTGCATTAATGACAACTACTGTTCCTTCAATGGAAAAAACTATAAAACAACTTCGTAACAAATGTCCACAGTGCAAAATTTGTGTGGGTGGTGCCGTTCTTACACAAGAGTATGCAGATATGATTGGTGCAGATTTTTATGGCAAAGACGCTATGGATACAGTTCGCTTTGCACAAAAACATTTTGCATAGTCATTACATTTCAACATATGTTTTACCGGTATCACCATCTTCAGGGCGTGCAAATTTAAAACTAACAACACCTGGATAACTACTTAAAATTTTATGCACGCCATCTTGTAAAACACCGGAGCCTTTGCCATGAATGACAGAAAAACTTCTAACGCTATTTAAAGCACACAAATCTAATTGTCGTTGCAAGGCTTGCATTGCTTCTTCATATCTCATTCCTAAAAGTCGTAATTCAAAAACCGGTTTGTCTGATAACTTTGAATTAAAATTTACTCTTGTTTCTGTTTTACCCAAAACCATATTATCACTTTCATTAATCATTTCAACACTAACAGAAACCTGTACATCGTTTTTTGGTGCATGAATCATTTCATTCTCTTTTATAAATATTTTCATTGAACCTAATTGCACTTGCCATGTATAATTTTTTCCTTTATCAACAATTTTTCCTCTATGTCGCGAACTACCAACATAAACTTCATCTCCAATTTTAAAATCTTTTTTTTCGGTTTTAAAATCTTCATTAATTTTTAGTTGATTCTCAAATATACTTTCTTTTTGTAAAATTAATTCTTTTTTTTCTTTTTCAACTTCTGACTCAAGCAAAGCGATAGTTTCTTTAACTTTTTTTGTTTTTTCTCTAGTAATTTCACCTTCTCTTAATTCACGAACAAGATTTTCAAGCATTACTCTGTTTTCATCAATAAAATTTTTACTTTTTTTATATCCTTGCTGACGTAACTCATTTTCTTTTTGTCTTATCCGTAAATCTCTTAAATCTACTTTACGCCATTTATCTGCAATATATTTTTTCTTTACATCTAATTCATTTTCAAGTAAATTTAATTCTTCATACTTTTGTGTAAGACCTTTAATTAATTCAGAGACGTCTACTTTTTCATTTATCAAATAATTTTTTGCTTTATTAATAATATTTTCATTTAAACCGGAACGAAATGCAATTTCAATAGCATGACTTTCTCCTGGTACACCCATTAAAACTTTATACGTTGGAGATAAAGTATTTTCACAAAATTCAACACTTGCATTTGTACACGAATTGTGAGTATACGCATAATTTTTTAAAATACCATGATGTGTTGTTACTAATACAAAAGATTTTTTTTCTATTAATTCATCCAAAACAGCCATTGCAATTGCACCGCCTTCTTCCGGATCAGTTCCGCTTCCAAGTTCATCAAGCAAAACTAAAGATTTATCATTAGCTCCATTAATTGCTAACGCAATATTTTTCATATGTGCTGAAAAAGTAGAAAGCGATTCATTTAAAGATTGTCCATCACCAATATCTACAAAAATATTTTCAAACACCGGAAGAGTTGTTCCTTCATCACATGGTACTGAAAATCCACTTTGATTAAGTAAAGCAAATAACGCAATAGTTTTTATTGTAACCGTTTTTCCTCCTGTGTTTGGTCCGGAAATAATTAGCTGACGACAGTTTGGTAAAAACTCAACATTAATAGGAACAACATTTTTCTCAATTAATGGATGACGAGCATTTTTTAAAATAATTGTTTGTGAATTTTTATTACATGGCAAAACAAAAGTTCCATTTGTTTCTAAACACCATTTTGCAACAGCAAAAGCACAATCAAGAGTCAAAATTATTTTATGTGCTTCATAAAAATCATTTATAAAAACTGAAAGTTCATTTGTAAGTGCTTTTAATATTTTTTTTATTTCTTGCTGCAAACGAAATTCTTCTTGAACTAAATCATTGTTTTTTTTAACTACATCCGATGGTTCAAGATATACAGTTTGTCCGGATTGTGACAAATCATGAACAATACCATTAATTTTATTTCTACTTCCGTATTTTACAGCAAGCACTTGTCTTTCTCCGCAAAGAACAGGAACGTTACTTTGTAAAATATCTTTTAAAAAATTATTTGATGTATAAGAATGAATCAATAAATCAATTTCTTTTTTAATTTTTTGAATTGTTATACGAATTTTTTTTATTTCCGGTAAATCTTTTAATATTCCGTTTTCATCAATTACTCTAAAAATTTTTTTTTCTGCGTCGTCCAGGTTTGGTAATTTTTCTGAAATTTTATTCAATGCAACAATTTCTAATCTAAACATTTGTTTTCTTTCAAATTCTTTTTCAGCGTCAATTGATAAATTCTTTTTTGCATTAATTACACTTTTACAAAATTTTCCAAGTTTATATAATTCTTCAAGCTCAAGAATAACCCCTTCCGTTTTAATTTTAGAAAATAAATAGTAAACAGGTTCAAATCTTAAAATCGCGTTAGGACGACCGGTTTGTAGATATAATAAACTTTCTTTTGCTTCTTGTTTTTTCTTTTCGATTATTTTTTCATCAGTCAAAGGTAAACGATGTAACAATTTTTCTTTTCCTTCAACTGTCATAGCAAAACCGGAAACAATTTGTTGAATTTTAAAATAATCTAATTGTTCTAATGTGTTTTTATCCATTTTTAATCAGCCCAACTGTCTGTCAATATTTCATCACAGATGCGTTGCCAACTTTCATAACGCTCCTCACTAATAATACCTGCATGTACAGCTTCTAAAATTTTACATCCTGCTTCATGTGTGTGTGTACATGACATACCGAAACTACATTGTCCAATCAAGTTATGCATTTCACGAAAATATAATGCTAACTCATTTGAAGGAATATCATGCAAAACAAAACGTCGAACACCCGGGGTGTCAATAATTGATGCTTTAACACCAATGCGACCGCCAACTAAACTTTCATTTAATGTAAGACGTAATAATGTACCTTTTGTAGTTGTATGAGTTCCACGACCATATTTTTCTGAAAGGCTTCCCGTTTTTAAAACACAACTTGAGTCTAATTTATTTATTATACTTGATTTTCCTACTCCACTTTGTCCAACAAATGCACATAATTTATCTATCAAAAACTCTGACAAATGAGTAAGTCCTTCACCGGTTTTTGCAGAAACTTGCATAACCGTGTACCCAATTTTTTCCCAAACAGACATTCTATTTATAAAATCATAATCATCTTTTGCTAATAAATCACATTTATTACAAACTATAATCGGTTCAATACCTGCAGCATCTGCTTGGATTAAAGCTCTGTCAACAAAACGCGGACGAAAGGGCGGTTCATTCGGAGTTGTAACGATTAAAATATAATCAAGATTTGCAGCAAGAAGTTGAGGTGCTCGTCCTTTAACATTCCAACGAACAAATTCATTTTTACGCTCTATTAATTCTAAAATTTGTCCTTGATTTTCAGTTTCTTCATCACAAAGAATTTCTACTTTATCACCGGGTGCAAGAGGATTGTAATATCCTTCAACTGACTTTAACTTTTTTCCTTTTATTGTACAATGACGAATAACATCATCTTCACATTCAACTTCAAAAATATTATTGCTTCCCGCTAAAACAATTCCAATCATCATATAATTATACACTGCTAATTGACATTTTTCTAGTACTTTTGTATATTAGAAAAACACTCCCCGGTTGTGTAACGGTAGCACCGCAGATTCTGGTTCTGCTTGTGAGGGTTCGAATCCTTCCTGGGGAAAAGAGTATTAAATTTGTTTTGGTCCCTTCGTCTATCGGTTAGGACGTGACCCTCTCAAGGTCAAAAGACGGGTTCAATTCCCGTAGGGACTGAACCACAAGTAAAACTCTTAATTAATTTTTGCAATACTAATTTACATTTTGTATCAACTGCAACAACAACGGTTTTTTCAACTCAAGCTCGAAATCTTCAAGTAAAGAAGGTTTCTTTTCCAACTCTTCCGTTTTCTTTTTTTTGAATAAGGACAAACCTTTTTTTTGCAATTCTGCACTTTCTTCATCATTTATTTCATCAACATATGTCGCCAAAAAAACTTCATCTCCTATATTTATCCTATCATAGAAACCTTTAGTTTTAAAAACTCCTTGTGAAATTTCTTCACCAATATTTGTAATAGTCACTGTACCAAAAATATCAGTTGTTTTACAACTTAAACCAATACCTGTATCAGCAGTATTTAATCTATCTTTTTTTACAATTGTAAAAACATCATCAATTTTTACACCATCTAAAAGACCAACATCAACTAAAACTATTTCATTTTTTCTGTCGATTATTTTTCCACGTATTGGAAACTGTTCTTTAACTTGTTCTGCAATTTTTTGTAAGCAAGAAGCAAATCTATAATTTCCGGTTCGATACACTTTAAATTTTCCCGCTTCATTTCCCGTACGCCCTGAATACAAATTTAATGTAACGGTAATTTCTCTTTCACTTTCTTCTACACTTAACAAAGCAAAATAATCTTGTTGTAATTTACGAGCCGTTGAAAAAGCTTGAGTATAACCTGTAACATAATCTTCATTAACATTTACACTGAAATATTGAAACGATGTAAAATAATCTGCTAAAAGCCAAGAAGCTATTTTTTCATTTTCAATATGAATTAATTGTGGATTCAATGCAACAGGATAAATACCTAGTTTAATTCTGTTTTTTTCTAAAAGTAAATTATTTACTTTCCATCTATTTGCTAAACTGCCACGTAAAGAAGATTCATAAGATTCAATAATTTCATTTATGTTTCGAGTATTATTTGTTTTTTGAATAAATTTAATTTGTTGTAAATAATTTTCTTTATATCCTTCACGTAAAACCAAATCAGCATATTTCATTCTAACATCATTGTCCAAAGGATTTATTCTAAGAGAACGCTGAAATTCATACAAGGCAACATTTGAAATAAAACGTTGTGCCTTTTCTATTGCTTTTTCCGTATGATACTTTGCCCACATTTGACGTTTAGAATTTTCAACTGCAAAATTTTTTTCTAGAAATTTTTCAAACGCACTTCTCATCACTTCATTGTCTTTTGCAATTTCAAGCCCCATAGCAAATGCATCATAAGCTAAATCAACTTGCTTTATTTTTTCCAAACTTAATGCCTTCATATACCAAGCACTTTGTGCATCTCTTTTTTTTTCAATGCGTATATCACATATATTTATTACTTCATCAAATCTTTTTTTCTTAAATAAAATAATAGAAAGTAATTCATATGCAGCATCATAATTTTTATTTAACGCAATTGCACTACGAACTTTTCCTTCCGCATTTTCCAAATTTCCCTCAAGCATTTGTAAATATGACGCAAAATAATAAACTTCACTGCGCCCTGAATGAAAATTCAATGCTTGCTCAATATATTTTTTTGTATTTTCTATTTTGCCAAGTTCATAACTAATTAAAGCAAGGGAAAGCAAAGCTCGTCTATTTGTATTTTGTCTTTGAAGAGCAGCCTCATACCAATACTCTGCACCACTAATTTTCCCTTCAAATAATTCAAGCTCAGCTAAACCAAAACGTGCATCAACATCATTTGGAAATTTTGCCAGAACACTTAAAAATGTAGTGCGTGCTTGCGAAAGATTTCCTAAACCGATTTCTATGAAACCTTGCATATTAATTATTTTTGGCTCATCGGATAAAAATTCTTTAGCTTTTTTAATATATGTCATTGCTAAATCATATTCTTCAATAGCATAAGTACATTCTGCCAAAGCAAACCACACACTGCCATATGAAGGATTATAATATAATGCTTGTTGATAAAGTTCTATTGCTTCATAATATTTTTCTTGAGATTGTAACTGTTGTGCTTTTTCAAAAAGCTGTATCGGATTTTTAAAAACATCTTGAGAAAACAAACCTACAGTCAAAACTATACAGATAAAAAATGTAAATAATTTTTTCATATTCTCAATCCTTCTATATTTAATAGGCATATATAATCTTTAACGAACAAATAAATTAATTTAATAATTTCAATATTATATTATATTCAATTATATTTCAAACCTAATTTTCAGTTTCGGTTGATTCGTTTTTTATAACTTTAATTAAATTAATTCTATGACCTTCCATATTTTGAATAATAAAATCATATTCGTTCCATGAAGCTTTTTCATATTTTACAGGAATTTTTCCAAATAAATCAAATACAAAACCACCGAGGGTATCAAACTCTTCATTTGGAAAATTTGTTTCTAATGTTTCATTCAAATCATCTAAGTTTACACGAGCATCACAAAGCCAAACACTAGTACCAATATTCAAAATATCTTCACGTTCATTATCAAATTCATCTTGAATATCACCAACAATTTCTTCAATAATATCTTCCATGCAAACGATACCGGAAATTCCACCGTATTCATCAATTGCAATAGCAATATGAACATGCCTTCTTTTAAATTCACGCAATAAACTGTCAATGCGTTTTGATTCAGGAACAAAAAAAGCCTTACGTAAAAGTTTATCCAACTCAATATCTTCTTTACGGGAAATTGTTTTTATTAAATCTTTTACATAGAGAACACCTATTACGTTATCTATTGATTCCGAATATACAGGAAAACGCGAATGTCCACTTTCAGCAATTTTTTCTAACAATTCATCTTGCGGAGTATCCGTTGACAAAAAATCAACGTCAATACGCGGAATCATTACTTCCTTAACGGAAGTTTCAGACAAATCTTCAATGCCACGTATCATGTCTTTTTTTTCTTCTTTAAGAATTTCCGCTTCTTGTAACCGGTCTTGTCCGGCACTATTACTGTGAGGTTCCTCCTCTTTTTTCTTACCAAATAATTTGTCAAATAATCCCATTATTTTTCCTTTATAATTTTTTTAGGTAAAAACTCTTTCAAAAGTTTTTCCTGTAATTTTAACATTTCACAATTCGGTTCAACACCGTTTACAAGATGTTCATCTTCATGATCATAACCACACAAATGTAAAATACCGTGAATTAAAAGTCGTTGTAGTTCTTCTATTTCAGAAACTTCAAAATATTTTGCATTTATTTTTAACATATTCAAACTAATAAAAATATCTCCTAAGTATTTTCCGTAAATAGCTTCATAAATTTTTTGCAAAAAAAACTTAGCTTCCATTTGGCTTTCAAAAGATAAAATATCAGTTGACTCATCAATATTTCTGTATTGTTTATTTACAGTTTTCATATATTCATCGTCACAAAACACGACAGAAATTTCACCACGATATTTTTTTAGTTTTTTTAAAACTTGTTTAACAAATTTTTCAATTTGATTAAACCAAATAGGAATTTTAATATTTTCAATTATGTTAACATTTACCCTCATCATATTTATTTTTGTTCACTTTCATCTTGTTCAATTTCTTGATTTTGATATTTAATTCGTTTATGATAATATCCGGTCAAAATCGTAACAAAGTTTTTTTCTATTGTTGCTAAATCTTTAAATGTCAAAGAACATTTATCTAACTGGCCACTTTCAAGTTTTGTAAAAATTAACTGGTGCACAAATTTTTTTATTCGCGTAGAAGTTGGATTTTCTAAACTGTGACAAGCAGCCTCTACTGTATCCGCTAACATTACAACAGCAGCTTCACGACTTGAAGGAGGATTTCCTAAATATGAAAAATCTCTTTCAATAACATTTTCATTTTGTTCTTTTGCCTTATTATAAAAATAGTGAATAATATCATTTCCATGATGCTCTGCAATAATATCGATTACTTCACGCGGAAAACGCATTTGTGTAGCTTTCTCTACTCCTTTTTTTACATGCTGACGAATAATGGAAATAGATAAATTAGGATTTAAATCTATGTGTTTGTTTTCTCCCGTTGAATTATTTTCCGTAAAATATTCAGGTTGCTCAACTTTTCCTATATCATGATAAATTGCTCCAACACGTGCTAACAAAGCATTTGCACCTATTTCACGACAAGCTGATTCTGCCAAAGTTGCAACCATCATTGAATGATTATATGTTCCTGATGCTTCAAGCAAAAGGCGTTGCAAAATTGGTGTATTCGTGTCCGATAAATCTAGCAAGCGAAAAACCGTTGCGGTATTCATCATTAGTTCAAAGGGAGTCAAAAAACCCAAAACTAAAACGCCGGAAACAAAACCATTTAAAGCTAACGCAAAAATTCCACTAACTGTTACTGAAGATTCGGAATTAAATATTACAAGAAAAACCATGGATAAAACTACATTCAATAATGCCATCAACATTGCAGTCCAAATAAAATCCATACGTTTTTCCAATTTTACAACAATTCTTGAAGAAATTAATGATGTACATAAAATAACTAAGGAAGAAGCAATGTCAAATGATGTTGCATTTAATATCGCAATCGATAGTAAAAAAGCAAAACTTACAGCCACATTTTTTCCGACTAATAGTGCCACAAACATTACACAAAAAATTGAAGGTACTACAGCCGGAATATTAAAAGATTCTTCAAAAAATAAAAGTTTTGTTCCGAAAACAGTAGCACCATAGCAGATAACAAATAGGACAGCAATAAAAATTAATTCTGAAATTTTTAATTTACGCTTCAAAAGAAACTCAGAAAACATAAAACTGCTCAATCCTAAAAGCATAAAGAAAAATAAAATAGAATTAGCATAAGAACGAAAGTCAATATATTCAGGAGTCTCAACCATCTTTTTCATTTTTTCAAAATCAAGTTGAGTTATCGGAAAGCCTTTACGTGTAATTTTTTCGCCTTTAGCTATAGAAATAGGATTTTCTAATGTGCTTGGTAAGTTTTTCTCTGCAACGATTGTTTTATCTGCAATTTGCCCTACTTCATATTCTGAAATTTTAAAAGACATTACAAATTCAGAACTAGCAACATCAAATAATGCAATAATTAGCATTATAAGAAAACTTACAAACATAATTAAAATTCTAGACAAATTATTTTTAATTAAAGAAAATGCAAACTTTTTTTTCGCTTTTTCAGCTTTGTTTTTCTCCATCTTCATACGCCTGTATTATTTTTTTCACCAACGCACTCCTGACAACATCGCTAGCATCCAAATGATGAATTGCAATGTCATCTATATTTTTTAAAATACCAATTGCTTGCACAAGACCGCTGGTCGTTTTTTTTGGCAAATCAATTTGAGTAATGTCGCCGGTGATAAATGCTTTTGAGCCTTCTGACAAACGCGTCAAAAACATTTTCATTTGTTCACAAGTTGTGTTTTGCCCTTCATCTAAAATGGCAACACAATCCCTCAACGTCCGCCCTCGCATATATGCAAGTGGCGCAACTTCTATTATCCCCGATTCAAGCAATTTACGCAACACTTCACGATTTAACAATAATTCCATGGCATCATATAAAGGACGCAAATATGGATTTATTTTTTGCTCATAATCACCGGGCAAAAAACCCAAACTTTCACCTGCTTCCACAACAGGCCGTGTCAAAATAATTTTCCTACACTTATGTTCTAACAAAAGTTTTAACGCTTGAGCCACAGCTAAAAAGGTTTTTCCACTCCCTGCCGGTCCAACTGCAAAAACCATATCTTTTGTTTGCATCGACTTTACATACAGAGCCTGATGCGTTGACTTTGCAAAAACCGTTTGCACCCCACCGGGAATACGAATGCTACATTTTTTTAAGTCCGCCGATGTTCCACCTTCAGGTAAAACAATCGCTTTTATCATGTCTTCACAAGGAAAATTTCCTTCTTTTGCTTCATCCATCAAACGATCAAAAATAAATGCAAATTTTTCTAAAACATTTTTTTCAGCATTTTGCTTAGGTTTAACAGAAAGTTCATTTCCACGAACAAACGTTTCAACATTAAAAATGTTTTCTAAAATTTTCAAATTACAATCATTACATCCGCAAACTTTTGCGAATAAATTCATATCCTCCACAACAATTGTATAATTTTCCGTCTTCATTTTCTAGTCTCCCGAATTCAATTGAATAACAATGTCATCAACCGTTGCATCATACTCTGAAACGATTGCAGTTTTCATACTGCTCATCGGTCGCCATAAAACTGCAAGCGAAATATACGGATCAAAATTATACTTATATGGTAATTTTGATGTAATCAATGTAGGCTGAATTTTCACTTCCAAAGTTAAATCCCAATCGTGCAAATTATGTTCTATTTTAAAATTTAAACTTTTCATTTTAAATCCGGATGCCCTTCGTGCTTCAACACTCCAAAATGAAAATGAATCCCATAAATCTTTTATTATATTTGTTTCGCCTGGAACCTTTTTTTCATAATTAAAAAAATGTTGAAAATATCTAAAAATAACATCATTGCGAGACTCTGCTGAAAAACTTATATCGATAAAATTCGTAATACTAAATTTTAGTGTTGGTGAAAAAGTAAAATATGAGTTTGTTGGTCTAATCATATCTGCAGTAATACTAGTAGAAAAATATGGTGACAAACTGCCTTTTCCCTTAAACATCTTAAAAGTTTTAGTTGGAGTAGAATAATTCAAGCTGACAGAATAAGGAATGAATTTTTTTTCTTCTTTAATTTCCCAACCCACATCCGTTAAATTGTACCCATATGTGTTTTGATGAGAATAGCTCAATGTAAAATTTTTAAACGATATGCCGAATGTAAAAGCAGTCGATTGTTTTTCTTCAATTTCATAATTAAAAGACTGATTTATATTTAATTTTTTTTTGAAAAAACTCCATGTAGAGCTTTGAGTAAACGGTTCCCATTTCCACTCAACATTTTCATCAGTGTCAGTTATTTTTTTAAACGTAGTCTTTGCATTAAAATTCACAAAAGGAAAAGTCAAAGAAACTTGTCCCATATATGAATCATCTCTAGGTGGTAAGTTTGCTTGTAATGTAAACTTTTGTATTACGTTTGTTTTTTCTTTTGCTGAAAAAACAAAACTTAAATTATGAGCAGAAAAAGTATCTTCATCCCAACCGACAACATCGTATTTCCAAGACGGTTCATCATATGTTCCATCAAAACTTGTACGCAAAATTTTTAAGGTTGAATTCCATGAAAATGAAGTTTCAGAAAAATATTTATTATTTTGAAACGGTTTCCAGCTCATGCTATTTACATTTTGAACATCAAGTTTTCTTGCACTATAGTCATTCAACATAATTGTAGACTTTAAGTTAGAACCTACATATCCATTTTCATCTTCACTCATAATAGGATGTGCTTGATTGAATGCAGAAAACTTTATACTGTTTGAAAGTGTAAAACTACTACTCAAATTTAAAGCACTTTTTAATTCAACAGGAACGGAAATTGAATAAAAAGAAGAAAGCACTTTAGTTAAATCTATATCTTCCACTTTTAAAACTTTTGCAGAATCATAACTAATAAGTGAAGAATAAACGGGTACAATTGAATATGTCAAATTATAACGAACTCCACTACTTGTGTTTTTTGTGACACTTGGAAAGGCAACGGGAATTTCCGGTAAAACAGAATCCGGTATAATAATTTCTTTTTGCACAACATCTTCTTTTGTTAATTTATTTTCTTCATTATTAGTTTCAGCTATACCATCAACTTCTTTTGCCACTTCTTCATCGGATTTTAAATCATCGGGTTTTATAAAATTTATTTTTGTTTTTTCATCTACAATCTTATTTTCTTTTTTTAAAACTTTAGGAACAGAAACAATAGTTCCTGCAAAGTTAAGTGTTGCCTTAAAAGGTACAATCTGTGACGGATAATAAAATTTTCTTTGCGGGCTTGTATAATACATCTTTTGTGCTAAATCGGAATTATCAAACATAGATTTAAAGGCTTCCATTGAAGTTTGCTTTGAATAAAATGTGATTGATGAATTAATCGAAGAAAGAGATAATGAACTAATAAACGGAGAAAACCTAGTAACAGGCGGACGCAAATTACCTGTCAATGACCATGTGTATGATGATGTTTCCGAAGTTGATGTCTCATTCGGAGAAAGCACCGGATTGTTCGTCAAAAAATCGATCCAGTCCATAGTTTCTTTTCTATTTGTTAAAAAATCGGAATCAAAATATGCATCTGAATAAAATGGCATAGATAATGTAAGATTTCCAATACTGTGTGAAATTGATGCATTAAAATTTGCTGTATATCGAAAAGGCAACTTTATTCCAAACAAAGCCGACGAATCATAATACGTTTTATGATTGTAATATGGAATGTAACTATCAGAATAGTTATCATAAAAAAGAGTACGACTAAAACCCAGGTTTGCAGAAAACTCAACGTTAGTTAATATTTTTCCCGGTTTAAAAACACCGGTAACACCAACTAATCCACCCAAACTGCTGTAATAATCAGCAAGTACTTTTAAATATTTATCCGGGTTAGAATCATTTTCTTCCAAATTATGCAAAAACAACCCTTCGCGAATTTGCTTTTTCAATTGAGTAGGACGCATAAAATCAAAAAAACTATCATCGTCCTTTTTGCTTTCTAAAGGTTTTCGTCCAACTATGTACGTTGAAGTTTGAACATAATATCCGCGTCGTGCATCAAAACCAAATGCCGGATTAAAAATCATTTCATCTTTAGGATAATAAAAAAAAGGCAAATATAAAACAGGCAACTTTCCAACATACAAAAGAGCATTAAAAAAAGCAAATTCATTTCCCGGTAAAAGCCAAATACGTGTTGCTTTAATTTTCCAATGCGGATCAGGATCCTCACAAAAAGTTAAAGCGGCATTTTTAAAAGCAATTGTACCGGAATCATCACGACCAAAAATCTCAGAACCCACAACTAATGTTGAACCTGAAGGCAAATTAAGTGCATCTGTTTGTTCTTGAACAACACGCCCTGCATCAAAAATTCCTTCCAAAGTTTCCACATTGAAAAGTAAAGTAGTTGCTGTAAGCGTTTCACTCAATTTATCATTTGACAAAGATTGTAATTTCACATTGCCTTCAGCATAAAGCATTTGCCTATCTTTTTCAAAATTAATCAAATCTGCCGTGATGACGGTTTTAGAATTCGATTGCGTTACTGAAAGTTTTACATCTCCTTCCAAAACAATAATGTTACTTCCTGTTTCCAAATTTTTACGATATTCCGTTCTTTGGGCTTTTTCAATTACTACTGTAGTAGACTGTTTTTTCTTTTCACTTTTAGATTTATTTTCTTTATCATTTTTTTCAGATTGTTCCGTTTTCGCTAATGGCTTTTCATCTTGAACGATAACTGTCTCACTTATATTTTCTTTTTCTTCCTCTTTTTCAGCCTTTTCAATTATCTTTTCTTCCTGCTCAACATCTTCTTTTTTTTCATTTTGTTCTATACTATCTGTTTTTTTTATTTTTAAATCAGTATTTGCATATAAATTTTCTGCGGATAAAATTATCGCACAAATAAAAATAATATTCAAAAAGAGAATCTTAAAAACTTTCGCATAAAAAATTTTATTCAATCTATTTTATATCCTGCATCAAAAATATTAATTTTTTTTTTCCAACATCTCTTTAATATAAAAACCTGTAAAACTTTCTTTTACTTTTGCAACATCTTCGGGAGTTCCACTTGCAATCACCTGCCCTCCACGAAAACCACCTTCAGGTCCCATATCAATAATATTATCCGCTTGCAAAATTACATCTAAATTATGTTCAATCATAATAACAGTATTGCCACTGTCCACAAGACGTTGAATAACTTGCATAAGTTGTTTTACATCTGCAAAGTGCAATCCTGTTGTAGGCTCATCTAAAATATAAAGAGTTTTTCCCGTTGACCGTCTTGATAATTCATTTGCAAGTTTTACACGCTGTGCTTCTCCGCCGGAAAGTGTCAATGCCGATTGTCCAAGTTTAATATATCCCAAGCCTACATCAAGCATCGTTTTTAATTTATTAAAAATACTTGGAATGTTTTCAAAAAAAGTACATGCTTCTTCAACGGTCATATTCAAAACGTCATAAATATTTTTACCTTTATAACGCACTTCCAAAGTTTCAGAATTAAATCGATAACCACGACAAACATCGCAAGTAATATACACATCAGGTAAAAAATTCATTTCTATGGTAATAGTTCCGGCTCCTTGACAATTTTCACAACGACCGCCTTTAACATTAAAACTGAATCTACCTGCTTTAAAACCGCGTACTTTAGCATCCGGTAAACCGGCAAAAAGCTCACGAATAGCATTAAATACACCAACATAAGTTGCAGGATTAGAACGCGGAGTTCTACCGATAGGACTTTGATCGATATTTATCACTTTATCAATATTTTCTAAACCTTCAAGTTTTTTATAAGCACCCACAGATAATGACGATCGCATTATTCTATTACTAACTGCAGGAAATAATACATCATTGAGTAAAGTGCTTTTTCCCGAGCCTGAAACACCTGTAATGCAAGTAAACGCCGCCAAAGGAAACTTTACATTAATATTTTTCAAATTATGCTCACTAACACCTGAAATTTCAAGAAAGTTTCCATTCCCTTTGCGACGTGTCTTAGGAATTTCCATGCGCAAAGTGCCGGCAAGATACTGACCGGTCAAACTTTCTTTTACTTGCGAAACCTCTTCAGGTGTTCCTTGTGCAACAATTTTTCCACCATGCACACCGGCACCGATCCCCAAATCAATCAAATAATCTGCTGTACGAAGAGTTTGCTCATCATGTTCAACTACAATAAGTGTATTTCCCAAATCACGCAAATATAAAAGCGTATCTATAAGTTTTTGATTATCTCTTTGGTGTAAACCAATTGACGGTTCATCTAAAATATACAAAACACCTTGTAAACTGGAACCTATTTGAGTCGCCAAACGGATACGCTGTGCTTCACCTCCTGAAAGTGTTGCAGCTTGTCTTTCCAAAGTCAAATAATCAAGGCCTACATTTTTCAAAAAATTCAACCTATTTATAATTTCTTTCAAAATTTGTGAAGCAATTTCTTTTTCCGTTTTTGTAAATTTTGCTTTTTCAAAAAATTCTATGCTATCTTTTACGGAAAGCTCTGTTAATTGATATATGTTTTTGCCGCATACAGTAACGGCAAGCACTTCTTTTTTCAAACGCATTCCTTTACAACTTTCGCATCTTTTATGAACCATTAATTTTTGTAAACTTTCTCTTTGTGATTCAGAATATGTTTCTTGATAACGACGACGTAAGTCTGCAAAAACACCTATCCATTTTTGATTATACGATGAATAACCCGAACCGTCTCTTTTTTCATATACAAATTGTATATTTTCCTTTGTTCCATACATAATTGCGTTATATTGCTTTTTAGTAAGTTTTTCAACGGGCGTATCCAAAGAAAAATCATAAATTTCCGCTATTGCTTCAAAGCGAACTCTATTCCAATTTGAATCAGGATTATACCACTTAAATGCACCGTCATTAAAGGATAATGATTTATCAGGAATAATTAGATCCTCATCATATTCCATAGTTTCACCCAATCCGGTACACTCAGGACAAGCACCAAAGGGATTATTAAAAGAAAAAAGCCGTGGTTGTAATTCAGGAATTGAAATACCACATTCAGAACAAGCATTTTTTTGAGAAAAAATTATTTCATTATTATTATGAATAACCATTATTATACCATTAGCACTATTCAATGCTAACTCAACTGAATCCGCCAAACGATTACGAATTTCTGCACTAACTTTTAATCTATCTACAATTAATTCAATGGTATGCTTTTTTTGTTTGTCCAGTTTAATTTCATCTTCAAGCTCCACCATTAGTCCGTCAATTCTTGCACGTAAAAATCCTGCTTTTTTTGCATCCTCAATAATTTTTACATGTTCGCCTTTTTTGCTTTTAACAACTGGAGCCAAAATTTGAATTTTAGATCCTTCCTCCCAGCTCATAATTGTGTCTATAATTTGATCTACACTTTGCTCCTGAATTTCTTTATTACATTCAGGACAATGTGGCTTTCCAATTCGTGCAAATAAAAGCCTATAATAATCATAAATTTCAGTTATTGTACCAACAGTTGAACGCGGATTTTTATTCGTAGATTTTTGTTCAATTGAAATTGCCGGGGACAAACCTTCAATATAATCTACATCCGGTTTATCCATACGACCAAGAAATTGTCTAGCATATGAAGACAAACTTTCCATATAACGACGTTGTCCTTCAGCAAAAATCGTATCAAAAGCTAAAGAACTTTTTCCGGAACCGGAAAGTCCCGAAACAACAACAAGTTTGTCACGCGGTAATATTACATCGATATTTTTTAAATTGTGTTCCCTGGCACCTTTAATTATTAATTTATCAGCCATAATTATTCCTCAATTTTAATGTAACCCAAATCCAAAAGTTGGCTATAAACATTATTAAATGACACATTTATTGCATAGCTGGCTGCATATGCCGCAATGTACCAAGCACCTTCAGTAACATCTGAATTTTCACTAAAATTAACATCTTCGTCTTCTTTTTTAGGATTTTTATCTGTATCTTCAAAAAAATTAAAATCTTTTTGTGCAGAACCCAAACTTCTATACGGAACGATAATATTATTTTCATAATCACACATTGGTTCTTTTCCTAAAAAAAAGCCCACTTGATATTCAGCTTCAGGATAAACACGTATTTCAACATTTTTATCCTTATCTGAATTTGCAACTTTAAAATACGAAACTTTACTCGTCTTAGGCGTAAATTTAGAAATTTCCTTAAAACCCAAAGTAATAGCTCTATTCGCACCGGCACTTGAAAATTCAGCATTTACCGATTCGATACTATATCTATCACTATTTAATGCAGTCAAGCTATTATAAATGCGATAAAAAACTTTTGTGCCTTGAAAATTCAAATAAACATTTTCATTATTAGGATATTCCAAATATGAGTCTTTATAGTCTTCAGATGTTGTAAAGATAAATGTACGAAAAGATGGGTCCGGCTCTCCTGCACGGTAACCTGAATCTCGTGGTGCATATAACATATTTTCCTCATATACTTCCAAACCGCAAGTACACAAGGAAAAACATAATGATATAATTAAAATAATTTCAAATAATTGGGAACTGCCTTTTGTCATTTCCAATTAAAAATGTAGATTTATTCTACTTTTCCTTCAGCCTGTAAAGCTATAATTCTTGATTTTGCAAGTTGTGCATATGAATTGTCAGGACTTGCATCACACAATTTATTATACGTTACAACAGCATCAGCAAAAGCATTATTTGCTTCTTGCACACGACCAAGATTGAACAATGCTTTGTTCACAAGCGCAAAATCTTCATTATTAACTGCCAAACCAAAATATTTTATGGCTCCTTCATTATCATTCAGTTCTTCTGAAGCAACTGCCGCATTATAATATGCTAAAGCTGCCGTATATGATTTTTTATTGGCCTGTGCAGCTTTTATCCAATTTGAAACAGCATTTTCAAAATTCTTTGCTTGAAATTCAATATCAGCGGCAAACATATAAGCACGGGCACCAAGACCATTTTTTGCATTTTTATCTGCCAATTCTAAGGCCTTTGTCAAAAGCTCAGTTTCTTTTACCTTTAATTCTTCACCCGATAAATCTTTACGTGCATTTTCAAATGCAAACGTAATTTCATCGAATATAGCAAAACCGGATTGTATTTTTTTATTTTGCACATAATTAAAAACACCTATTGCTATAGCAGACACAATCATTATCAATACTACGATAACAAAAACCTTTCCATATTTTGTAAGAAAAACATTTAGTTTTTCAGATAAAGTCTTTTTTTCAACAATATCTTTTTCTTTTGCCATTATTTATTGCTCCTTTTTCAGCGAATTTCCAACTCATTCATAAGCCTTGAAACATATGTTCTTTGTATTCCTAAAACTTTTCCCGCTTCTGTTTGATTCCAATTTGCATCTGCTAAAACCTTCGTAACATATGCTTTTTTAAAACGAAACAAAGCGGCTTTCAAAGTCTTATCATCACCGTCCATTAATTCTTCTTCCATTTCATTGTCATTTTTTACATTTAAACGCAAATCTTTCGCAGTAATCAACGGAGGTTTACCCAAAACACACGAACGTTCAATTGAATTTTCCAGTTCGCGAACGTTACCCGGCCAAAAATACGTATGTAAAGTATCAATAGTATCTTGGGTAAATCCTATAAAATCTTTTTTTGTTTCCGCACTGAATTTACTACAAAAATACATTGCTAAAGGCATAATATCTTCTTTGCGTTGTCTTAGAGGTGGCACATAAAGTGGCAAAACATTCAGTCGGTAATACAAATCACTTCTGAATTTGCCCTCAGCAACCATTTGTTCAATATCACGATTTGTTGCCGCAATAATACGAACATCAACAGTTAGTGTTTCACTTGAACCGACTTTTTCAAAACTGCGCGACTGAATTACACGCAAAAGTTTTACTTGTAAATCAAGTGGCAACTCACCTATTTCATCTAAGAACAGCGTACCGCCATTTGCCATTTCAAAACGACCTTTGCGATCACTGTGTGCATCTGTAAATGCACCTTTAACATGCCCAAAAAGCTCACTTTCAAGCAATGTCGGAGAAAGTGCCGCACAATTCACCCTAACAAAAGGTTTTTTATTACGCAAACTTTTCAAATGAATTTGTTCAGCAAATAATTCTTTTCCGACACCACTTTCTCCAAGAATCAAAACAGAAGAATTCGTTATTGCTACTTTATCAATTACTTCAACCAAATCCTTTACTTTTGAACTTTCAGCAATAAAAGTATGATATTCGCTACCGGCAGTAATTTTATTTTGCAAAACACGAATTTCATTCCGTGCTCGTTGATAAGTGTCAGCATTTTGATATGCAATACTTGCTTGATTACTCAACAGCTCAATAATTTCCAAATCACTGTGCGTAAATCTTTGATTGCCTTTTTTATTCAATAGCTCAATAACACCAACACATTTATTATGAACTCGCATCGGAACAGCTATCATCGTTTTGGTTACATAACCTGTTTTATCCTGAACAGCAGAGTAAAATCTTTCATCAGTAACAGCATCATCAATGATTAAACTTTTGTTATTCTTTACGACCCAACCGGCAATGCTACCTTCTCGACTTACAGGAATTCCCAAACACTCAACACCTTTTGGTCCAAGAGCAACTTCAAAACGTAAATCATCTTCTCCCTCATGCAAAAGCAACAAAGAAGATGATTCACACTCAACAAGTCGCATTGCCGATTCAAGAATATAAACAAGCAATGCATTTACATCAGAATAACTTGAACTTATAAGTGTGTTGATTTCAATGAGAGTATTTAACTTTTCAACATCGATAGTCTTCGACGGCATTGAATACGCTCAACTTTCCTTATTTATTTGCCTTTTTTTAACAAATCTGCAAAAGGATTATATGCACTTTCATCATCACCGCTTGATGCTGTCATATACTGAGAAATTTCATCGCGTTGTTGTTTTCGTTTAAATTCACGCACACTGAAAGCCGCTTGCTGTTTGTTAGGTTTAACATCTGCTACAAAAACATTAATTTTATCGCCAACGTTATATTTTTTGATAACTTCTTCAAAAACATCATCTCTATTTTCCAAAAGATTTTGTTTATTTACAAGACCTTCAATTCCACCCTGAGCACGAACAAACAAACCAAAATCCGTAATTGAAACAACTTCACCTTCTAAAGTTGAACCTACAGGATGCTCGTCAAGGAATTTTCCCCATGGATCTTCTGTAAGTTGTTTAATACCTACACGGATTTTATGATTTTCCGCATCAGTTTCAATAATAACAACTTCATATTCTTTGCCAACTTCCAATTCACTACCGGGATGTTTAACTTTCTTTGTCCATGAAATATCATCTACATGTAAGAATGCATCAATACCTTCTTCCAATTCAATAAATGCACCGGCATTTGTAAGTTTAACAACTTTTTTTGTGAGCTTTGTTCCTACCGGATATTTTTCCAAAACAGAATCCCATGGATTTTCCGTAACTTGCTTGAGACCAAGAGATACGCGACCAGCCTGAATATCATAACCAAGAATCATGCAGTCCACTTCTTGACCGACTGTAACCATATCTGCCGGTTTATTAATTTTTTTAACCCAACTGAATTCACTAATATGTGCAAGTCCTTCAATGCCTTCTTCCAATTCAATAAATGCACCGAATTCCGTAAGTTTAGTAACTTTGGCTTTTACAACATCATTTACATTAAACTTGTCTTCAAAATGTAACCACGGATCTTCCGTAAAATGTTTCAAAGAAAGATTAATACGCTTTTCATTAGGATCCAAACGAATAACCTTAAGTTCAAGTTCTTGTCCTTTTTTTACAAAATCTTTCGGTCGTGTTACGTGTCCCCAACTCATATCATTAATATGAAGAAGACCGTCAAAACCGCCCAAATCTATAAATGCACCAAAACTTGTAAAACTTTTTACAGTGCCTTTAACTGTTGCACCGATTTCCACATTATTGAAAAATTCCTCACGATTTTTATCAATCATTTTTTCAATATATTTGCGACGATTTACAACAACATTTGCTTTATTATCAGAATAAAGGCGTTCAATGTAAAATTTACTTTCCACATCGATAAGCTTTTCCGGCTTTTCAATTTTTGTACTGTCTGACTGACTAATTGGCAAGAAAGCTTTTATATCGCTACCCAAATTAACTTCATAACCACCTTTAATTATCTTAGTGATTGTGCCGTCAACCGGAGTTTTTTCTTGAAATGCAACTCGAAGATTTTTCCAAAGAGCTTTTACATCAGCTTTCGACTTTGAAACAATAACTTCGCCATGTTTATTTTCTCTTTGAATGAGAACAACACTAACAACATCGCCAATATTCGGCAATTCTGAAAACTCGGATGTTGGAATTTTACCTTCGGATTTATAACCAACATCAATAAACACATGTTCAGGTGTAACTTGAACTACAGTACCTTCAACAAGCTGGCCTTCTTCCAAAGACTCAAAACTTTTCATGTACTCTTCCATAAATTGTGTTTGAATGTCCTCTTTTGTATTAAGAGTTTCATTCACTTCCACTTCCATCTTATCCATAGAAATTCCTTTTAAGAATGAATTTTGTTATATATTATTGCACAAACTTGCTCAATCGTCAAGTCGGAAGTATCGATGTATGTTGCATCTTCTGCTATCTTTAATGCCCCGACAATCTTTGCTTTATCCATCTTATCTCTTTGAATTATTTGTGCCTTTACTTCCTCATATGAAAGATTTGAAACACCTTGTTTAAAACGTCTCATAGCTTGAACATCTATGGAAGCATCCAAATAAAACTTATAATCTGCATTCGGGAAAACCACAGTTGTCATGTCTCGACCTTCACAGACAATACTTTCACGCTGAGCAATTTTACGTAATTTTTTATTAACTATATCACGTAAAGGCACAATAGAAGAAACCTTAGACGCATTCAAGTCAATTTCCGGAGAATGAAGTAAATCTTCAACATCTTCATCATTTAATACAACACGACCGTTTACATATTCCATTTTTAGTTCAGAAGCAAAATTGCAAACATCATCAACATTAGATAAATCTTTTTCAGCTCGTAAAAGTGCCAATGTAATTGCCCTGTAAAAACTTCCTGAATTTAAAAAAACAATACCATAATGCTGTGCAATAATTTTTGCAACTGTACTTTTTCCTGTTCCTGCAGGTCCGTCAATAGCTATAATCATAACTTCATTGTACAGTAAAACAAAAATTTATGGAATGGAAAAACATAAAGATAGTTTATAAATTCCCCCCCAAAAATTACATTTTTTTTCCATATATTAAATAACTGCATGAAAAACTTTAAGTTAAAAAAAATATAGCAGTTCGGCAATAATAACGACTCGCTACTCATAATCAAGTTTAAATTACAAACTTGCAAATTATTTGGAGGGAAGATGGCTCAATATTATTTTAGTCAGATAAAAAAAATAATTATATTTTTCACTTTTTCGGGATTTTTATTTTTTTCTTCATGTTCACAAGAATTTACAACACATATATTAAACTTAAAAAATTCTGTAGCCGGCACATACTTTTATTTTGACAAACATAATAATTTACAATGTCTTGAAACTGTAGCTCAACAAAATTTTTCTCTTTTATGTGAAAAAAAACAAAATCCTGTTTTCTTTATTCCAAATATACAACAAAACTCTCGCACAGTTACCGGATGTATTTTTCCACAAATAAAATCTAACGATGCAGCAGGCGGATTTTGTGCACAAGTTTTTATACGCGTAGTTTGTCAAAGCAATGAATCTGTCAGCGATGTTTTGCATCACTGTTCGCTTTTTAATTGGCAAAAACTTTATGAAAAAATTACACAATTTAGCGATGAAGAAATTGCAAAAATTGACCAAGATAAAATTGTTCAACATATTGCAAGTAAAAATTTTTCAGTTTATTCAATTAAAGTTCTTAAATAAAAAATCTCCTCACCACCTTTTATTTTTTGTCGATAATTTAAATACAATGAAACTGAAAAAAACATTTGAATCAATTTTTACAATTTCTTTTTTAATGATTGCAATTTTTTCTTCTTGCAAAAAAAACGATAATTTAACTACGTCGTTAAATGCAAAATTTTCTGAAAAAAAATTGCAAAATCATAGATGGTATTATTTTACAAAAGACAATTTTTTACCAATAACTGAAGTTAAAAACATTCCTGAAGTTTTTGACAAACCATGGTCACAAGCCACTAGAATTTCAAAAGCAATACAAAGTGGTCAAAACAGTATTTTTGCTGTTAATCGTCTTGGTTTTTTATTATTTGACTCAAACACAAATGACATAAAGCTTTTTAAAGATGAAACAATTTTTTCAAATTCAACCGTTGATTCTCTTTTTATACTTAATGATAAAACCATTTTTTCTGTTTACCATAATGATTTTTTCAGTGAAACAAAAATAAAAAACACAAACACTTTTATGTATCAATTTAAAATAGATAATGGTATTTTTTATCCTTTATTAGAAAAAAAACAACTTAATCTTTCAAATGATGCTCAAATTATTTCACTTGTTCACAAAGATAATGTTTTTTTTGCAAATATAAAATCATATGAAAATGAAAAAATAATTTTTTCATATATTAAATTTCCTGTAGGTTTAATTAGTAAAGATTTTTCTGCACAAATAGAATCTATTGGCTGTGATGTTTTTAGAAATCTTTTAATGCCTAAAAGTTTTAATGAGGCACCGTTAAGACTAAAAAAATTACTTGAACGTTTGCCTTCAACACTAAATTTTCAAATTGATTGCAAATTAAATGACGAAAATACAGTTGCATGTTTTATTAACCATAATTTAGATGAAGAAGCGACAAACACATTTCCTGTCGTTTGCAAAGCTATTTTACAAGATAATTTTTCCATTGCTATTTTTTCCGATGGCACAACTTTTTTTGCAGGAAGTCTACCGGAAAAATACATTTTAAACTCAGGCGAAACAATTGCATTTAGATTGCCAAAATTACCCAAAAACTTTTTTTATACGGAAATTGCAGTATGCAAAAATATTTTAGTTTGCGGTTTTGAAGAAAAAGAATTTTTCAAAATTCGTCGTACCGGCTTTATTACAGTTGATTTAGAAGAAATTTTGTACTAAAATATTTTAGGAAGTCAATGAAAAGAAAAATTCTTTTTACATTTATATTATTCTCAATGGCAAATTTACACATTTTTGCTTTTAGTGCTGATTTTTTTGCAAACATCGGTTTAATTTCTTCTCTCAATACTTATAAAAACAGTGCTCCTTCTCCAATTATGTTTTCCCTTGGAGGAGGTACAAATATTAAATTTACTCCATTGTTTTCATTTTCACCTCAATTACAATTTTTTACAAATTATTGGCTTTATGACGAAAATGAAAATTACATTTTCCCTGCTGAAATTGAACACAGAACTGCTTTAGCACTTAACTGTCTTGTTGACTTACCGATAATATTTAATTTTTATGCAAGAAAATCAACATTTTCTGCAGGTGTTGGACTTGCCTTTTTACTTCGTTACGGATTTTTATCACAAGGTGTAACACAAAGCGAACAAGAAGATATAAAAAAAATTAACAGCCTATTTTATGAAAAATGCAATTTTTTATTACCAAGTGTTTCATTTGCCTGGCTTTATGAACTAAATAACGGTTGGAAAGCAGGACCTGAAATTAAAGCCTTACTTTCACTTGGCGATTTATTACATGAAAACTCTCCTTCGCCACTTCAAAATTCCATGCTTTCCGTTGCTTTTAAAATTGAATTTCCAAAATTTAAATAAATTGCTTTATCAAATTATACAAAAAAAACGCACCGGGCATTTTTTTGCAAGGTGCGTCTATTTTATCAAACTGAAAGAATATTAAAAAAGATTTTTTGCTTCTTCATCGGCAGCTTTTTCTGCATTTTGAACTTGGAACTGCTTGAATGCTTCTTGTGCTTTAAATTCTGCAAATGCTGCTGATTCATTGCGTTGATATGATTTTAATTGATTTTCAAAGTTTACTGCAGCTTTGTTTACATCATATGACATAAGAACATAAACTCCGCCTTCCTTGTCTTCCCAGTTATCTTCAATTGTGGCCCCGGAAATTGATGCTTTTGCAGTTTGCATTGAAACTTCTTCCATAAATTCAATTAATTCACGCTGATCACCAATTCCCGAATCTTGAGTATATGTTTTAAGAACTGAATTAACATCTGCTTGAATCCACAATGCAATTTTATTGCGTCCATCCGATTCTGCTTTCTTTTGTGATGTTGCAAAATTTGAAAGCTTACCGTATCCAACTTCATAGTGAATGTCGGTACCCGCCTTGCTCATTATTTTAACCCAATCCGGACGAGGTGTTCCATCTTTACCAAGAATAACTTGTTCCTTTGCTGGTTTTGAACCACAACCGATAATTGTGAATGCTATTAAAAGTAAACACAAAATTCCCAATGTTTTTTTCATAAAAATCTCCTTAAAACTCAAGTAATAACTTGAATTAATTATGGTTATATTTTAATGATGCAACCTTCTTTCTAATGCACCACTATAATTATGGCACGCATTGCTTTATTTGTCAATTTTTTACAATAATTCTTCAAAAAAAATCGATTTTTTTTTATATTCCTACAAAGTGTGTTGCAACTTTTTCCTGCACATACGCAATAAAATCACTTATGGACAAAACACTTTGAGGCCTACCATCGCGGAAACGAACCGTAACTGTGCCGTCATCCATTTCTTTTTGGCCTACAACTAACATATATGGAATTTTTTCACATTGTGCAACACGAATTTTTGCATTCATGCGGTCATTACTTAAATCTGCTTTAACACGAATACCGGATACTTTTAGCTGCTCACAGACTTTTTGTGCATAATCATTAAAATTCGGTGCAACAGGAACAACAACAACCTGTTGATAATGCAACCATGTAGGAAATGCTCCTGCATAGTTTTCAATAAGAATACCGATAAATCTTTCCAAAGAACCTAAAACAGCTCTATGAAGCATTACAGGATTATGTTTTGCATTATCATCTCCTACATATTCCGCATTCAATCTTTGAATACTCGGTAACTGATAGTCGACTTGAATCGTTCCACATTGCCATTGACGTCCCAACGCATCTATCAAAGTAAACTCAAGTTTTGGACCGTAGAATGCACCTTCACCCGACTGAAGTTCATAATCCAAACCCGTTTGTTTACATGCATCTGCCAGTGCGGCTTCAGCTCTATCCCAATCTTCATCACTACCAATTCGTTTTTCCGGTCGTGTTGAAAACTTTACAATGATCTTATCTTCATTAAAGCCAAAGTCTTTATACATATCTATTAAAAGTTTACAAAATTTTTCAACTTCATCGGAAATTTGTTCTTCCATACAAAAAATATGAGCATCATCTTGAACAAAACCACGTACACGCATAATTCCATGTAAAGCACCTGTTGCTTCATTACGTGTACACGAACCGAATTCAGCCATACGTAGTGGCAAATCTTTATATGAACGGGAACGATTTTTAAAAATTTCAACGTGTCCCGGACAATTCATTGGTTTTAAAGCAAAAAGACGTTTTTCGCTTTCCGTAACAAACATATTTTCTTTATATTTTTCCCAGTGACCACTTCGTTCCCACAAAGAACGCGGCATCACAAAAGGTGTATTTACTTCAACATATCCATCGTTGCGAATTTTATCACGAACATAATCTTTTATTATAGAATAAATCATCCAACCATTCGGATGCCAAAAAATTTCACCTGGATTTTCATCATCAATATGAAACAAATCCAATTCTTTTCCTAGTTTTCTGTGATCACGCTTTTCCGCTTCGGCTAACATATTTAGATAATCTTTTAGTTCGTTCGGTTTTTCAAAAGCCGTTCCGTAAATACGAGTAAGCATTGGACGCGAAACATCACCTCTCCAATATGCTCCTGCAGTTTTCATCAATTTAAAAGCCTGTGCATTTATTTCTTTTGTATTTGCAACGTGCGGACCGCGACACAAATCTGTAAAACCACCTTGCGTATATGTTGAGATTGTTTCACCTTCCGGTAAATCGTTAATCAACTCAATTTTATAAGGCTGATCGGCAAAAAATTTCAATGCTTCTTCTTTTGAAAGCTCTTTACGAATAAAATCGTGATTACCTGAAATTATTCGTCTCATTTCTTTTTCAATTTCAGCTAAATCTTCTTCTTTAATAGGACGACTTAATTCATAGTCATAATAAAAACCTGTGTCGATTGCAGGCCCTATGGCAATTTTTGTTCCCGGAAACAATTTCATAACAGCTTCTGTCATAACGTGGGCAGTACTATGACGAATTAACTCTATTTTAGAAATTTCATTTTGATTTTCTTTTAACATAATAACTTCCTTTAGTATCACAGTTACAACCTGCGCATACTTTTAAAAAAGTATACAACTTTTTAACATTTTTAGCAATTACAGGTTTTACATTATACAATACTTTTACAAACCTTCTTATACATATAAATTAATATTATATTAATACTTTTCAGTTGATAAATTTTCAATTATATTTCATAATATGGATATGTCCGAAACTGAAAATTATACATTCTTGACTGATTTACTAACTGCCATAGAAATAAAAACGCAATGGTATGATAACGTGGAGCTTCCACGACTTTTAACCGAATATCGCGATTTACAGTCATATGTACAAAACTTAGCAAAAATTTTACTCAAAAAAGGTTCCATTTTAGAAGATCCATACAAACATGATAAAAAAATTTCCGACATTGCCATTCCGGACGAAACTCCTTTTGCAGATAATGAACGTTCATTAATAATCGGCTCGCGTCTTTCAGACTACGACAGCATGTTGGACTTTATTTCAAATTATATGAAATTTTCAGTTTCATCAATTAATGTTGACAAAATCAAAAAATTATTAGCACTAAATAATTCTTTTCAATGGACTGCTATGGTACCTACTTCCTCACGACCAAACACACGTGGATTAGCAGAAATGCTTCATAGTATACGTTTAGGTAGCGACACCATTTCCGTTAGTATTATCAATGACAGTTTAAGCCACGCTTCAAAAAGCCTTACAACCATTAATGGCATCCTAAAAGAGTTAACGGATTTTCAAAAAGAAGCTTACAAAGCAAATGTCCGTAAAAATATTTTAGTTATGCCGGACTATCCGGGTAATCACGGTGGCTCACCGGATGATGCTGTAATATTTATTCGCAAGCATTTTCCTACTGCAATGCGTAAAACATCATATTATTCAGAATTAATTGAAGAAATAATCCAAGAAGATTTTAGCAGTGAAAAAGAAACTTTACGTCAAGCTATTTTAAATAAAATGGCTGTAAAACAAGAAGTTGTTAAAAAGAAAGAACGCAAAATAAATACTAAAAACTATTTGATGGATGCAATCAGAACGTTAGCAAGCATTTATCCTCAACTGGAGCAAATTTCTGCAAAAATTGAAGAAAATAAAAAACTCCTGGATAGTGAACATAACTCTTTTTGGGATAAATTTAAGGCTCTTATGCGCAAAGCCTTTAACAAAAGTGAACCACCGGTGATTTATAAAATCACAATTTCCGAATCAATGACACAAACACAAAGAGTTGAATCACTCGATTACCATGAATTTGCAACGAACCTTGTAAAACGTACTCGCTATTATGCTTCCTTGACTATCAAAAATTCACCTAATTATCAAAAAATTAAAACATTACAAGATGAAAAGATATTGGAATTCTTAACAAAACATTTAAGTGAATGCCAACGTCTATTAATTACATTAAATGCTTTAGATGAATATTTTAAAAATACACCAATGCCTTTAAATCGCGTAAAAGTGAAAGGTATAAAAATGGAAATTACCACTGTCAAAAATATTTTAATAAAATCAAACCAAAGAAAAGCTGAATATTCGGCTTTTGTTGATGAACAAAATCAACTTAAAAAATTAGGAATTACAAATGTATAAAAAAATTATATCTATTCTCTTTTTATCTATATTTTTTGGCAATTATTTTCTTTTTGCACAATTCGATAAAAATTTACAACGTAATTTGAACATGATTTGTGCAGACTTTGAATATAATATGAACCCACATACATCTAATTATAGTAGTGAAGCACAGTTAATGAATGCCTTATACGAAGGTTTGTTTTCATATCATCCTGAAACACTTCAACCTGTGGACGCCATTGCAGAAAATTACAAAGTTTCGCGAAATAAATTAACATGGACATTTACATTACGTTCCGATGCAAAATTCTCTGACGGCTCAAAAATCACATCAAATAACATATTAGAATCCTGGACAAAGCTTTTGATGCCGTCAACAAATGCTCCTTTTGCCTCACTTTTGGATTGCATTGTTGGGGCTGAAGAATTTCGAACAGGAAAAAAAGATAAATCAATTTTAGGCATATCGACTCCAAATGAAAATACACTTGTATTACGATTAAAAAAACCGACAAAGCATCTACCTAAAATATTGTGTCATCATGCATTTTCTGTTGTTAGCACAAAAGAAAATGTTTACAGCGGAGCTTTCAAACTGGAAAGTCAAACTAAAACAGGTTTTGAATTGAAAAAAAATGAGCATTATTGGGACGAAAAAAATGTTGCTTTGCCCGGAATTTCCATTATGCTTTCTTCTGACAAAGAAGAAAATGTTTTTTTGCTTAATGCAGGAAAAGTAGATTGGATTGACGGCACTGCAAATATAGAACAAATAATCGATAAAAGCACAATAACAATTGGAACACAATTTGGCACCGAATATTTATTTTTCAAAGCACAAAACCAACCTTGGACAAATGAAAATGCACGCAATGCCTTACTTTATGCACTAAACTGGAATGAATTACGAAGCGGAAGTTTAGTTCCCGCCGGCACACTTTTGGTTCCTCTTTTCGGTTATCCTGATGTTGCAGAAATAGGAGATACCGATATTGAATATGCAAAAACTTTGCTTGAAAATGCTAAAAAAGAATTAAATTTAACTAATAAAGATATTACACTTACATTTGCAATTTCAGAAAATGAATATATGCGTAAACAAGCAAAAGTTTTGCAAGAAGCATGTGAATTGCTTAATATTAATTTTATGATTCAAAAAACTCCCATAAATCGCTATCTTGATTCCATTTCAGGCTGGAATGCTGATATTTTTACATATACATGGATTGGCGACTTCCCTGATCCAATGGCTTTTTTAGAATTATTTCGCGGCGGTTCTACTTTGAATGAATCAAAATGGGACTCAACTACTTTTGATAATTTAATTAAAGAAGCTGAAGAAATTACCGACGAAGCAAAACGATATGAAAAATTAGCCGAAGCGGAAGAAGAACTGTTAAACAAGGGTGTAATTATACCAATTTCTCATCCGGTTTCACTAAATTTTGTTGACTATTCTGTTTTAGACGGCTGGTACAATAATTCTTTGGACATACATCCATTTAAATATATGTTTTTTAAAGAAAGTGAACAAAATTTGATAATTGTCAAAAACGAATTTCTATGATACAATAATGACATATGAAAACAGCAAAAACCGCATATAAGGTTAACCAAAAAATTGTTTATCCTTCTCAAGGTGTTGGTAAAATCACAGAAATTAAAGAGAAAACATTCAGAGAACAAACTCTTTTATATTACGTAATTTACATTGAAGTTACCGATATGGTAATCATGGTCCCTGTTGAAAAATGTGACGAATTGGGTATTCGTGCCATAGTTTCTCCCGAAGAAGCGCTACAAGCAATTGACGTGCTTGGCGAAAATTTCGAACCGATTACAAGCGACTGGAAATTACGTTATCAAATGAATCTGGATTTACTCAAAAGTGGTAGTGTTAATGACATAGCAAAAGTTGTTCGTTGTTTATATCATCGTAGTAAAATCAAAGAATTACCGATTATGGAACGTAAACTTTACGACTCTGCCAAAAAACTGTTAGAAGATGAACTTTCTTTTTCATTAGATAAACCAATGTCTGAAATTGAAGCTATGATTCATGCAAAACTTGAACCCTTTGGCGTTGTATATTCAAAGTCTCAATCAACTAGCAAAGTTTTTGACGATGACGATGATGATGATTTTATCGATGATTCAAATGACTCAGAAAATGATGACTTTGACGATGATGGAGATAAAGATTAATAAATGCTCAGAATTGGTTTGGGCTATGATTTGCATAGATTAGTTGAAAACCGTCCTCTCGTTTTAGGCGGTGTGATTCTTCCTTTTCACAAAGGAGAAGACGGTCACTCTGACGGAGATGTGCTTTTACATGCTATCATCGACTCTCTCCTAGGTGCAAGTTGTCTTGGAGACATAGGTTCTTTTTTTCCTGACACAGACCATAAATGGAAAAATGCTGACTCAAAGCTTTTACTAAAAACTGCTTGGCAAAAAGTAAAAGCAGATGGTTGGCAAATTGAAAACATCGATTGTATCATACACTTAGAAACCCCCAAGTTTTTGCCGTTCCGTGATGAAGTGCGAAAATCGATTGCACAAATTTTAGAATGCACAATCGATAATATTTTTGTAAAAGCAAAAACAGGAGAAAAACTCGGTGACATAGGACAAAGCAATGCAGTAGCCTGCCAAGCAATTTGCCTTTTATCACGATACTAAATATTTTTTTACTGAGGGGGCAGATTCAAAATTAGCTCTACAATAGCCAAAGGCATATTCAAACTCTTTGCAATTTGCTCATTTGAATAACCATAATTATTTTTTAAGTTGCGTACATTTTCAACTTCAGAAACGGAAGGTGCATGTTTTGAATATTCATCTGTTAGCTTTTTACTCTGTGTAATTCTTTGAATTAGCTTTATTCCCTTGTCTGCTTCTTTTTTCATTTCCGTTAAATGTTCTTCAGTTTCATCAATCAATTTTTTTTGCTCCTGCAAATCTTGAATTTGCGCACCCGTTTGCATCACCAAAGTTTCTAGACTATCAAGTTTTTCTACAGCATTTTTTATTTTATCCGAATTAATCATTATTTTTTCTACATTTTGTTGTAAACCTGCAACTTGTTCCGGCAACTCCTGAAAATCTTCATTACATTTTTCCAAACGCTTTTCAATTAATTGCAAATCTTCAAATGTTTTGCTTACACCTTCCATTGTGGAATCTAAAACAGGTACTTTTTTTTCAAGCCTTTCAAATCGAGTTGAAACATCATTCAAACGCTCATTATAAATTCTAACTTCAATTTGCAAAGACTCAAGCTCATCACTTGCTATTTGCATTTCAGTCATGCGCGAATCAATTGTATTTGAAAGAAAAAGCAATTTATTAAAATCTTTTTCCATTGAATCAATTTGTTTTTTTTCAGAATTAAATTTCAAAAGTTTTTTGCTCACTTCCTCTTCCGCATCACGAAGTTTTTTCACTTGAGACTGCAAATTATCAAAAGTATTTTGAAACGATTCTATTTTTTGAATATCATTATTTAAAAGTTCAATGTCATTTAACAACTCATCTTTTAGTTCATCAGCCTTTGTAAAAAGTTGAGTTTGCTTTTCAAAGTTTTTAATACGCTCATTAATTTTATCAATTGTTTCATTAATTGAATTTGCATCATTTTGCATTTTCATAATCATTTTTTGTTGATCTTTATCATTTTTATTTGACAACTCTTGAATTGATGTTTTTACAGCTCTCAACTTTGTGTCCAAATCTTGTGTTTGTTCTTTTATCTTATTTTGATTATCAACAAGCATCTGTTCATATGCAGCTTTAAAATCAGCAATATATTCGTCTGCCGTTTTTTGATACGTTACTAAAGTTTCACTATGTTCCATAGAAACATTTTGTAGTTCTTCGATGATTTTATTTTGTTGTTCACGCGTCCTATCATTAAAAGATTTAACATCATTTTTGAAAACGTTTTCTATTTCTAAAATAAGCTCCGATGCTTTTTGAGTTAATCCATTTGCTTTTGTTTCGAAAACTTCATTGATTTCATCCAATTGAGAATCAAGCCTTTCTTTCCACAAAGCAAAATCATCACGGACAGATTGAATTTCCAACTCTGCATTTTCACGAGTATGACTCAAATTTTTTTCAATATCTGCAAGTTTATCTGCAATTTGTTTTTCGCCTTTCACAATTGTTTCTTTTGAAAATGCAACAAAACTGTCAAACTCATCATGAACATAGTTATTCATCGTTTGTTTTGTACGCTCAAGTTCAGCTCTGTATTCTTCTGTAAACATTTGCAATTGAGTATCATAGCCTTCAATTTTTTCTCGCAATGATTCATCTTTTGCACTAATACTTTCTTCCATACGCTCACAGTTTTCCGACAGCTTATCTGAAATTAAAGCCAATCTTTCCTTTATGTCTTCCATACAAGTATTTTCAGATTCTTTACGTGCGTCTTCAACAGAGATGGAAAGCTCATCCAATTTATCATCAAAGTCACTTCGCCATTGTTCCATTTTTACGGTAATTTCATCTGCACGTTTAGCCAAATCTTCAAAAAAACTATCCTCAAAGCCAACTAGTTTTTCAGAAACATTATCGTATGCACGCTGTTTTAATTCGTTCAATTCACCTTCCAAGCTAGCCATTTTTTCAGATAACTCATCTGCACTTTCAAGTAATTGTTGAGAAAATTCGTTTTGCTTTTTTTCTTGGCCTTGTGTAAAAATTGTAAACTGATTTTCAACACGACTTGAAATATCTTCCATAACATTACGCAAAGATTTTTCCAGTTCATCTGTATCTGAAATAATATTTTCAAAACTTTGGTATCTATACAAAACATCATTTTTATAATCATCAAGTTGTGAATCAAGTTTTTCAAAATAATCAACAGCTTTTTGCTCATGAGCTGACAAAAGTTTTTTTACAATTTCCTCACTTTGATTTTCAAGTCGTTTAACTTCGTTATTTAACTGCTCATGCATTTTTGTTGCTTCGGAATTAATATGACTGTTTACATCTATCATTTCTGCTTCAAAATGTTTACGAATTTCAGATATATTATTTCCAAAAATGCTAGCAAGCTTTGATTTTTCCCCACTAATTTTTTCAGTCACTTCTTCAACAGATTTTTCCAAGTTACTACTAACATTGCTCATTTCGCTATTTAACTTCATTTCCATTTGCACAATTGATGAATCCAATTTTTCTTCCATTTCACCAATATTGCCATTTAGTCTATCTCGCAAAATTACAATTTGAGCATCATATCTTTCAGTAAGTTCCGAAAAATTCGTATCTTGTTTTTCTGTAAATTCTGCAATTTGTAAATCATATTTTTCAATTGCATCGGCAAGTTCGCTGGAAAGTCTTTGCGTTGTTAAATTAAAGTCGCCTGAAAGTTTTTCTGTCGTATCGATAATATTACCGGAAAGTTTTTCATTCAATTGTGTAATATCCGATTCTTGTTTTTCATTCAATTGTGCAATATCCGATTCTTGTTTTTCTTTAAGTTGTGTAATATCCAACTCATGTTTTTCTGTAAATTCTGCAATTTGAAAATCGTGTTTTTCAATTACGTCGGAAAGTTCTTTAGCAATTTTTTCCTTTGTTTCAACAAGATCACCAACAAGTTTTTCTAACACTGCTTTTGATTTTAAAACAGTTGCAGAAATTTTTTCCGAAAAATGTGAAGTTTCACTTTCCAAACGCAAAAATTCTTGTTGAGATTTTTTTGCTTTTTCTTGTAAAGCCACTTGTTCACTTTGTAAATGATTTTTTAATTGTGCAACAAGATTTTCAACAACAGCCTGATGTTTTTTTATTCTTTCATCAGCTTTAACTTGCAAATTTTGGAACGAAGTTTTTTCAAGCTTATCCGCATGAGTGGCAGCTTCTTCAAACGCACGAGCAAATTCATTTCGAATACTTGCAAGAATTTCATCATTTTTTTGTACTGCCATATTAGTAGAAGTTTCAATTTTTTGAGCTTCTTCTTTATATACTTTTAAAAGATTTTCACCGACTTTTTTTAATTGTTCGGCATTCGTTTTTGAAAATTCAGCTTCCACTTGAGGAATTTTCGCAACTAATAAATCAATATTTTTCTTTTGACTTGACAGTTTTTCATCTAATTTATCAATAATATTACTTTCTTTTTTTATACGCAGAAGATTAGTTTCAACATGTGTTGTCATATTGGCAAGATCTTGCATTAATTTATCATATGAAACGATGCGTTCTTCCATTTTGTCAATAAGTGCGATTTTTTCTTCAATTGCTTTTGCTTCTTTAGAAAATTTGTTATATAATTCCTCTAATCGTATAACGGTTGCTACAGAAACAGACTGTTTTGTATCTAACTCAACACCGGAATTTTGCAAAAGTGAAACTCGTTCCTTAAAATATTCATCTAATTCTTCTTTTGATTTATCAGCGAAACGACGCACTTTATCCATGGACTTATTATTTTTATCCATGTAACGAAATACAAAAACGAGTGCAACGCACAGAATAAGTGTTATAATATTTAAAATCATTTAGGTCCCACCCAAAATAAAAACTTTAAGTATATTGTAACACAATCTTTTGCAATTGGCGATAGTTTTTAAATGAAATATCTGCAAGATTATGTTTTTTATTGAAAATTTTTCTCCAAAAAGGCAATAAATACGCAGATTTCATACCAAAATTCTTTGCACCTTTTACATCGCAACGAACATTATTTCCTACATATAAAATTTGCTCGGCAGGCAAATCAAGTTTTTTTGCTAAAATGCCAAACGGATATTTTGACGGTTTTAGTGCTCCTAACGCTTCACTACCTAAAATAACATCACAATATTGTGCAAGATTCCAAATGTCGCCTTTTTGTTCCGGCGGAAAATCCGATAAAAGTGCAATTTTTAATCCGCACTTTTTAAATTTAACAAAAGTTTCTTCAACATGAGGGATAGTTTTTATCTTTTTAAAATACGGCTTAAAGCCTTCATACACAATCGTATTTATTTTATTTTTTGCCTCTTCAACGGAAATTTTCATCTCTTTTGCTAGAAGTCTTCTTTGATATTCATAAAAATCAGGCAAAGGTGCCGTTTTGTGTAAAATTTTTCGAACTCGATTAAAAGATATAAAAAATCGTAAATGACGCAAAAAATAAAACCATATTTTTGAGTATAACTGAAAATTAGAATATAATGTACCATCGATGTCAAATGCAACAGCTTTAATTTTTTTCATATATCTATTTTACTATATATTTTTAAATTATGTCCATAGTTAAATAATTATAAATAATTATATTTTATAGAAGATAAATGTTATTTTAAATTTTTTTTACCTTCTTTTCTTTTTATTTAACTATATATTATGCGTTATTTGTTATGTTGAATTTATATAAAAAAATTTGTATACTTATTTAATGATTGAATTAAAAGATATTACTTGGGATACACCTGACGGAACGCCTATTCTCAAAGGCATTAATTTGACTATTTCAAATGATAAATTCATTGTAATTACCGGACCAAATGGCTCCGGCAAAACAACCTTGGCAAAAATAATTGCCGGATTGGAAAAACCTAAATCCGGCCAAATTTATCTAAATGGAACTGACATTACAAATTTAAATGTAACCGAACGTGCAATAATGGGTATGAGTTATGCTTTTCAACAACCGGTTCGCTTTAAAGGCATTACAGTTCGTGATATGTTAAATCTTGCTTCTCCAAGGCCGTTAACTGAAGACACAATGGCTGATATTTTAGAACATATAGGTTTACGTGCTAGTGATTATTTGGACAGAGAAATTAATTCAAGCCTTTCCGGTGGTGAAATCAAACGCATTGAAATTGCAACTGTTTTTGCTCGACATACAAAACTCACAATTTTTGACGAACCTGAAGCTGGGATTGATTTGTGGAGTTTTGCAAATCTTATTAATATTTTCAAAAATTTGCGTGAATCTCTAAACGGCTCTCTGATTATTATTTCACATCAAGAAAGAATAATTAATATTGCTGATGAAGTTGTTTTAATTGAAGATGGAAAAATTCAAGCACAAGGAATAACCGGTTGTATTATGCCACGAATATTGGGTCATAATCGTGCTTGTTGTAAATGTCCTAAGGGACGGGAGAATGTATAATGAAAGATTCGGAAATTACAGACACATTATTACAAGCTGTTGCAAATTGGAAAGGTAAATTTTCTGGTGCACATAATGTTCGTGTAAACTGCAAAAGTGTTTCCCGTGCTTCTACGGAAAATGTTGAAATTGTTTCATTACCTGAAAACAAAGGATTAAAAATTGTTGTGAAAGCAAATACGAAAAACGAAATAGTTTCTATTCCTGCTTGTATTACTCATGAAAACGTTGATGACTTGGTTTACAATGATTTTTACATAGGCGAAAACGCTGATGTTACAATAATTGCTGGCTGTGGTATTCACACAGAAAATGAAGAACCTGCTAGACATAGCGGAATACACAGATTTTTTCTTGAAAAAAATTCCCGCGTTATATATGAAGAAAAGCATATTGGAATTGGTGCAAAATTCGGCAAACGCACAATTGACCCAATCACAGAATTTGAACTGTCTGAAGGTGCCCATCTTGAAATGCACACAAGTCAAATTGGCGGTGTAGATAAATCCGACAGAAAAACAGAAGGAACTTTAGCTACCAATGCGACATTGATTATCAAGGAAAATATTTTAACCGAAGGCGATCAAACCGCTTCAACGGCTTTTAAAGTTGAATTAAATGGCGATGATTCAAGCGTTAGCTTAATTTCTCGCTCTGTTGCAAAAGGCAACTCACGTCAAACATATTATTCAAATATTATTGGAAATGCCAGATGCTACGGACACTCAGAATGCGATGCCATTTTAGCTGACAAAGGAATTGTCTCTGCTGCCCCGGAATTAACAGCCGCTTGCCAGGATGCACAATTAATTCATGAAGCTGCAATAGGCAAAATTGCAGGCGAACAAATTTTAAAATTGCGTACCTTAGGTTTAACTGAAGAAGAGGCAGAACAAAAAATTATTGAAGGATTTTTAAAATAAAATTTATTACATAACAATCCTTCAAACTAAATATTATCTTAAATTCGCTTGCTATTTTGTTCAACATGTTTTTTCAAAAGCTCATATGTTTTTTCTGAAAGAATATGTTCTATTTGGCAGCTTTCTTCTTCGGCTATCTTTTTTTCAACACCAATAGATATGAGAAAATTACTCAAGAAACAGTGACGATCATACATTTTTTGAGCAATTTGCAATCCATTTTCTGTAAGTTCAAGATGTTTTTTTTCATCCATTAAGAGTAAGTCTTCTTTTTGCAAAAGATTAACGGCATTACAAACACTAGCTCTGGAATAGTTTAAAAAAGATGCCACATCCGCAGATTTTACAATACCATTTTTGTTTTTTAGAATATATATAGCTTCAAGATAATCTTCTCCGGATTTATGAATTGCCATTTATCGCACCTCCGTTAAAAAAACAGTAAAAAATGAAATTTTATCCGGCCAATTAAATGTTTTATTTATACAAGATTTTTCAAACAACGCTTTTAATATTGCAAAATCATTTTTTCCTAATTTTTCATACATATATTTTGCATAAACAGATTGTGTTTCATTAAACCATTTATCAATATCATCTTTTTTTATTCGACGATTTCCTTTCATCGTTTGTTCATTTTTTGAAACAACAAAGTTTTCTTTTTGTAATGCTAAAAACAAATCTTGTGAATTCCATGAAAAAATATCCGAAGTTTCGTTACATTTCCCGCTATAAAAATCATTTTCGACAACTAGCATTTTTTCCAAAATATGTTCATCTACTTGTTTAATTTCACTTTTTTCAGAATCCAAAAGTAAACGTGCTAATCTATGTGTTGCACTTGGCACTTTTTGCATAATAATAATTTTACCTTTTTCTGCCAAAGCTAAATTACATTTTTGAGCTAAATCTTGTGCAAAATTTTCCAACTCACTTTTCTTAAAAATACCATTTCGTATAAAAATATTATCAAATTTTATTCCACCGTTATCTAAAAACATTGTGTAAAGTGCGTCAAAACTTTCTGCTAAAACGGGCTTGTCCAATTCCGTCAACGTACTGCCATATTGTGTTAAGCTTGCTTTTCCTTTTCCCGTATCACAAATGCCACAAGTAATTCCTTCCGGAGTTTTACGCCATACTTCCCACAAAAACAATCCGTCATCTGCACTAAAAATTAAATTTCTATGATGTCTTTTAATATCTGCTTTTTCAATTGCATAGTTACGCATTTCAAGTAAAACTTCAGAACGATTTGAGTCAAGACGTTTTTGAAAACTACTTCGATTTTTGTCACCCGGAGAATATGTCAAATTTTCATCGGTCTGCTTTGTTCCAAAATTATGACAATCCGGAATAACACCTATAATGTCCGGTGCGTCTGAATAATGTTCAAACATTGCAGCTATTTGCATTTCCCGCCGGCTCAACACATCGGCCTTAATTGTGCGTTCATAACCTTGTTCTGTAGGCGTATAAAAAACTCGCCCTGCCAAAGTGTCAGGCAAATATTGTTGAGCTACCCAATGATCCCTGTATGCATGCGGATACATATAGCCGGAACCATGCCCAAAACCTTCTGCATCGCGACTAGCATCACGTAAATGATTCGGCACTTCAGCGTCTTCGGTTTCAACTGCTGCAAGTGCGTCAAAAAATGCCATTGTAGAATTGGATTTTGGTGCAGTGGCAAGATATAATGCCGCATGTGCCAAATGATATCTTCCTTCAGGTAAACCTACTCTATCAAATGCCGCTGCACAAGACTCCACAACTGAAAGTGCATACGGATCTGCCAAACCAGTATCTTCACAAGCAGAAATTAACATACGCCGAAAAATAAAATGAGGATCTTCTCCTGCACGAACCATTCTTGCAAGCCAATACATTGCAGCATCGGGGTCGCGTCCACGCAAACTTTTTATAAATGCACTGATAATATCATAGTGATAATCTCCATCACGATCATAAAGCACAATTTTTTTCTGAATACTTTCTTCTGCAGTTTCCTTACTGATATAAATTTCACTACTTTCAGGCGGAACACAAGGGCTTGCATCAGGTTGCCAAACCTCAGGAGTTGTTTCCACTGCTAATTCCAACGCATTAAGCAGACTTCTTGCATCTCCGTTAGCAGTTTCAATTAAATGCTCCAAAGCACCTTCTTCAAAAACAACATTCCACCTTCCGTAACCGCGTTCAATATCATTAATTGCTACCAGTGCAGCTTTTTTTAAATCATCTTTTGTCAAAGGTTTCAATTGAAAAACTCGACTTCGACTAACTAAAGCTTTATTTACTTCAAAAAAAGGATTTTCAGTAGTTGCACCTACTAAAATAAAGGTTCCATTTTCAACCCATGGTAAAAGTGCATCTTGTTGACTTTTATTCCATCGATGTACTTCGTCAACAAAAAGTATAGTCTTGGTGCCGTAATGTTTACGATAATTTTCTGCCTGTGCAATTGCGTCTCGAATATTTTGAACACCGGTTAAAACAGCATTAAGTGTGATAAAATTACTTTTAGTATGATTGGCAATGACTTTTGCTAAAGTTGTTTTTCCCGTTCCCGGAGGACCGTAAAAAATTACTGAAGAAAGCTGGTCAGCAGAAATTGCCCGACGCAAAAGTCTACCTTTCCCAACTATATGGTCTTGCCCAATATATTCATCTAAATTTCGCGGACGCATTCTTGCAGCAAGAGGACCTTCATTTGTTTTTGCTCGTATTCCAGAGTCAAACAAATCCATACTTTTTTGCACTTTTATTATTCACAGTTCCATCCATTACGATTACCATATTCATCAATCGTATCACGCTCAGGATAATAACTCCACATTCCTGAATATTTAGAGCCGGATTCATCATCGCTTTTTAATATGCCTACATAAATTGATGCTTTTCCGGCACCTTCAGTTTTCGGTGCAAAAATACTTATAACACGACTAGTGCCAAAAGTTACCGCATAATTATTATTAGGCGTTGCTTTAGTTGCATCTGTAGGCACAGTGCCGTCATCATTTAACAAAACTTCGTAATAGCCTGAAGAACAACCTACTAAAAGTTTTTTTGCATCATTCACGTCTTCATAATATGTTAATGATACAGGCATTAAAAATGCAGAATTTGGAATATCTTTCCACTCTAAACCGTCTTTAGAATAATAAGAAACCATGCCGGATTCTACTTTATAAATTATTGTATTGTCATTATTTGCCACAACAAAAGGTGTTATATGAAAAAATGGTTTGTCTCCACAAGTTGCAACACCTTGAATACGCGACGGATAATCGGTGCCTAAACCTTTGTATCCGTCATTTTCACTTACAAAACTTGCTTCTTCAGCATAACTGTCATCGTTTACCAAAAATGCTTCATCTTTTCTATCATGTTCATCTTCTGTGCCAAAATTTAAAATGCCATATAAATTTTTCCCGTCGCTAATCATTTCACGCAATACAGCTTTTTCAGGTGTTTCTATTTTTATCCATCCGGAAATACCATCTTCATCAAATTTTGCTTTATGTATACAAAAAGTACCCGGAATATCTTCATCGACCGTATTATTTTCAATGGTCATTACATAAAGTGCATTGCCGTTATCGCCTACAGCAACACGAACAACCTGAAGTTTTTTATTATTTACAACAGGCTTTACATTATTTTTCCAAACGGAAGCATTAGCAGTACGTAATGTGTTAACATCTTTTGAAAGCACATTACCATTTACGGCAAAAAGCATATCTTTAAATTGCACTATATTATAAATGTTACCAAGAACAGTTTGGCTTAATAATTTTGTTTCCCTAGCAACATCATAAAGCATTGGTTCTTTTGTACATGCAGAAAAAATCAAACAAATTAAAGCAAACAAAACTATAGTTTTTTTCATTTTTAACTCCTAAAAGTGATAGCGAACACCTATCGTTCCCGTAAGAATATAGCCGATGTAATTATACGTTTGATTTTTATACCATTGCGGCAAAATATAAAGTCCACACATGGCACCAATTGACCAATCCGGGCGGAAACGATAAAAGATGCCCACTTCCGGCTGAATTGTCAAACCAAAATATAGCCGGTCAACATAGTTTTGGAAACTTCCGCCCAAACCTATCGTTAAAGGAAGCTCGAATTTATCCAACGTTAATTGAGCAGTGGCTCTGAACATTATCGGTACAAAATAATAAACATTACTTCCAATTGTTTCCGAATAAGCAAAACTGAAATCTCCTCCTAATGCAAACCAACTGTTCAAATATTGTGCAAAACCCAAAGTACCGGAACCTCCTACTTTCATTTTAGGAATTTCAGGCTTTAACGGAATATCCACTGCTAAACTCATGCGAATATATGAATCTCCACCTTGATTTGCTTTGTATACATATTCATATTCATCATCTTCTTCAGGTTGAACTTCATTTTCTGTTTGGGCAAAAACAAAACCCAAAACAAAAAAACATAACAAAATAAGTGTTAATTTTTTTTTCATAAATCCTCACATTGAGCTAAGTCATAGATAAAAGTAGCTAAATTTTGTATAATAAATATATCTTATTTTTCGATTGATTTCAACGCCTTTATATTTTGTAAACAATAAAGGCAATACTAAAGTTACAATTTTTTTAGGAGTTTTTATGAGTGCAACGATAATTGACGGATTCCAAATTGCGGCAAATGTTCGAGGTCGTGTGGCAAAACAAGTTTCGGAATTGAAAAAAAAAGGTATCTGTCCATGCTTAGCTGTAATTCTTGTAGGAGAGGACCCGGCTAGTATTTCATATGTTACAGGTAAAGAAAAAGCTTTAGCAGAAGTAGGTATGACCGATAAATCAATTCGTCTACCGGCAGATACAAAAGAACAAGATTTACTTAATATTATTGACGAACTTAACGATGATAAAACCGTGCATGGAATTTTAGTTCAATTGCCTCTGCCTAAACATATTAACGAAGAAAAAGTAATTATGGCTATTAATCCTGAAAAAGATGTTGACGGCTTTCATCCCATAAATGTGGGCAATATGGTAATAGGAAAAAAATCTTATTTACCTTGCACTCCACATGGAGTATTAGTTTTACTCCGAGAAATGAATATCCCGACAAATGGAATGCATGCTGTTGTTGTCGGACGTTCTAATATTGTCGGAAAACCGCTTTCTATTTTATTATCTCGTAAGGACATAAATGCAACAGTAACAATTTGTCACACCGGTACAAAAAATATTGCCGAACATACCCGGCAAGCAGATATTTTAATTGCGGCAGTTGGTAAAGCCGGTGTAATTACTGCAGATATGATTAAACCGGGTGCTACGGTAATTGATGTGGGAGTAAATCGTATTCCCGACTCAACTAAAAAAAGCGGTTTTCGCCTTGTAGGAGATGTAGATTTTGAAGCGGCAAAAAAAGTTGCGTCTTTTATAACACCTGTTCCTCGTGGTGTGGGTCCAATGACAATTGCCATGTTAATGCAAAATACATTGGAAGCCGCTCAAGGTAAATAAAATTATGATAGATATACAAAACCAGGCTGACAATCGTGAAATTCCGCTACAAAAAGTGGGTGTTCGCGGTTTACGCTACCCTGTAAAAGTTTTGGATAAAAAAAACAAAGTGCAAACCACAACTGCAAATGCAGACCTTTTTGTAAATTTGCCCCATCATTACAAAGGAACGCACATGAGCCGTTTCGTGGAAATTTTCCACGCTCACCACAGAGACTTAAGCATGAAAGGTTTTTTAAATATGCTCAATGAAGTACGTATTAAACTAAAAGCAGAACGTGCTTTTGCTGTGGTGAGGTTTCCATTTTTTATGGAAAAAACGGCTCCGGTTTCAAAAAATGCCGGCATGATGTGCTATGAATGCACTTATGAGGGAACGGTTACTGAAAACTCAAAAGAATTTTACGTAACTGTGGAAGTGCCGGTAACAACTTTATGTCCATGCTCAAAAGCAATCAGTAAAAACGGTGCACATAATCAACGTGGTATTGTTCGCGTTAAAGTGCGAAATACTCATTTTTTCTGGATAGAAGATATTATTGCTGAAGTTGAAAATTCCGCTTCAAGTGCACTTTATTCTATTTTAAAGCGAGATGATGAAAAATTTGTTACCGAACAAGCATATGCAAATCCGCGTTTTGTTGAAGATGTTGCTCGTGAAGTTTATATTGCACTGCAAAATATGCCTGAAAAATATAACCTTGATGGTGAATTTTCATGGTTTAGTGTTGAAGCCGAAAATTATGAAAGCATTCATAATCATAATGCATATGCTTACGTTGAAAAATAAAAAAAGCCCCGGATTTTCCGCGGGCTTTTTTTGTGCAAAACATACAACAAAAAGATGTTATTTTTTTGCAATTGGCTCACTTGAGTTTGTTACATAACTTGAAGTTTTACTAAACTGTTCTACCTGTGAAATTCTCACTCGCCAATATTCCGCTTCACTTTTTGTTGAATACGGACCAACGCGAACACGGTAATATAGTTTGCCATCTGCAGCGGTATATGTAAATAATTCGCTTTCAATTTTTTCCTGTGTCAAAATTTTTCGTGCATCTTCAGCATTTTTCTTATTTGTAAAAGATGCCGCTTGAACCCAATATTTTGGAGTAATTTTTGGTGCGGACGAACTTGTTGTTCCTTTTGCCGTTTGCTTTGCAACAGGTTTTGGACTTTCAGTTTTTGTCTCTTTTTTTGCACTCGTTGCAGGTGTAACTTTCGTTACAGGCTTTGGTTCTTTTTTTTCAACAATCGGCATTTTTTGAGGAGGAGCTACATTTACAACAGTAACTGCACTTTCTTTTGCACCGGCAACAGTTTCAATTTTTATCGGCTTAACTTCAATTTGTACTTGTTGCGGAAAACGCTCCCCAACTTGAGGCATATTATTTTCATTTTTTGAAAGAATATCTTTTGATGTGTCATTTTGAATTGACTGAAATGTCACTTCATCTGTTTGCCCTAAAGCAGGCGTAGATTTTTTTTCCGGAATAATTTGTAAGTTTGTCTTCCCATCAACAGTCTTATCGGAAATTATAGTTGCATTTTCCGCAATCACGGTCAACTCTTTCACTGTTGTAGGAATTTTGCCTTCATTATGTAAAAAATTTGTTTGAGGTGTTTTACTTTCTATAAAATTTGGTTGAGATAGCTCATCTTTTTTAAAAATTCTTTCATTTTTTGCAATTTGAGTTGCATTCTGTTTAGGAGGAGCATAAAGAATTAAAGCAGCTCCCACAACTACCAACAGAAAAATACCTACAGCAGCAACAATCCATAATATTCTTTTTTGATCCATAAACTAAATCCTTAAAGCATTAGTAAAATCTGCGAATTATTTTTGAACAATTTTAAGAATTTTTTTTCGCAGTCTCTTAATTGAAACATTGTTGTTTACTTTATAAATATCGGTATTTAAAAATTTATATTTAGTAAATAAATTTTTTTGAGCATGAAATCTTTGTAAAATTTGTTTAACTTTTATATTATCACGTTTTAAAACACGAAAAAATCGCTTACAAAAAGAGGCTGTAACAAAGATTATTGTATCAACGCGTTTTATTGTTTCAATTTTATATAAGACTGTTGCATTAAGGACTACATTCTTGCCTTGTGCAAAATTTTCTTCTATAAATTCATCCATCATTTTAGAAATTATAGGATGAATAATTTGTTCTTGTTTGGCTATGTTTTCAGGCGAAGTAAAAACAATTTGCCCAAGAGACCTTCGATTAATTTTTCCATCTTTATTCAAAAGAGATATATTTTTTTGTTTGGCCTCTGTGCCAAAAGTTTCAATGATTTTATCTTTACTAATTTCCACCGCTTTATGAGTTAACACATCAGCATCAACGCAAGCAAATCCTGCTTCTTCCAAAATTGAGCAAACAACATTTTTTCCTGCAGCCATGGGACCTGTAACTGCATAAAGTTTCATATTTTTCTCCTAGTGAAATTGTCCCCAACGTTGACCGACTTCCACGCTAGCTTTAAGCGGAATATTCAATTTAACTACTTTTTCCATACTTTCTTTTATCAATTGTGCAACTTTTTCACCGTCTTTTTCATTGCACTCACAAATAAGTTCATCATGGACTTGTAGCAACATTTTTGCACTTGGAAATTTTTGACTCAAGTTATCGTAAACTGCAATCATAGCTTTTTTCACAATATCTGCAGCACTTCCCTGAATAGGAGTATTTATAGCAATTCTTTCGGCAGTGGCTTTTTCTATTTTATTGCGACTGTTTATATGTGCAATATAGCGACGACGATTCATAATAGTTTCAACAAAACCGTTTTTTTCGCAATGCGATATCGTTGTATCCAAAAATGTACGTACACCGGAATATGTAGCAAAATACATTTTTATAAAATCAGTTGCTTGTGTACGTGTAATTTTTAATTCTTTTGCCAAACGAAAAGCACTCATGCCATACATTACACCAAAATTAATTGTTTTTGCCGTACGTCTCATATCGGCACTAACATTTTCCATATCAACGCCAAAAATTAAACTCGCCGTTGATTTATGAACATCGATACCGGAATTAAATGCATTGCACAAAGCAACATCTTGCGACAAATGTGCTAAAATCACAAGCTCAATTTGGCTATAGTCCGCACTAACCAGAACTCTGCCTTTAGGTGCAGAAAATGCCATACGAATTCTTCGTCCTGCTTCATTTCGAACAGGAATATTTTGCAAATTCGGCTCACGACTTGAAAGTCGTCCTGTGGCGGTTCCTGTTTGTATAAAATTCGTATGGATACGCGAATTATTATCGGCAAGAACGGGTAAAGCGTCTACATAAGTTGAAAGCAACTTTGTCACGCCTCGATAATCTAAAATTTTTGCAGGTACTTCATCAATTAAAGCAAGTTCTTCCAAAACACTAGTGTCTGTGGAAAAACCTGTTTTTATTTTTTTGGACGTTTGTAATTTACGATCAACAAATAACACTTCCTGTAATTGTTTTGGAGATGCGATATTAAACTCATAACCAACCATTTCATATATTTGATTTTGCAACTTTTCAATTTGACTTGATAACTCAGATGAATATTTTGACAATTCGTCTTTTTCGATATATATACCATTTTCTTCCATATTTGCCAAAATTAACAAAATGGGCATTTCAAGTTCCCAAAATAATTTATCAAGACCGGATTTTTTCAATGCAGGTTCAAAAAGTTGCCAAAGCTGCCAAGTCAAATCAGCATCTTCTGCCGCATATTTTGTTGCAATTTCAAGTGGTACATCAAAAAAAGTTGCATTTTTTGGCACAATTTCTTTGTATGGAATTGTTTCGATACCCAGTTTACGTTCCGATAAATTATCTAAAGAAAAAGATGTTCTATCACTTTCCAAAAGCCAACACGCAACCATCGTATCTATAATTTGAGCAGTTAACGGTATTTTTTCACCATGTGCATTTTGGAACATTCCGTGTGCCGAAAGAACTTTTAAATCAAATTTTCCATTATGCATAATTATTTTCATATCTTTTTTTATGCAAAAAATCCTTCGCAACTGCTCAAATGCTTCTTTTTTTGATATACCTTCCGTACTGAATAAATCCATACCTCTTCCCAGAGGAACATAGTAAGCCTCAGCTTTCGTGTAACATAAACTGAAACCGACTATTTGACATTTCCATGTCTCCAGTCCGTCAGTTTCGCAATCAAACGCACACGAACCTATGTCCAAAATTTTGTCTACTATTTTTGTCAACGAAGGCAAATCTGTTATTGCATAATATTTTCCTTCATTTTTTTTCAAAGGAATTCCCTGTTCAATATCAGAAACAAAAATATTATTTTCAATAATATCATTTTGTATTTCATCATTTTCTAAAGATTCATTTTCTAATGATTTTGCAAAGATGTTTCTTTCGTCTGCTTCATCATTAGAAAAATCATTTTTATTAACCACGTCGGCAATTTTTGTTTCTGCCATTGCAGCATATTCTTTAGCAACTTGTCTTACACCATACTTATATAAAATTTTTGCAGCTTCAACAAAATTCAATTCTTGACAGCATAAGCCTTCATAGGTTTCTGAAATTGGTACATCGTATCGAAGTTTAATCAAATTTTGCGAAAAATATGCATTTTCTTTTCCATTACGTATTTTTTCACCGATTGCACCGCCAATTTCTTGTGCATTTTCATAAATTTCATCAAGACTGCTATATTGTGTTAATAATTTTATTGCAGTTTTAGGTCCAACGCCTACAACTCCAGGAATATTATCTGCCGAATCACCAATCAATGACAAAATATCAAGCATTTTTTGTGGCTTTACCCCCCACTCTGCTTCAACGACGTTTGAATCAACGGTTTCCCAACCACCCATTTTTGAAGGCCTTAAAATATATGTATTATCGGAAACTAATTGCATCAAGTCTTTATCATTTGAAAGAATGCGACAAGACTTTCCGGACTTTTCACAATTTTTAACTAATGTAGCAATAACATCATCTGCTTCAAATCCATCAAAACACATTTTTTTAATTCCCAATGCCGCCAACACTTCTTCAATTATGGGAACTTGTGCATGTAAATCTTTCGGAGTTTCATCACGATTCGCTTTATATTCAGGATACATTATATGACGGAAAGTAGGTGTAGGAGGATCAAATACAGCAACGAAAAAATTCGGTCGTTCATTTTTAAGAACACTAAGTAAATTTCTAAAAAAACCAAAAACTGCAGAAATATTTTGCCCCTGTTCATTTATGAGAGGACGAGAAACAAAAGCATAATATGAACGAAAAATTAAGCCGTAGGAATCGAGAATATATATCAAAATAATCTCCTAAAAAAAATGCACTAAAATTATTATACCATTTTTACAAAAAAAAAGAAGCACTTAGTGCTCCTTCTCTTAAACCATAATATCCACAATTGAACTTGTAGGTGCATTTTGCGATGCATAAACAGAACGTGCATTACGATACGGATTTTTAATGCTTTGAAGTTGTGAACGAATTTGGTTCATATGTGCTTTTAGCAATTCACGATTTTTTTCATTTTGCACAATCACTTTTTTTTGCAAATTATCCAATTCAATCTGGAGTTTTGGAATTTTTTCATCATTAACTTTTGCATTTTTTGTTGTATACATTTTTTCCAACGGTAAAATAACTTTACGCAAATTTGTTATACTTGACAAAACCTGTTGTTCAATTTCCGTATAAGCCATGATTTTTTCAGGATTTTCTTCTTCAATTGAAATCTGCTGTTTTTCCAACACTTTCAAATATTCACTGAACTTATCACGTTGTTGTTGTAATAGACTTCGCCAACGGGTCAAAATAGCGATTCGTTCATCTAATTCTTTTTGGCTTAATTCTAAACTTGCCATAATAATTCCTTACATATAATATGTGATAAATAGCTTAATAGGTTAGAAAATTATTATTTTTCTAACTTAACCGGAAATATTAATACTATGTTGCATATCCGCTACAGGAGTTGACGTTGTTTTTTCCGCTTGAATCCATGCACCGCGTAATTCATCCATCATACTTAAAACAAAACTAATTTTATCTTTATTATGATTTATATTTGCATCAAGTAATTCCGAATTAAAATATGTATATAACGAAAGTAAGTTTTTTGCAATTTCCGAACCGCCGTTTGTCATGTCCAAGGAAACCATCAATTCAGTAATAATTTCTTGACTTTTCAAAATATTTGCATTTAATTTTTCAATATTTTTAGGAGGTACTTTGTTATTTACAAAATTTGACAATGCAAAAGTTAATTGTTTTACAGCTTCGTCATAAAGCATAACAACTAATTTACCGCGACTGGCGGTTTGCACCCCTGTTTTTTTATATGCATTAAATGCTTGATTATACGCCATAAAGTCCTCCCTAAATTTTATCTTCATATTATTATCGGTATATAAAAAAATCACTTTAGAAATTTTAGTCAATTTCTTTTAATAATTCATACCAATTTCTGGCATGTCCCGTTGGATTGTTTTCAAAATCAATAAAATAATCATCAGAATATCTTGAAGTCCAAATTTTATCATATGTTGATTGCCATGAAAAATATTTTTGGGAACGCGGGAAAAAGATAGATATTCCCGTTGCATGAGGAACCGGTCTTTCAAAACTAAAATCACCGGCTTCATCATTTTTTCCATAATATAAATTTCCGGTATAACTGCGTAAAACTGCAGCATCACATGCAGAACAAACATCTAATGCTTTTTCCTTTACTTCGGTAAAAATTTGGTTTTTTGAAACTCTATAAGCCATATCATAAATATCAAAATATGGAAATGCATTTTTAGCAACTTCATTATCAGGAAAATAGTATAAAACACCGTTCCTGTTCAAATTATGCCAACTCAAATCATGAAAATCTTTAATCCTATTGTCTTGGTGAATTTGCGTTGCAAAACTGTCCAATGCATTTTTCAAATCTTGTAATTTTGCACCCTCAACTGCAGTAATTGTTTGTTTATTTGCATAGTCCCCACCATTAGCAATACTTGTCCACTTTTCCGGATTATTAATTGTATATTCATAGTAAATATCAACAATGTATTGTGCAAAATCACGTGCATTAACATTTTTATTCCAAAGCGGATTCAGATAACGCAAAATATCTTTATAATTCATACCGAAAATACCTTGTTCTGAAGGGCATGAAACAAAATAATCCGGTTTTAAATATTCATTGGCATAAACTTGGCACAAAAATTCATAATTTGCCATATAACAAACGTCTAAAACAAAAAGATCTAATTTAGGTACCGGTAAATTTTTGCCGATTTCTTCAATTTCAGACAAGGTAATATAATCCCATTCTCCATCATCAGGCTCTCCTAAACCCGAATCATCACTACTAAAAGCATACAATGGTAAAAACAATGTTTTGTTATTTTTTTCGTCAATTAATGATGAGTTCCAATTATTATCATTGTCACTACCTGTACCATGTGTTCCAACAAACAAAGCATATTTTTTTGCAGGATAATTTCTTTTTGAATAACTTAAAAATTTTTCCAAAATTAACGGATCACCCATATTTAATTTTATTTCATCGCCCGCCATTTCAGAAAAATCATTATCTCCATAAATTCGTACAGCTCCGGTTTTTTCCATTCTAAACATTGCTGAACCAACAAAATATTCACCAAAAGCTCTTTCATACAAAACTTCATATGAAGCGTCAAAAAGGCTTACTTTATTTCCAGCGTTCGGATCTTTTCCATCAAAAAGAATAATTACATTACAGCCACCACTGTATCCCATTTTCATTTGCCAAACATTATCAAGCAAACAACTTTCGATATTATTGCTATCTCCTGCCAAATAAAACATTAAAGTCCACTCTTTTGATTTTTCATAAGGCAAATCAAAAAACATACAAGATGTAAAAAGAAAACAAGATAATACTAAGGAAATTAGTTTATTCACCAGCTAAGATTAACACGATAATAACTTGTTGTCAATTTGTATTTAATTTTGTATACTTATATTATGAGCGATAAAAATATTGACGATAACAAGAAAAAAAAGGATGAAAACGATCCTTTCGATTTTTTCAAGTTATCCGCAGAACCATCGGAAAATAACAATAAGAACGATGATGAAAAACGTAAATCTATAAAACGCCTTTTTTTTATTATTTCAGCATTAGGTGTACTTATTGTTTTATTAAATTTTTCTTCTTTTTTCACCGGCAATGATTCAATTCCTCTTTCTCTATTTGTTGAAAATGTTAGAGCGGGGAAATATGAAAAAGTTGAATTAAGTGAAAATATTTTTTTTGGATATGCACATGGAACTTCATCTTCAGCACAAACGGACAATGTTAGTTCTCTTATGTCTTTCAGAAAAAACACGGTTGGAAGCAAACCTGATAAAACATATGGAATTTTAACTCAAAAATTTTTAGATATTCTTGATGAACAATCAAAAACACAACTTGGTTTTGAATACAGAATTGTACCAAAACAAAATAATTTTTTACTTGACATATTTTTAAGCTGGGTTGTGCCTTTTGGTATTTTATTTTTGATGTGGCGCTTTATGTTTAAAAAAATGGGTAGCGGACTCGGTGGAATGGGTAGCATTTTTGCAGCAGGACAATCACGTCATAATGCTGTTGACGAAAACCAAGTCAAAACCAGATTTTCCGATGTAGCCGGCGTTGACGAAGCAAAAGAAGAGCTAATCGAAATTGTTGATTTTTTAAAAGCACCTCAAAAATATACTGACATTGGTGGACGTATTCCAAAAGGTGTATTACTTGTGGGACCGCCAGGAACGGGAAAAACTTTATTGGCACGTGCAGTTGCAGGAGAAGCCGGCGTTCCGTTTTTTAGCATTTCAGGTTCCGATTTTGTTGAAATGTTTGTAGGCGTTGGAGCTTCTCGTGTTCGCGATTTATTTAAGCAAGCTCGTGAAAAAGCACCTTGTATAATTTTTATTGATGAGTTGGACGCAATAGGAAAAAGTCGCATGAACAGTTTGGGTGGCAATGATGAAAGAGAACAAACATTAAACCAATTACTTGTTGAAATGGACGGTTTTGACAATGAACGCGGTTTGATTTTGCTTGCCGCAACTAACCGTTCCGATGTTTTGGATCCTGCCCTTTTGCGTCCAGGGCGTTTTGACAGACAAGTTGTTGTGGATCCGCCTGATTTTATTGGTAGAAAAGCCATATTGGAATTACATGCTAAAAATGTAAAAATTGGCAAAGATGTTAATTTTGAAAACGTTGCTCACGCGACAACGGGCTTTTCTGGTGCGGATTTGGCGAATATTGTAAATGAGGCGGCACTTTTGGCCGTTCGTGCAGGACGCAAACTTGTTTCAATGGAAGACTTTGATGAAGCCGTTGAAAAAACAATTGCTGGACTACAGAAAAAAAGTCGCGTTGTACGTGAAAATGAACGAAAAATCATTGCATGGCATGAAACCGGACACGCTTTAACTGCGGCTTTTACGCAAGGCACTGACAAAGTTCACAAAATCAGCATCATTCCTCGTGGTTCACACGCGTTAGGTTATACATTGCAGCGTCCGGATGAAGATCGCTTTTTATATACGAAAACAGATTTAACAAATGAGATTGATACATTACTTGGTGGTCGTGCTGCAGAACAAATCCAATTCGGACAAATTTCTACAGGTGCAGCAAATGATTTACAACGAGCAACAGATATTGCTCGCCGCATGATTACGGACTATGGAATGAGTGATAAATTCAAAAACGTTGTATTAAGCAAACGTGGCGGTGGCTATGGTAGCGAAGAACCAAAATTAGTGCGCGAATATTCCGAAGAAACACAAAACTATGTTGATGCGGAAATTGCACGAATAATTAATGACAGATATGAAACTGTATTAGATTTGTTAAAAAGCAAAAAAGAAGTCCTTGATTACGTTGCAAATCGTTTGCTTGAAAACGAAGTTATGGAAGCAACCGAATTCAAGGAAATTATTGATGCAGTAAATAATTTATCTAAAGAGGACTAATCATTTATCTGAAGTTCACTACAACGAACTTTATGTCCCGGTGCAATTTGAACAAGCTGTGGCATTTCCATGCTACAGCTTGTTTTTGCTTTTTTACATCGCTCTACAAAAGGACAGGCAGTGAGTGTGCTTTTTGCAATTTTTACTTCTTGTGCCTTTGATAATTTTTCTCCGTTATGCAAAACCGTATCTGATTTTTTTTCACCTGCCACACTGGCAAAAAGCAATTTTGTATAAGGATGTTTTGCAATTTTATACAAATCTTTTGCATTAGCTTCTTCCATTAAAACACCATTATACATCACACCAATTCTATCACAAAAATAACAAGACACTTTCAAATCATGAGTAATAAAAAGCATTGACAATTTACGATTTTGTCGAATTTCTTGAAGTAGATTTAATATTTGTCCTTGAATGGAAACGTCCAAAGCCGAAACTACTTCATCACAAATTAAAAACTCAGGTTCCATTAGTAAAGCTCGTGCAATAGAAATTCGTTGTCGCTGACCACCGGAAAATTCACTTGGTCTTCTGTCCAAATCCGCCTCTGTTAAACCAACTTCACACAAAATTTTTCCGGCAAGCTCACGTGCTTTTTGTTTGCCTTGCCATTTTTTAGAATATCTAAGTCCGCAAGTTAAAATTTCAAAAATACTCATACGCGGATTAAGGCTTTTTGCAGGATCTTGAAAGATATATTTCACTCGTTCTCGATATTCTTTTAAGGCACGACCGGAAAGTTTCCTTACGTTTTGTCCATTAAAAATTATTTCACCACTGTCCGGTTCATACATTTTGACAATGAGACGTGCAGTTGTAGATTTGCCACAACCACTTTCTCCGACTAAGCCATACGTTTCATTATCTGCAACTTCAAAAGAAACATCATTCACCGCATAAACATATTGCCCTGTTTTAGCAAAAAAACCGGCTTCAAGATTAAATCGTTTTTTTAAGTTTTTAATGGAAAGCATTTTTAATAATCCTTTTTATTTAATGCAAAAATAATGCTCATTAAAATAACAAGATATACAGTAGCTAAACCTAGAACCATAAATGTCATAGTTGTTGATTTTGGAGCAAGCCCAATTAAAATTAAAACCGGAGCACCGAAAGCAATACCTGTACCACTTCCTGAAACTAAATTATTAGCCGCAGGTGTTTTAAATTCGCTATCAATTTCTCGTACCAATAAAATACCGGAGCTTATTGTTCCTGTAAGCATACCGAACATTGAAACAAAACCTTCTTCAGAATATTCAGGATAAATTTTATTACACATAAATTTAAGATATATAAATGTAATAATTGTACCAAAAATAGACATCAACACAAACGGAATCCACAAATGAGTAATGTCACCAAAATCAATTGACGCAATTCCTGCAATAATCATTATATCAAATGCAAAACCTGAAATACGCGAAAGTAAATAATTATTTTGATATTGTCTATTCATAACTTTTGTTTTACGTAACCGTGAAATTATAAAACGAACAAGAATAGCAAATAATGAACCAAAAATAAAATTAAAACCCCACAAAAGTGGCACTACAGTTGATGCAACTCCCGGTAAATATTTTTCCAAAAGAAAACTTATGGCTTTCAAAATTAAAAAACTGATAAGATAAACTAAAAGTACTAAAGCACACTGAATGGAAAATTTATCAATAGAACTGGCAATTGGAATTTCGCCGTCATCTTGAAATGTATCTATAGTTACGGAACCGAATATTTCAGATTTATCGCTTCTTTCATATTTCTTTTTTCTAATAAGTATATTTAAATAAATTACACCAACAACACAAGCAACAAGATAACCCATTGCCGCAATTGCAAGCCCGAAACTTTTTCCTCCAACAAAACCTAGTGATTCATAAGCCGAACCGACATTATTCGCCTGCCCCGGTCCTTGTCCAAAACCCATCGGTAAAAGAATGCCCGATGCTTTAAATAAATTCGGCATAAATGTAAAAGCTAAAAACAAAGTAATTGACAAACCTACAACCGCTTGGACCATATATGTGCTCACAATTAAGGCACCGCTTTTTGTTGCAACGCGAGCAACTTTTTTTGAACCTGTTTGTTTTTGAATACGAAGTGACATGGCTATAAAACCTAAAGCTATACCGTGATATGTAAGCATATCCAAAAACGCACTATCCATTTTAACAATGTTTTTACTTTTTAATAAAAGTAAAATAAATCCTGCTAAAACTGCAGTTGGCATTAAAGTTTTTTTTACGAAAGGAACCTTTAGCCGAATTACATTTGATAAAAGAATCAAGGCCGCAATAGTTCCAAATTGAACAATTGGGTTCCAAAGTTCATTATTTGTAGCTGAAAAATCCATATTAATTTTTTCCTCCCATTCAGTTCTCCCTATATTTATGCATATATAAATATTTTCTAACATTTTTCATTTTTTTTCCTTTAGCTTCATAATGAATTCCATCATTATCTGTAAAAACTAAAACATTTTTACCATAAATTGACATATCGGAAATTTCATTAATTGGAAAATATTTTGTTTCTTTTTTTTCTTTTTTATTTCCAAACTCAAAAATAATTTTTTCATTTTTAAAAAAAAGTTTTCCAACACCTAAAATTTTTTCTTCATGATTTTTTTTAATAATTTTTATACAGACATCTTCATCTGAAAAAATTATTTCATCTTCATGAAATTCTTTTTGCATAATTGCATTTTCAAAATATTTTTCCTGAAAACTATCCCACTCTGTTATTGTTTCAAAAACAAAATCCTTATCAAAAAATCCATACTCATTAATTTTAGTTTTTAAATTACATACCATACAAAAAATTTCTTTTGCATTTGTTTTAAGCGAATCAATTTTTTTGCAATTAGGACAAACACACAAAGCTATTTCCAAACTTTTTGCAATTTTTTTTCCTTTGTACTTTATTGGATTTTGTTTTTGCTCTTCATATGCATCTACAAAAATATCTTTTGCGACTACTTTCGTTATTTCTTCAACTGTCATTAAGTTAAGTTTTTCAACATCATAAATGTTTACAACTTTTCCAAACATCTTTCCTTTACGAATACCATAACCCCATCTAGGTGTTGTAAAATATCCACCTATTGTTTTATAAGTAACTAAAGTTGCTTTTGATGCTTTAACCAGCTTACCTATTGCTTCTGTAATTTCTCCGGTTTTACCATTAAACGATCTATTTCCTTCAGGAAAAAGACAAACATTTTTCCCATTACGCAAATATCGAATCACTTTCATAACTGCAGTAGTATCTGATGAACCTTTAATTTTAGCAATTGGTTCAAAAGCCCATTTTAAAATTTTTGAAACAATACCCACTCTGTAAACATGTTCGCTTGCTACAAAATACATTTGTTTTGGAAAACTAAAACCAATGAGTGCCGGATCAAGATCTACATTATGATTTGATAAAACTAAATATGGAGATGAAATTTCCGGAGCAACTTCACAATCATAAGAAAAAATTTTTTTTATAATTCCTTGTAGATATTTAAAGCAAAAATTCCAAATTTTTATATGACGTTTATATTTTTTTTCATCTACCATGATAATTATTATATTATACTATGTGTCAACTTGCAATAATATTAATCTATTATTTTTTTATTTTTTATGTTATCTTCTATATAATATGACATATTTTTTTGAAACTTATGGGTGTGAAATGAACAAAGCAGAAAGTGCTAGCATTGAACATCTTTTTATTAACAGAAACTGGAAAGCTGCAAAAAATGCACAAGAAGCTAAATTTGTTGTAATAAATACTTGTTCTGTTAGAGCTACAGCAGAAACGCGAATTCTTGGCCGGCTTGGTTGGTATACAGCACTTAGAAGACAGCGACAAGACAGTTTTGTTTTAGTTGTTACAGGTTGCATGGCAGAAAGATTAAAAGACGATTTTAAGAAAAACTTTCCGGTTATAGATTATGTTGTTGGGACTTTTCAAAAACAAAGTTTTCTAGATATCATCGATGCTATTGAACAAAATCGAAAACTTGAAAAAATTGATGAAGAACCTATTTATACTTTTGCACCTCTTTCATATGAAATTGGAGAGTTTCGTGCGTACGTTCCGATAATGCACGGTTGCAATAATTTTTGTACATATTGCATTGTGCCTTATGTTCGTGGTCGAGAAGTGTCACGTTCGCCAAAAGAAATTTTAGAAGAGCTTTCTCAATTAAGTTATCATAAAGTAAAAGAAGTTACTCTACTAGGTCAAAATGTAAATTCATATCGATTTAATGACGATGATGGAAATGAAATTGATTTTCCTATTTTAATGAAAATGATTGCCAACCATCTGAAGAATATTAAAAGTTCAATCGGTTGGATAAGATTTATGTCAAGTCATCCAAAAGATTTATCGGAAAAATTGATTGATGTAATTGCCGAAGAAAAAATTTTTTGTCGTCATATTCATCTTCCGGTACAACACGGTTCTTCAAAAATTTTGGAAGCAATGAATAGAAAATATACAAGAGAACAGTATTTAGATCTTGTAAAAATGATTCGAAAAAAAATTCCGGAGATTACTTTAACAACAGATGTGATGGTCGGCTTTCCAGGTGAAACGGAAGAAGATTTTGAAAAGACAGTTTCACTTTTTAATGAAGTAAGTTACGAAAGTGCATTTATGTATTATTTTAATCCGCGTGAAGGAACCAAGGCTTTTTCTATGACGAACCAAATTCCCATGAAAACGAAAAAAGCACGACTTTCAAAAATAATTGACTTACAACTTAAAAACACAAAAACGGAAATGCAAAAACGAATTGGAAATATTGTAACTGTTTTAGTGGAAACAATTTCTCGTGATAATAAAAATGAGCTTTTAGGTCGTACAGAAAAAAATGCGCACGTTGTGTTTGAAGCAGATTCAAGTTTAATTGGAAATTTTGTAAAAGTTCAACTAAAAGAATTGAACGGGAACACTTTTAGGGGTATAATTGTAAAGGAATAGAGATTTTTTTTAATTGATAGTTAATATTTTGACTTATCAAAACTTTTTTATTTGTACTTTTTCACTGAGCTACAAAAGCACGAAAAATTATTTTTTAGGAGAAAGAATGGTATCAATTATTTTTTTTGTTATTTTTATTGTTATTATATGTTTGTTCATCGGTTTTAATTTGAACAATGTTTGTAGCATTTGGCTTTTTGGAAAGGTACTTGAAAACGTTCCTGTTTTTTTAATTGTATTTATTTCAGTAGGAATTGGTGCTTTGCTCATGTTACCTTTTTGCTTTTCAAAAAAAACACCTAAAAAACAAAAAGCCGAACAAAATATAAAATCACAAAACACACCGGAAATTTCCGAACCTCAAAAAGATGAATCTAAAAAATCCAAAATTAAGATTAGATAATCTTTAGGAATTAATCAATGCGTTTAAAATTTTTTATTTTATTTTTTATATTTTGTTTTTTCATAACAAATATTTTTTCTTTTTCTTCATCTTTTAAAAACATTCTTAAATATATGAATGAAGATTCACGAAAAAAAATTGAAAATGCATTTAATGAAAATAATCCGGAAGATATAGCAAAAGAAATTACCTCTATGGCACAAAGCTTTTCAGAACAAAATAAAATTTTAGATGCACGTTATTCATATATATTAAGTGCAGAAATTTTTGAACAACTAGGCTTGTATAATGAAGCACAAAAAAACTATTCTGTGGCAATTGCTAATTTTGCAAATGATAAAATTTTTTCAAATACAAGTTTAACTTTAAATGCTGTTAGATGTACTTTATCACGTGGTGATTTTGTCACTGCCGAAATTTTATTAAACACAATTTCAAAGGAAGAAATCACAGAAAATGAAAATGCTAAATTTAAATTATATTCTGCTTGGCAGTGGCTTTGCAAAATTGATAAAGAAGAAGATTTACATGAACCTATCGTAATTTTAAAGTCATATCTTGAATTAGATACAATGATTACAGTGAAACCACAAATACTCTTAACTCTTTTTTACATAACAAATGATTCTCAATATTCTCATATAATAGAAAAAATTTTTCCAAACTCTCCTGAAGGTGCTATTATAAAAAACAATGCAAAACTAATGCCTGCTCCGTTTTGGTTTTTCTGTACAAGACAAGACTCAAATTAATTGTTGCAAAAATTTCTTTTATGCCTTACTATATGCTTGTAAGTTTACTCTACACAAACTTGCAAATTAATGGAGGAAAATTGAAAAACTTTTTTTTATCTTCTATATATATTATGTATATTTTTGCTTTTCTAACTTCCTGCACAAAAATACCTGAAATGACTTTGGAAGAAATTGAACTTGCAAAACTTTCCATCAAAAACGATTTAATTTCTAAAACAATTTCAAAACCCTGGAAAGGTGAAACTTATAAAGCCGGGAAAGTTAATGGTATATGGCAATCATCAATGACAGCTGATCCAAAAAGTTTTAATCTTTTAATAGCTGAACGCGATGGTACAACCGCATCAATTCTTTCACATATGCATGATTATCTTGTAAATTATGATTATGTAAAAAAAGAATTTGTTCCACAGTGTGCAACACCAAAAGTTTTTATTGATGAAAAAAATAAAACCATGACAGTTACATATACTTTGCGCGAAAATTTATTTTGGAGTTTTTATAATAGCAATGAAAAAATTCCTGTAACTTCCGATGATGTAATTTTTTGGTATGATGAAATTGAAGGAGATCCCGAATTTCATTCTTCTGCATATAATAGTCAGTTTGTTGAAATGGACGATGGTTCAAATGAACGCATTACAATAAAAAAAATTGATGATAAAACTTTCGCTTTTCATTTTCCGCGACTGGATTCAAATCCGCTACTTTCAACAAACAGAAATTTTGGTCCAAAGTTTTTATATGCAGAAGCAAAAAAAAACGGAGGGACAAAAGCTGTAAAAGATTTATTGAGCGTTGCCACAGATGTAAAAAAAATTCCTAGCATGGGAATGTGGTTTTTAACTGAGTATAGTCCCGGCCAAAGATTAGTTTTTACGCGCAATCCTGATTACTGGAAACGTGATGAATACGGAAATGCTTTTCCATATCCTGAACAAAAAATTGTACAAATTGTTTCAGATCAAAACACACAGTTTTTACTTTTCAAAGATGGTCGTCAAGAAACTTACGCTCCACGTCCTGAAGATATTGATGAATTAGTTAATGATGCAAACAATTTTGATAGAGTTTTAATCTCTGATGACAAAACAAAAGGATGGAGCGTATTTAATTCACAAGGAAGTTTATCCGCTCCTCTTTGGTCATTTAACCAAAATCCAAAAAATATAAATGAAAAATATTATCACTGGTTTATACAAAAAGAATTTCGTCAAGCAATGAGTTGTTTACTTAATCGTCAAAGAATTATTCAGCAAGCGTATCGCGGTTTGGCAGAACCGAAATATTCTTTTTTCGCAGAGGCAAATCCGTTTTTCAAAGAAGAAATTTCTTTGCAATATCGTTACAATCCGGAGCAGGCTAAAATTCTTCTAGAAAAAATCGGCATAAAACAAAACACTGAAGGAACGATGATAGATAGTGATGGAAATAAAATTGAATTTGATTTAACAATTACTTCAGACTCAAATGTGTACAGTGATATTGCTTCAATCATTGCAGATGAATGTGCAAAAATTGGTATTAATGTTCGCATACGTAACATTGATTTTCAAAAAATTGTTGAACAACTTTCTGCAACTTATGATTGGCAATCTGTAATTATAGGATTAGGTTCAAACTACTGGCCAACGCAAGGTAGCAACGTATGGCCGTCAACAGGTAATTTACATTTATGGTATCCATTACAAAAAAAACCAGCAACAGAATGGGAAGCACGTATTGATTTTTTATATAACGAAGGCTCTTATACCATCGACACAAATGTAGCAGAAAAAATATGGGACGAATATCAAAAAATTATTTTGGAACAATGCCCTATAATTTATTTAGTTCGCTCAAAAAGTTTTTTTGCAATGAACAATCGATGGAACTTTGAAAATTTTTATTTTGATAACATCGGTGGTGCTGTCACAGACTTTGTATATTTAAATGATATGTTTTAATAGTAATAAAACGGAGTTAACATGATAAAAAATATAATTCATAAAATTAAATTACCTTGGTTGTTATTTAAAACTAAAGCACCTCTTTTTGCATTTATTGTTTCACGCATAATTACAATGGTTGCAATTTTATTTATGCTAGGTTTTGCAGTTTTCGGTTTAATGGAATTAGCACCAGGAGATATTGTTGATCAATTAATGACACAACAACTTATGGCTAGTGAACAAAAATCCGGTCAAAAAGATTCCGCACTTTCCACTGAGCAAATTGCAGAACTTCGTGCAGATTTAGGTTTGGATAAACCTTTTTATATACAGTATTTCAAATGGTTAGCACGTGTTTTTAGCGGTGACTTAGGTATAAGTTTAATTAGCCGTGCACCCGTTTCTTTTTTAATTAAAAGCAGACTTATTAATTCTGTAATTTTAAATATAATTTCTTTAGTGTTTATAACAATTTTTTCTTTTATTCTTGGAGTTTGGTTTTCAAGTAAAGTCGGAACACGACTCGATTTTGTTGCAACTTTTTTTGCACTTGTTTTACATTCTCTTCCCGGAATTTTAGTTTTAATTTTGCTGCAACTTTTTGCCTCAACTACAAATTTATTTCCTGTTACAGGCTATCCGGATTTTCCATTTTCTGAAAACCGTAGCAAATTTATTTTCAGTTATGCCCATCATATTTTTTTACCTTTACTTGCTTCATTTCTTGCAGGAATAGGTTCAACCATGCGAACGATACGTGCAACAATGCTTGATCAACTTGGTCAACCGTATATCACAAGTTTGCGTAGTCGTGGCATCTCGGAAAAAAGAATTTATTTTGCACACGCTTTTCGTAACACGTTAAATCCATATATTACAAGTAGTGCAAATCTTCTTGCATCACTTTTTTCAGGTTCTTTAGTTTTGGAAATTATTTTTGCTTATCCGGGAATTGGTCGCTTAATGTATGAAGCTGTTTTACAAGAAGATATTAATTTAGTTTTAGCAAACTTGATGTTCATATCATTTTTAGTTTTACTTGGTATGGTCATTGCAGATATTGTATTAGCTTTTGTCGACCCGCGCATTCGTTACGGAAAGGAATAAAATTTATGAAAAAGTTTTTTATATATTTAAAAACACGACCACTAGCATTTATAAGTTTTATTATTTTAGTTTTGCTTTATGTTATGATGTTCGGTGCAGATTTTTTTGCACCATACAGTGCCACAACATCTTTTGAAAAAATGAGTTATCATCCGCGTAATGTGCGTTTTGCAAATGGATTAAAGGTGCAAGAAGCTCGCGTATTAAATTCCGTAAACTGGAAATATGCAAGAGTAAAAAATTTATATCATAATTTGGATTTTTTTGCAAAAGGCGAGCCTTATAAAATTTTTGGAATCATTTCCTGTGACATACATTTATTTTTAGCAAGGCCTGATGAAAATGGAAACAGATATCCTGTATTTTTATTTGGTGCGGATAACTTAGGTCGTGATTTATTTTCACGAATAGTACATGGCAGTCGCATTTCATTAACAATAGGTTTTGTTGCAACAGCCATTTCTTTACTGCTTGCAATTTTACTTGGTGGCCTTGCCGGATATTATGGAGGTCCCACAGACTGGACCATTATGCGCATATCAGAATTTTTTATGCTTGTTCCCGGACTATATTTAATTTTATTCTTACGCAGTTTACTTTCCAACTCAATGGATTCAGGACAAAGCTACATGGTCATTACAATTATTTTATCATTAGTTGGTTGGCCGGGAACTGCACGTACAATTCGTGGCGTTGTGCATTCAATTAAACGTGAAGAATTTATTTTAAATGCACAACTTGAAGGCATACCTTCTCCAGTAATAATTTTTAAACATATAATTCCTCAAATTGCAAGTTTGTTAATCATTAGCACCGCTCTTTCAATTCCCGGTTTTATTATGAGTGAAACAACTCTTTCATATTTAGGTTTAGGCATTGCGGATCCTGCAGTAAGTTGGGGTTCGTTGATTAAACGTGATATTTCTACATTAAATAATTTAAAAAATTATCCATGGTTATTAAGTCCTGTTTGGTTTTTAATAACCGTAACTTTAGCATTTAATTTTATTGGAGATGCAATGCGTGATTTTTTTGATCCTTATCATGTTGTATTTCCAAAATTTTTCAATCTTAAAAACAAAAAAATTAAAAAGGATAATAAATAATGACAAACATACTTTTAGATGTAAAAAATTTACAAGTGACTTTTAATATATTACGCGGACAACAAACTGTAAAAATTCATGCAGTGCGCGATGTTTCGTTTTCTTTGCAACGCGGAGAAATTTTGGGTATTGTTGGGGAAAGCGGTTCCGGTAAAAGTGTTTGTACAAGTGCAATCACCGGACTTTTACCTGCTAATGCAAATGTTAGTGGTCAAGTTTTTTTTGACGGAACAGAATTAATAGCCCTGTCAAAGGGTGACAAAAAAAACTTAAATTCTTTACGCGAATTTCGCGGTAAAAAAATTGGAATGATTTTTCAAGAACCGGGTCGTTCATTTGACCCTCTACAAAATATGTTTAGTGTTTTTTTTGAAACTTTTCGCAACAGTAACAAATATATCACAAAAGAAGAAGCTACTAAAAAAGCAATTGAACTTTTAGAAGAAACGGGAATTGAAAATGCAGCCGATCGATTGCAAAATTTCCCTCATCAATTTTCAGGCGGGCAGTTGCAAAGAATTGGAATCGCTTTGTCACTTGCACAAAATTGTGAGCTACTCATTGCGGATGAACCAACTACTGCACTAGATGTAACTATTCAATCACAAATAATTGATTTACTTTTATCATTACAAAAAAATCGTGGTATCTCTATTATTTTTATAAGTCACAACATTGATTTAGTTGCACAAATTTCCAACAAAATTATCGTTATGTACGGTGGTTTAATTATGGAAAGTGCTCAAGCAAAAAAAATACAGTTTGACCCACAGCATCCATATACAAAAGCATTAATCTCTGCCTCACCTGTTTTTGGTAGTCACTATTCTGAAACACCACTAAAACCAATTCCCGGTAAAGTTACTGATCCGGCAAATCCTGAAAAAGGATGCCCGTTTTTTTCACGTTGCCCTCTTGTTCAAAAAAGAAAAAACAACAGTCAAGTTTTTTTTAGTTGTGATAAAACGCTACCGGAGCTAAAATTTATTTCTGCAAAAAAAATAGAAGAAAATGAAAGTTTAGTTCGTTGTTCATTTATATAAAATTAAAATTATTCACTTTGACTCAAACCGTACCAATCAATTTTTCTAGTGATAAACATTAACAGAGCAACTACAACAAACAAACCGATACTACCGATTAGCAATGCATAATCTTCGGCCTGAAGTGTTCCATATAAAAAAATGTATGAAACAAGTTGCACTGAACTAAGTAATGTTCCCCATTTAAATTTTTTAAATATTGCAGATGCATAAAATAATGTTAAGCAACATACACTAATTGCACAAATTAAGTAAGTTAAATCAAAAGAAATATGTTCAGAAATTGAAAGTAAAAGTAAATAGAAAATTATATCTGCAAAACCTATCAAACAATATTGAACAATATGAATTTTTGTTTTTGAAAAAATTTCTGCAATTAATAATGCAATAAAAGGAATAATCAAAAATAATAATGCATACTTAACACTGCGTTCGGTTTTTTTATATGAATCAACAGGAACCATAAAAGAAATTTGTATTGTTTCCGATTTAAATATATTTTCACCTAACCAACTTTTTGGATAAACAGTACTTAAACCTGCGATGTTCCATGTTGCAAAAAAACCGTTATCTGAAATATTGCGTTCGGTTGGTAGCCAACCTCCTGAAAAACTTGGAGAAGTCCATGACGATGACATTTTGAAAATATTTTCTGAAGCAATAGGTCGAACCAAAATATTTTCTCCACCTTGAAAATTTATTGTGCCGGATAAAATTAATTTTTCATTTAAATTAACATAATTTAAATTATAATAAATAGAAGTATTAAAAGGAGAAATATCATCATACTTAATCGGAGAAACAGATAAATCTTTTTCATTTAGATTAAGTTTAGGTTCTGTAATTAAATTTTTTGTATTTGATAAACCTAAAATTAAAACAGCATTTTTTTTATCTATATATTTTTCCGGAATATCAAAAACTGAATAATCAAAATTATTAAAACTAGCATCTACTTTTACAACTCCTTTAAATACAGGAACCTTAAAAATTCCTCTATTCAAATAATATGGCTCAACAGAAAAATCTAAGTTGTAAAAATCCGGTGCAAATATTATATACTTTGTTTCAGTTTCAATATTTTTATTTCCATTTGTGTCAACGGTCTCTTTATAATTTTTATACGGAACACCTATAACAAAACCTTGAATTTCAGTTTGTCCTCCAAGTGGTTCTGTGATTGAAGTAACCGCTTCTCGTTGATAACTTTTTCTATCGTAAATTAAATTTGATATTAACGATATGGGGATTAGCATCACCAAAAGTAAAATAGCAATCATAGTAATTTTTGCTGTTGAATTTGAAAACTTAAATTTTTTCATATTTCCTCCATTTTTTTTAACGCTTTTATTTGTTCGCTCAAAGAATTTCGTTCCCAAAAAACTCCATTAAAATATCCTTGAATTGAAAAATTTTTTTCTGCTAATTTTAAACGTTTTTCTGCCCATAAACAATATTCTTCATTCATTTCAATTCCACAATATTTTCTTTCAAGTTTTTTTGCAACTACGCTTGCAGTACCACTTCCCAAAAAAGGATCAAAAACAACATCTCCTTTTTTCGATGAAGCAAGAATTAATTTTGCATAAAGTTTTTCAGGTTTTTGTGTCGGATGATTAGTATTTTCAGGCATTGACCAAAATGGAATGCTAATATCGTCCCAAAAATTAGATGGATACGTTAATCTAAAATTTCCATCATCATTTTCTTGCCAATCTTTTGGTTTACCATGAATTTTGTACGGTGCTAAAACTCTGCGTTTCATCTTCACACTTTCAACGTTAAAATAATAATCTTTAGGATTTTTTACTGCAAACCAAATATCTTCCATACCATTTTTCCAATTATTTTTTGCACCGCGTCCTTTTTCGCGTTGCCACGTTATTCTATTCAAAATTGTAAGTTCTTTTTCAATTGTACGTTGTAATGAAGATGTGCATTTCCAATCACCACACATATATAAAGATCCATTTGGTTTTAATTTTTTGCATAATTCCGGAAACCATGATTTTAAAAATAATTCAAACTCATTTTCTCTTCGTGCATTAAATTTATATCCATTAAAATTTTTTGAAAGATTATATGGTGGATCAATAATTATTAAATCTGCAAATTCATCGGGAATATATTGTAGCATTTCAATCACATCACCATTAATTGTTTTGTTAATAAGTTCAGAAAATTTTATATTTTCTTTTGTGATGAGTTTATGTCTAAATAATTCTATTTCTTCAGGTAACAAAGTCAAAGTTCTGTTATTTTTTGCTCTTTGTTTTTTTTCTATCAATGATTAATCCTTTGTTTTTTTTAAGAAATTAAATCCAAAAAACGCGGTCATTTTTTCGTGCCGGAGGTGGTAATAATTCCGTATTTGCATAACCTAATGCAAGATGCCCCACACCAATATATTTTTCCGAAAGATTTATAGTTTTTGAAATTTCTTCACCAAGCGGAGAATCCATTTCTTCTTTAGCACGATGAATCCAACAAGAACCAAGTCCTAAATTATGAGCCATGAGCATCATATTTCCCAATACTACACTGCCGTCATAAACACCCGTAGGATTATCTTTTGGAACAATCACAAGTAAAATTACAGGTGCATTATAAAACGGATCTACACCTTCACTATATCCTCCAATTTCACAATTTGCTTTTGAAACTTTATCACGCATTTTTTTATCTGTGATTGCAATAATTTTTGGACATTGTGTACCGCGTCCGCTTGCCGCATAAAGGCCCGCTTCAATAACTTTTTCTATCAATTCTTTTGGCACAGCATCTGACTTATATTTTTTTATACTGCGTCGTTCCTTAATTAATTGCTCAAGATTTTTCATTTTTTCCATATCTATCCTCTATAAAATAAATTTTACTAAATAATATTTATCTAAAAAATCAAAACTAAAATCTAAAATTCATGCCTTCTTTTTTACATATACGTTGAATTGTAAATTTCCCCATAGTCAATGCAACCGGCAAACCTCCCGGCGGTTGAAGCCATTGTCCTGTCAGATAACAATTACTAAGTCCTTTTATTTTTCCGGTATGCATTAAATTACGTGTTCCTTTTCCAATGCGAAAAGCCATCCATGCTCCGTTATAACTTGAACAATAACGTTGAAATGTCATCGGTGATAAAGCATCTAACAATTTTATTTTTCCAACTAACTCCGGAAATCTTTCTTCTATGCGTTTTTTTATAACATCTGCCAATCGTTGTTTTTCAGCTTTATATATTGCCTTATTAAAGTAAAGACTTTTCCAAAATAAATAATCATTATCACCTTGACTAATTAAAACATTAATTACTGTATGTCCTTGTGGAGCAAAAGATGGTTCATATACATAATTACGAACCGTTATTTTTTCATAGTCAGTTACACCCACTCTATATTTTTCACATTCCAAAACAAGAGAGTATGGATAATTCGTTAAATCCGCTTCTACTGCAAATGTAAGCAAAACACAGGATTGTGTTTCATAAATTTTAGGTTGATGAAAACGCTTAACAAATGCACTGTCATGATAAGAATTTTTTAGCAATACATTAAATGTCGTATGCACATCACAAGCAGAAATTATATAATTAGCATTATCAACACATTTTTCACCTGCCTGAGTAATATACTCAATGCCTGTTGCTTTATTTTTTGTTATATTAATTTGAGTGACAAGCATTCCTGTTTTTACAATTCCTCCAAGGGAAAGAAATTTTTTTGTCATTCTATTTGCCATTTGCAAACTTCCGCCGGCAGGAATATCTCCATTACCAAGAGTAAATGTTGCTACCATAAAAATAAAAACAGCAGCACTATAATTATAAGGCATACATATTTCAAAAACTCTGCGAAGTGCAGGATGTGAAAAACGTTTTGAATATTTTTGAACGGACATGGATTTATATCGCAAAAGAACACTGAAAGTTCCACGCATTGACCAAAGTTGTTTACAAAGTTGTGGCAGTGTCATCAAATTTACGGGACTTTCTGCAGGCACTATCATTTTTTGAACAGCCTTCACATCTTTTATAAATCTTTTAATTTCTTTTTTATCTGCAGGGGCAAGAGTGATAAATTCATTTTTCAGTTTTTCAATGTCACGCCAAATATATATTTTTTCACCACAACATTCATATACATCAAAATAATCTTGTTGAATAATTTCAACATCCTTTAATGCATCAACATTATCCCAAATTTCACGAAGAGCCGATCCTTTTTTGGTGCCGGTTACCCAATGTATGCAACCGTCAATGTGATAACCCTGTCTGTCCCAGCCAGTACACAGGCCTCCTGTCTGTGTGTGCTTTTCATATATGACAGTCTCAAATCCTTGTTGCATTGCATATATGCCTGCAGTTAATCCTGCAACTCCGGCACCAACAATAATTATTTTTTTCTTATTATGGTTTTTTGCTTTTTCCTTTTTCATATTTTCAAATTATATATTCCCGAGTTTAATTTTTACAAACTCAATCCAATTCATTTAACCATAAAGTAGCAGATGCATCACTAGGCATTTTCCAAGCATTTCTAGGAGATAAATTAACACTACCCACTGCAATGCTGTCCGGCATACACGAGCGTTTAAACTGTTGTAAAAAAAAGCGTTTACAAAAAAACTTAAGCCATTTTTTTATTGTTTCTTTTTCATAAATTCCATCAAATGCTTTTTGTGCCATAAAAAAAATCTTCTTTGGTGAAAAACCAAAACGTATAAAATAATATAGAAAAAAATCATGCAGTTCATAAGGTCCGACAAACTCTTCTGTTTTTTGAGAAATGGTTCCGTCAACAGTTGGCAGTAATTCAGGACTTACAGGAGTGTCCAAAATATCTTTTAAAACCATTTCTAAATCACCGGTTGCAAAATATTGAACAAGATAACGAACAAGAGTTTTTGGTACAGATGCATTCACCGCATACATGGACATATGGTCACCGTTGTATGTTGTCCAACCTAAAGCAAGTTCAGATAAATCTCCCGTACCAATAACCAAACCGTTACATTGATTTGCAACATCCATCAAAACTTGAGTTCGCTCACGTGCTTGCGAATTTTCATAAGTGATATCATGTTTTTCTTGGTCATGTCCTATGTCTGCAAAATGTTGCATCACTGCTTTTTCTATATTAATTTCACGCAAAGATACATTTAATGCCTTTGCTAAATTACAAGCATTAGTATATGTGCGTTTTGATGTTCCAAAACATGGCATTGTAACGGCAATTATTCCCGATAAATCAAGCCTTAAAATTTTAAAAGCTTCAACTGTAATGAGCAGTGCCAATGTTGAATCTAATCCTCCTGACAAACCTAAAACAGCATTTTTACATTGTATGTGCATAAGACGTTTTGCTAAACCGTGCGATTGCATATTTATAATTTCAGAAAATCTTACATCCTGTTTATTTTTACTTTGTGGTACAAACGGATTTGTTTTAACATTTCGTTTTAGTGATGCATGACGTCTTGAAAAAATAATTTGCACAATATCATACTCAGCCTCATTAGTTTCAATTTTCGCAAATGTATTTTTTTTACGTCTTTCATTTATTAATTTTTCAAAATCTACATCAACGATAATATAACCACCACCGTATAATTTTGATTGCTTTAGAACTTTACCATTTTCCGCAACAATATTATGTGCAGAATAAACACAATCTGTTGTACTTTCTGTCCATGAATTTTCAACATAGATACAAGCACAATTTAATTTACTTGAATGTGAACTCAATGTTATAAGACGCAATCTTTTTCGCTCCGCAATTTCACTTATGCCACAAAGATTTGCAATAGCGGCTGCACCATGTGCACAGTGTTGAATTGATGGCGGAAAAACTGAAAATAAATCTTGTCCTATCTCAACGGCAACAGAAAAGTTTTTATTCTGTGCATCTTGAAAAATTATATTTGTACCAAAAATTACACTTTCCGTTAAACCCGGTAAATAAATTTTTCTATTTTTACTTTTTTGATTAAACGATGAAAAAATCTCGTTACCATAAACTTGGGGAATAATTGCCAAAACTTTTCCATAATGCAAAACAGCGGCACAATTATATAATGAATTTTCATATTTAAATGGAAAGCCTACACAAATTAGTGCATTCATAGAAGAAGTTTCTTCACCTATTCCCAACACTGCGTTCCATGCCTCTTCAAGTAATACACTTTGAAAAAATAGGTCACCACAAGTTTTACCGGAAATTGCCAACTCCGGAAATACAATTAATGAAGCTCCTTCACTTGTAACGAGTTTTATTTGTTCAATAATTTTTTTTGCATTTGTTTTGCAATCAGCAACAACCACTTCCGGGCTTACTGTCGCAACTCGTAAAAAACCATAATTCATATTTTTATTATAACATATGTATAAAAAAAATTATACAAAAAAAAGGTGAAACTTCCCTTTATGAAACAAATTTCAAATTAGGAACTTTTCACCTTTTCATACAGTAAAATTCTTTTTAATAAAAATTATTTAACAAAATGCTTTTTTAAAAAATCCAAATCTAATTCCGGATAAAGCACATATTTTGAAAGAATTGCTTTTACACGTTTTTTTGCATTTTCTTGAACAATTGCATCTACTATGACTTTACCTTTTGCCGGTTTGCCGTCTTTTGTAAGCCCTGCCTTTGTGCCTTTTAAAACATAATCTAAAATATCGGCAATCTCGTCCATATCTGTAGTATTCATGCCCAAACTGGTAATTGCCGGTGTTCCCACACGAATACCACTTGTCCACCATGCACCCATCGGGTCATAAGGAAGGGCATTTGCATTTAATGTTACACCACATTGAAACATTGCAGCTTCCGCCTGCTTGCCGGTCAAGCCATATGTTGAATAAATATCTATAAGCATCAAATGATTATCCGTACCACCTGTTTGTAATTTCATGCCACGTTTTTGGCAAGCAGACGCTAATGCTTTTGCATTTGCTTGAACATTATGGGCATAATCTTGATAATCTTTTGTATTTGCTTCTTTGAAAGCAATAGCTTTTGCAGCCATTACGTGCGGAAGTGGACCTCCAAGAACCATTGGACAACCTTTATTTACATAATCGGCAAATTCTTCCTTGCAAAGAATCATCGCACCGCGTGGACCGCGCAACGTTTTATGTGTTGTGGTTGTAACAATATCTGCCCATTTTACAGGATCTTCATCGCCTGTGAAAACTTTACCGGCAACCAAACCCGCAAAATGTGCCATATCAACCATAAGAACCGCTCCACATTTATCTGCAATTTCACGAAAACGACGGAAATTAATTGAGCGCGGATAAGCACTGTATCCGGCTAAAAGAATGAGAGGTTTCACTTCCATTGCCTGTTTTTCAATGGCATCATAATCTAAAAGTCCCGTTTCTTTATCTACACCATAAGGATAACTGTCAAACATACGTGCAGAAACATTCATTTTATATCCGTGAGTTAAATGACCTCCACAAGAATAATCAAGTCCCATAAGTTTTTGATTACAAAATTTAACGCGTAAAGCATCAAATTGTTCTGCGGTCAAATCGTTTAAAGATTTCACACCCAATTCTTCCAAAGTAGGAGTTTCTACTTTTGCACTCAAAATAGCCCAATAAGCTACAAGATTTGTGTCTGCACCGGAGTGTGGTTGAACATATGCATAATCTGCACCAAAAAGCTTTTCCGCTTCACGAGCTGCGGTCATTTCAACAGAGTCAACGTTTACACAACCACCATAATATCTGTGTTCAGGATAACCTTCAGCATATTTATCTGTCAGAAGATTTCCCATAGCCGCTTGAGTGGCAAGGGAACAATAGTTTTCACTGGCAATGAGTTTTAAGTGGCTACGTTGATTTTCCAATTCATTTACAATATCCCTAGCAATTGAAGGCTTTACTTTTGCAACTTGCTCAAGATTTGCTACATATGCAACCATAGCTGTGTTCAAATTATCTTTCTGTGTTAAAAGATATGTTTGTAATGGTGAATTCATTTTGGCTCCTTAATTTCAAAAAAAATTTTTCTGATTTTTCCTAGCCCAGGCGTGCGGCTGAAGGTTACTTCATGATGGTTTGTTCCATCTAAACGCCAGAAGTGATAATTAAATGATAGCGAATTGTAAAAAAAAATTCAACTGTTTTTTATTTTAATGATATTTAATGATATTATTTTTTAAAATATAACAGCTTTTTTCTATTGTCTTGTTTATTTTTTTATTATTAGATATTATTTTTATATGAAAAATTACAAAAACATAAAAAAAATTTTATTTGTATGTCACGGAAACATCTGTCGTTCACCTATGGCAGAATTTGTTTTTAAAAATATGCTCGACTTACAAAATATAAATCACTTATTTGAAGTCGACAGTGCCGCCACCAGTACCGATGAAATAGGTAGTGACGTTCATAGGGGAACACAAAACATTTTAGCACAAAATAATATCCCATGCGGAAAACATCGTGCACGTCAAATGACAAAAGCCGACTATGAAAAATATGACTTACTTATCGGTATGGATAATCATAATGTGCAAAATATGAAACACATCTGTAGTGGCGACCCTGAAGGCAAAATTCGTATGTTCTTGGATCGCTCCATTGCGGATCCTTGGTATACAGGAAATTTTGAAAAAACATACCGTGATGTAAAAGAAGGTTGCACAAATCTTTTAAAAGAACTAAATAACGATTCGCTAAAATAAAGTTGCCGTCAAATAATATAACCTTTAGTATATAAGTTCCGCTTCGAAATTTATTTTGTCGTCACTTTTTCCAACAACCGTTAACATTTGATTTTTTTCATCATAGTTTGCAAAAATTTCCAGTTCATCGTTTAAAATAGCCTCATGAACATAATTTATGCGAAAATCTTTAATATCTTTACTTTGAAAATTTTCTGCTATGTTATCCATAATCATTTGTGCATAACGTGAATTATTCACATGACCATTCCTATCAATATCTGAAAAAACAATTTTACGACTGCCCAATTTTTGCAGATTTTCAGGATGTTTAATTTTTCCAGGTTCAATGCAAACACATTCCGTTCTTCTTGCAGGCAAAGGACGCAATGTAAAATCTTTTGGGCGAATAAAGGTACGATTTTCCAAATTCACGCAAACCCACAATGAGTTTCCACTGAGTAATTTTTCCCCATCTTCATTTTCAATTTCATAGCGTCGAACAAAAAACAATCCTTTTGGAGCTTCTTCCCAAGTATGAATTACAACAATGTCGTCAGCTTTTATCATTTTATAAAAATGAAAAGATACACGAGAAACGATTAACCCTATTTTGTTTTCGCACAATCTGTCAAAACTAATCCCACGTTGATGATAATCTTCAACTGCAGTGTCAGAAGTAAAAGCTAAAATTTCTTTTAATGTAATATTTTTATATTTATCTGCTTGACTAAAATTAAATTTCAGTCTTTTGTGAAAAATCATATCATCATCATGATATTGTTCAAACTTTTTCATGTTTTTTTCCATATACTTACCATAACAAAAAATACAAAAAAATGAAACATATTAAAGCATAAAATTTTAAACAAAATTTCTATTTAACAAAACTTTCTTTATTAAGACAATATATTTTCTTGATTTTTTAATATTAAATGCTACAATGTTTTTAAAGTATTTTTTTTATAGGAGAAAAAAAATGAAAAAAATTGTTACACTTTTATTTGTATTAGTTGCAGTATTACTTATTGCATCATGTACAACAGTGTCCCCTATCGCCGGTGCAACAGGAAAAATCGGTTCTAAAACAGGAGAAGCCACAGAATCTTTCCTTTTCGGTTTGCCTATTGGTGGTGAAGGTGGAATTTACAAGGCAGCTCAAAACGGAAGCATTTCAACTGTAGGAACCGTTGATCTAAAAATTAGATTACCTTTAGGTCCGTTTGTTCCTTTTTACTATGTAACAACAGTTGTTTCCGGTGAATAAACTTTTAAATGTCTTATATCGTATGTGTTATTTTACTATTGCGATATAAGACTTTTAATGATATTGTGTTTGTATGAAAAAATACATTTATATTATTTTAACTGTTTTATTACTTACTTCTTGTGCAACTAATTCCACTACATTCAAAGGTGGAGTTATGACTTCTTGTATGCCGTCCGGGAATCTTAAATATTATATTCGCCCAACAAAAATGAACTCAATAGAAAAAAATGATAAGTCTTACGCTTTAATCGATTTTACATATCAAAAAGTTAATCGTGATTATGTAACTTCTTCTTTTACTAATTTTACGATATATTATCAAACGACCGCTTTTATTAAAAATGCTTCATTTTTACTTCATGATGAACAAATCATAACTCTGTCTAATATTAAAACAATTGACCGTGATACTAAAAAAGGTTTTATAAGAGTTTCGTCCATACTTGAAAATCAAAGTCTTGAAAAAACTTTATATGCGTTACATTCTTCAAATGCAAAACTAAAAGTTGAATTCGACTCAGGAGACACAAAATTCTTCATTCCTTCAAAAGATATGATAAATAAAATTTCTGAAGCTTTTTCAAAATAAGATATTTAAAAACATTCAATTTTATAAAAGACAACAGACACTTGTCAAAAAATATTATTTCTTTTATTATTAGTCATGCATTACAATGGAAGTCAGGTGAAAATCCTGCACTGGATGCGCAACTGTAAACATTTTGCAAAATTATTATGCCACTGAAAAAGAAAATTTTGGGAAGGCGATTTTGCTTATATATGTAAGTCAGGAAACATTGATGCATAAGTTCTTCGTATGAAGAAACAATTTTTTAAGAAATTACGCAATTCTAATTTCAAGGAGAATATTATGAAACACATCTATTTTTCACGCAAGATTTTTTCTTGCACAATTCTTGTTTTGACAGCATTATTATTTGTTATTTCTTTTACGTCTTGTGACGAACCCAAAATCTCAGGCGGTTCGATTTATGGAACATGGAAAAGTCAATACAATGACAGCTATATCATTAGTGAAAACGAAATTTTGTATGATGACGGCGGTCATGGCTTTGGTTGGACAGGAAAATTAATTGAAATTTCCAATGATTATATTTATTTTCAATATGATGAAAATTACACCGTTGCTCCAAAGGGATATTGTGCAGTTGCTTATAAAAATCTTACAGAAAAAGGTTGTCAAATGGGCACGGCATATAAAGCTAACGGTAAAGAATCTTGTACAACTTTAGATGACGCAAAAACAGAATTTACAATTAAAAATGGCTACTTTGAATATTTCGGTGAGTATGCAAAAAAATAATTTTCATATTTGTGCATTGGTTTTTTTAATCGGTTTTTTTTCTATAATAAAAATTTATGCAAATAATAATTTTGAAAATATAGATACTGTAGAAAATATTGTAAATAATACAATTGAAGAAAAAGAAGAAGACACAATTAGCTTTTCAATTTCTGCCAATGCACCTACTGAAATTAAAAATAATTCACAAGACTCAATTTCCATTAGTGAAAAACAAATTCAACAGTCTCACTCAAGCTCATTAGCAGAAGTTTTAAGAAAAAATGCAAATCTTTCCATAAAACAATATGGTGCATACGGAAGTGCATTCAGTGTTTATCTTAGAAATTTTGCCGGCAGTACGGTTGCTATTTTGGTTGATGGTATACAAGTTAATTCAAGTCAAACGGGGGAATTTGATTTAACACGAATCAATGTTGATGATATAGAAAAAATTGAAATTGTTCGTGGAGCAAGCGATAATAAATATACGGTTAGCGGTGCTGCCGGCGGTATTATAAATATTATTACAAAAAAAAATGCAGACACTGAAAAAAAAATTATTTTTGATTTAGACTTTTCAAACTTATGCTACTTTGGAAGTAATATTTTGGACACTCAAAACATATTTGCTTCAATAAAAAAAAATACAAATATTGCAAACTGGAAAATTTCTTCATCTTTTGTCAGTGCAAAAAATAATTTTTTATATTATGATTATAACAATGAAAAAACGGTTCGTAAAAATAACGAAGCTAAAACTGTCACATTGAATGCATCAAGTATATTTAAATTAAGTAAAGATATTAAACTAACATTTAATGAAAATTTTTTTTTAGGCAATATCGAAACACCAGGAACTTATTCAGCTACAATTTATGGCATTCAAAAAAATATTTTTAATGCTTTGTCATTTCATTTAGACATTCCTTTTCTTTTCAATGGACTTGCTGAAATGCAATCTCAAGTTTCATATAAATTTGATCAAACAAATTATAACGAAGATACGATGGAAAATTTATCTAATGGGGAAATAAGTTTACATAACTTACACACAGCATCATTTGTAAATCGTTCAACATTTTATTTTAATGACATATTTTCTCTAACACCAAGTTTTGATTTTTCAACAGATATACTTGATTCAACAAACTGTTCTATTAATGATACAATAATTACAAAAATTAATTTTGGCATAGGTGCAAGCAGTGAAATTAATTTAAATAAAATTAAATTATTTCCAAGTTTAAAATTTTTATTTACAAAAAATTTATTTATGCCTATTCCAAAATTAGGTTTTACTTATGAATTAGAAAAATCAAAAACCAAACAGATTATTATTAGTGCAAACATATATCGTATGTTTACATTTCCAACACTAAACCAACTATATTGGAAATATTCAGAATATGCTACCGGAAATCCAAATCTTGAAAATGAAGACGGATTTGGAGGAGATATTATTTTTGATTATATAAAAAAAACTTTTTCATTTAATGGTAGCATTTTTGCTATGCATTATAAAAATAAAATTCAATGGCAAAATCACTTAGGAAAATGGAAGCCTGAAAACTTAGGTAGAGCAAATTATTTTGGCGGAAACATTAGTATAAATACAAATATTTTTTCATGGCTTGAAATTAATGCTAAATATGATTTGAACTTATCTTTTTTGCTCACAGATAATTTAACAATGCATGATAATATTAGAATTATGTACACACCTGTAAATATTATTTCTTGTGATGCAATTATTAAATATAAAAATTTTAAATCAATTATTTCATATAATTTCACAGGAAAAAGATACATTTCAAATTTGAATATAACTTATCTAAAACCATATTCATTATTCGATTTTTCTTTTGAATACAATTTACAAAGCAAATTTACATTTTATTTTGTTTTAAAAAATTTACTTAATGAAAAATATTTTGAAGTTGAGGATTATCCTATGCCAAATACGTCTTTAAAAATTGGAGCTAAATTAAAATTATGAATAAGAATATGCGTTATTTAATTTCATTTTTATTATCGCAAATTATTGTGTTTGGTGTTTTTTTTATTCCTATAAAATATAATATTAAAAATTATAAAAATGCAAATGCTTTTTCTCCTGTACAAATTATATTAAACGAAAAAAAAACACAAACAAAAAGCATAACCAAAGAAAATAATATTTTACCAAAAAATAAAATAGAAAGTACTATTAATAAAACGTCTTTAGAAGAACCCTATTTTTTTTCTGATTTATCAAATGAAAATTTAAAAAAATCAAATCAAAATTTTGTTAACATGAATCAAAAAGAAATTAATATTCAAGATTCAGTTGATGAAGTTAATTTAAATAAATCATATGGTGTTGTTCAAAACTTTGCAATTGATTTTTTGAAAACTAAAATTAATGAAAATCTTTTTTATCCTGTAAGAGCAAAACAAAGAAAAATTTCCGGAACTGTGGAATTAAAAATTGCTGTTGATGAAAATGGTTTACTTAAATTATGTAAAATTCATAAAACTTCAGATAGCTTAATTTTAGATAATGCTGCTACAGAACTAGTACAAAATATTTTTCCTATAGATAAAAATTTTTCAGATTTACCTTTTGAAAAAATTATTTTAATTGAATATAAACTAAATTAATTTTTTAAAAAAATTAACGCGGCAAGGATTGGAGTTGCGCAAAAATTTATTTTTGCGTTCCGTAGCGTTAGCGTAGGAATGAAGTGCTTAGCACGGAACAACGAAAAGCCTGCAGCAACAAAGTTGCTGGCCGCCCAAATTTAAAATATATTTTTTATAAAGTAGTATAGTTTGATTAAAAATGTATTATTTGATATAATTTAATTTATGAGAACTTGTGACATTTTTAAAAACAAAACTGTATTCTCTTTTGAAGTTTTTCCGCCCAAAAAAACGAGTCCTGTTGAGACCGTTTACAAAGCGTTGAACGAGTTGAAAGATTTAAGACCTGATTTTATTAGCGTAACATATGGTGCTGGTGGTAGCGAAAACTGCGACACAACGTTGGATATTGTTAAACGCGTAAAAAATGTTTGTGGCGTTGAAAGTGTCAGCCATTTAACTTGCACATATTTAACAAAAGATGAAGCGACAAAAGTTTTAGAAACTTTTCGTGAAAACGGTGTTGAAAATATTTTAGCATTGCGTGGAGACAAAATTGAAGGACGCGAACCTGCGGGAGATTTTTTGTACGCATCAGACTTAGTTAAATTTATTCGAGAGTTTGATTCAAAACGAAATGACGGAGAATTTAATATTTTAGGAGCTTGCTATCCTGAAGGGCATCCTACTTCAAAATCTATGATTGAGGATATTCAAAACTTAAAAATTAAAGTTGATTATGGTGTTACACATTTAATGAGTCAGTTATTTTTTGACAACAATTACTTTTATGATTTTCTAGAAAAAACAAGAATTGCCGGAATCAATGTTCCGATTGAAGCGGGCATTATGCCGGTTGTAAATAAAAAACAAATTGAACGCATGGTAAATATTTGTGGTGTTGCGTTACCAAAAAAATATTCTGCAATGATGGATAAATACGGAGATAACACAGAAGCAATTCGTGATGCGGGCATTGCATATGCTATCGACCAAATTGTCGACTTAGTAAGTCAAGGGGTAGATGGTGTACATCTTTACACAATGAATAATCCGTATGTTGCAAAAAAAATTAATGATGCAGTTAGAAGTTTATTTTAATTTTAAAAAAATTAAGCGTTGCAAATTAATGCAACGCTTTTTTATTTTGTTATGTATTTTTAGTAAACTGTTTTATTTTCCTAAAAGAGAAAAATTATTCACATCCGTACAGTATGTAATTCCGGTTCCTTTTTCTTGCAAATATGGCAACTTACGAATTGCCTCTAAAATATCTTGTTCTTGTTCTTTTTGTGCAAGAATAATTAACATTTCTTTATCAGGTACAATTGTAATACCAAAGAATTTTTCATCTTCTTCTTTTCCTGTTCCGCGAGCATTTACCACTGTTCCGCCACTTGCTCCTGCTTTTCGTGCTACAGCCATTGTATCTTCTGCCAAACCTGCATTTAAGATTACTGTGATTAATGTATGTGTTGCCATAAAATTTTCTCCTTCTTCAATTTCTATTGAACCGTTTTTCAAAATTCTATCACAGTCAACATTGAACAAAACACCAAATCCTATTTTTTCATTTTTTGTAAAGTCAATAATTGTTTGATTGAATTTTTCACATTCAGAATTTTTTGCTAAAATATAAATCAAATCTTTATTTGATGTACCAAAACCGAACAATCCTAAAATTGGATTTTTTGCAGTACCTTTTCCAAAAAGAATTGTTGCACCTGATGAACCGATTTTGCGAACTGCTTCTGTAATAGCTTCGCCTTTATTACGTGGTACAATTGATATAATTAATTTCATTTTTCTTTTCCTTGTTTCGCAGATTTTTTTGCAAAAATTAATCCTAAAATTTGAATTGCAACAAGTGGAGCTGCCGCAACTAAACCGATAACACCAAATGCATCAACCAAAGGATTTCCGCCAAGAGCATTAGAAGCTCCCAAAGCAAACGATAAAATAAATGAAGTTGTCATTGGGCCGGATGAAACACTGCCGGAGTCAAATGCAATTGCGGTAAAAAGTTTTGGGCAAAAAAATGTCAAAGATAATGCAACTGCAAAAAACGGCACGAGAATATAAGCAATACTAAAACCGAAAATTACACGAACCATCGCAAGTCCCACTCCAATTGAAATACCGGCTGATAACGCGACAAGAAGAACTTTTCTTCGAATAAGGCCCCCGGAAATTTCTTCTACTTGTTTTGTCAAAACCCAAACAGCAGGTTCGGCAAGAACAACAATTGCACCAAATGTCAAACTAAGAATAACTAACAATGCTTTGTAATTTCCATTACCTAATGTTTCTCCGATAATTGTACCGGCAGGAATAAAACCTCCATTAATACCAACTAAGAATAAATACAAACCTAAAAATGCATAAATCATACCGATTGAAATTTTAATTACTTGTCGTAAAGTCATTTTAAATAGAAAAATTAAAAATACAATAAACATACCTATCAACGGTAAGAATGCTTTTACAACGTCCATAAATGTATCGGGAAGCATTTGTATAACTTTGTTGATTTCCATTGCAAACGAACCCGTCGCCACAGTGCTAGCTATTTCACTTTCAGAAACGGCAACAGTAACTTCGCTAACATTGCTTTCTCCTCCAGTCATAAGCATTCCCATGATTAACACAGCCAAAATGGGTCCTATTGCAGCCAAACCTGTCAAGCCAAAATTATCCGCTTTACTATCTGCTGTTGAAGTTCTTACAGAAGCAACACCTATACCCAAAGCAATAATAAAAGGTACAGTCAATGGTCCTGTAGAAGCACCACTTGCATCAAAAGCAATTGCAAAAAATTCGCTTGGTGCAAGAAATGCTAAAACGAAAGCGATTACATAAAAGATGATATAAAAAATTCTTATAGGAATTTGAAAAACTGCACGAACAAAACCAAGCGAAATGAAAAAACCTATGCCACCGGCAATCATAAACATGAGTGTAGTTGCATTAATACGAGGATCCACGCTAACAACTTGTGTAGTGAAAACATGAACACCCGGTTCTGCTATTGTAATAATAAAACCAATAACAAAAGATGCAATTATTAAAAATGGTAAATTTCGTTTGCTAACCAAGGCAGAACCTACTCTTTCTCCCATTGGAAGAATACCAATGTCGATACCGAGTAAAAATAAAGCCAAACCAAAAATTGTCAAAACACTACATAACATAAATGAAACACGCAGCCCCCAGCTCATTGGCACAACCGTAAAGCTGAGAAGCAAAACAATCAAAGCAATGGGTCCGATGGAAACTGCTGTTTCTTTTATTTTTTCTAACAACAGAATTCTCCTATAAAATAATGTTTTAAATATAACAAAAATTTTGTAAAAAATCAATAATGATTATAGATTGATAATAGAACAATGTGTAATAAAAATGTTAATTTTTTTTCGAATGAAAGTTTTTAAATTTAGCATATATTATTTTTAGATATGTCAATTTTTTTATTGTCAATTAATGTTTTTCGGGCAGGGGGGATTTGAACCCCCGACTTCTTGGTCCCGAACCAAGCGCGCTACCCCTGCGCTACTGCCCGAAAAAATTTTTATCAACTTCAATATAATATATAAAAAACAAATAAAAGTATAGCACTTTTTGCACAAATATTGTTAACAAAATCTATACGTACATTACCTATGGTATATCATCTATACATATATTGATTGACAGATCAAAATTAATACAACATACTTAAATATAGAAAATCTATTAAAAATATTTTTTTTAAGATTTTTTTTACCGTACAAAAACAAAGGAGAAGACAAATGAAAAAAATAAATCTTTTACTCTTAATTACTTTACTTATGACAATGTTACTTATCATCGGTTGTTCAAAAAGTGAAAAAGCTATAAGTTATTATGAAAAAGCTCTTGCCTTTGAAGATATAGGTAATAGTAATGATGCTTTCAAATGGTATAAGAAAGCAGCTGAAGCCGGAAATATAGATGCTATGTACAAATTAGGATTATTCTTTTACAGAGGTATAGGAACACAAGATAATGATGAAGAATCTTTTAATTGGTATAAAAAAGCTGCTGAAGCGGGACACGTAAAAGCAATGCACGAAGTCGGTTTATGTTACTTATGGGAAACCGGCGTGGCCGGCGATACCGGTAAAGCTCTCGAATGGTTTAAAAAAGCAGCAGATGCAGGCGATGAAGAATCATTAAAAACCATACAAGAATTTTTAGAAGCCGGTGGTAAACTACAATAAAATTAACTCTTAATAAAAGACTTTATTTTTTGTTAAATAATAACTAACTACAATGTTATATTATATTTCCCTTGTGAATAAAGCGGTAGGCGAACTTATACGTGAATTGCGAAAAGAACAAGGTGTTTCTCAAGAGAAATTGGCGGAGGCTATCGATTCTCACCAAGTGTATATTTCTGAAATTGAAAACGGCGACAAGCTACCGTCGCTTACCGTCATCTACAAAATTGCACAGGCTTTCGGTTTAACGCTGACGGAGTTTGTGAGACGTGTTGAAGAAAAGTTGGATGGTGGGAAGGATTAGATTTTTTCCTTTTCTGTAATTACCTGAACCTTACTGCCACTTTTTATTCCATTATCTTCTGCCCAGTCTGAAGGAATTTTAAAACCTAAATTATCTCCCCATTTCTGGATCACAGCTTGCATATTTTACCTCCTGATACTTAAAAACAATATAATATATTGTAATTCTAGCGTCAAATATTTCCTTTCGGCTTCATAACAGTATTATATCACATTGTAGAAAACAAAGCATCCTTTGCGTTTTCCCACCCTATCCCATCTCCACATACTTTTCAACAATCGTTTCTTGAATATGTTGACAAAATCAAGATGTCCCATTATAATTTAATCATGAAATTCAAGGTAGAAAAACATCCTGCTGTAGAATCAGAAATCTCGAATTTAGAAATTACACAACAGGAGTTATTGAAAGCGAAGGCATTGAATTTGTAAAAGTAAAAGCAATACAAAATAAAATTTTTGAAATAAAATCAAATGAACTACGATCTTTATTTAAATATAAAGAAGGAAAAATTATTGTAATTGGAGTCGTTTTTGTAAAGAAGTCACAAAAGACTCCAAAAGAAACAATCAAACTAGCCAAGCAAAGGTTAAAGGAGGTTTGAGTATGAAATACGTATTTGTCGAAGATACTGAAGGATACGTTTCCAAAAAGTTAGAGTCTGAAATTTCTGCTGATGAAAAAATCATTTCCGAAAAAAAATATATGAAAAAATCCGGACTTGTATCTTATGAAAAGGAATTCGGACACGGTGGCTCAAGAAATAACGCAGGTCGAAAACAAAAATACGGCTCGCCCTTACAATACCAAATGAGAGTAACCCAAGAAGAAAAAGATTTTATTTCCTATGCCAGAGAAAATAACCTTAACTATTCCGCATTGATGAAAAAATAAACCGTTAATCTATTTCAGGGTCAACACCGTACCATAGTTAAAAAAGATACTTTGCCTTTGTGAAATTAAAGTCTATTATTTATACACATCCTTTCTATGACCAATTCGCACCACAGTTACCAAAATTCTCTCATCGTCAATGTCACAGATAACTCTATAGTCGCCGACTCTGTAACGCCAGAAATCTGAGAAGTTCCCTTTTAATGATTTTCCTAACAAGCGTGGATTTTCTAACGTAGATAACTTTTTTAAATAATTAAATATGTTTTGTTGAGCTGTTTTATCGAGCTTTGAAAATTCTTTTTCTGCCTGAGATTCAAAAGCAATACTATAAGCCATATTTTTCTTCGATTTCGTCAAGAGAAATTAAAGTGCTTTTTCCTGCGCGTACGTCTTCCATTCTTTGTTCAGAAACAAAAATATCCTCTAACTCATCAAGATATTCATCGAGCAAATAATTGTAGAAAAAAGCCGATGACCGTTTCGTTGCCTTTGCAAGATTATCAATCCGATCTTTATGTTCTTTTGTTGTGCGAAATGTTGCAATTACAGATTTTCCCATTACAACCTCCGTGTATACATTATAATACACTGTATACAAATTGTCAATGATTTTTATCTACCCGATACATCGGGATCTCCCCCGTCAGAAATTGAAACACATACTTTTCGCATGGCAGTATTTCTTCGGGGTCGTGTGTGACGTGAATGAGTGTCGTCTTTCCGATCAGCGCTATCTTTTGTAACAGGGCTAATACGAAGGCTTTGCTTTGTGCGTCGAGTGAGTGGCACGGTTCGTCGAGAATTAACAGGGGCGGATGTTTTACGACAGCGCGAAGAATTAAGACAGCTCGCTGCTCGCCGTACGAGAGCGTTGAAAAATTTTTAGATGCAAGCGAACGCATGCCTGCAAGATCGATCCATCGATGCGCCGTATCGATTTCGGATTTGTTCGGCTTCGTATACAAACCGATAGAATCGTAAAAGCCGGAAACGATAACTTGTTCAACGGTATATCCGCGAACGAGGCGATGCTCAAGGTGCAGCTTGTACGATACAATGCCGAGCTTAGCTTTAATATCCCAGATCGATTCTCCGCTCCCGCGTTTTGCACCAAACAGATACACATCGTTCGCATAGACTTGCGGATTGTCGCCGGTAATCAACTCAAGCAGCGTCGTTTTACCGCAGCCGTTTTTTCCCTGCACAAGCGTGTGATCGCCCTCATAGACTGTCCAATTGATATTGTCGAGCACCTTTCGTCCGTCCCATTGTACGGTAACGTTCACCATCCGCACCAACTCTTTTTTTTGTGGTTGATGTGATTGATACGGAGCGTCATCCGTCTGCGCTCGTACAGAAGTTGAAAAAATATTTTCAAAACCCGCCTCATCAAAAGAACCGGTTTTCAAAGCGTCTTGTGCGAGCGTCCGATATATATCAGTGTGCAGAAATTGTTCCTTCGTCCCGATAAAAACATTTTTTGCATGCTCGCCATTCGTATGCTCGATGTTGTTATGATCTATATTTGTATGATTGGCATTTGCATCATCGATATCGGCATAGACAATATGAGACGCTGAGTCAAGCAAATTTGTATCTTCCGTAAATATTACAAACGCGGTTTTGTTGCGAGACAATATTTGTATGGCAGATAGCATCGCAGTACGAGAATGTGTGTCTAATCCGTCGAAGGGATTGTCGAGTACCAACAGCGGAGACGACGACGCGAGTGCTTTATATAGAAGAGTTCGTTTCATTTCTCCCGTTGACAAGTACTTTAAGCCACGATCTAAAATGTGTTCGATGTCGCAGATGGTATTAATTTTTTCATTAAGATGTTTTTCTTGTAGATTAAGAAAAGTTCGTACACAACGCCCGTGGTCTACACCGCCTTCGATAAATTCTGAGTCATCGTTATTCCGCTCTTCTTCAATAACATTCGACGCTTCTTCAAATGATACAATTGGAAACGATAGAGACGAAAAAAGAGTAGAGAGATTTTTTTTATCGGCACCGTCTAAGCCAATCACAAGATGCACATCTCCGGGAAAAATGTTCCATGAAACACTATAGGGAAAGGAATAAGAAAACAATGAATCGTTTAGAAATGATATTTTTTTCATATGTATTAATATCATATTTTAATTTAATAGTGTCAATATAAATTGCTTTGAAAAAATTATTAAAAAAATATAACTTATACTATAAACAAAAATAATTTCTTTTTTTCATTCTTTTTTTTCCTTTTTAAACATATATACTTTTTTCAAAAAAACATTTACTATAAATATAATAGGAAAAAAAAAGTGGATTATAAACCGCATCTAATATACAATAAAATTTTAACAACTCAATATATTACAGTTGGCGATGATGTTCAATATTATATTGAAACAGACAAAAAAAATAAACGCATTTATCTTATTTTTCAAGAAACAAAATCAAAAAGAGATTGGCAAAATAACTTTAACTTTGCAAGCAAACTTTATAAAAAGCAAACTAGCATAATGCGAGTACATCGCGGATTTGGTAATGCTTGGAAATCATGTAACGATGAAATAATGAAAAATTATATTGCCGAATGCAATTTAGTAAAAAAATATCAACCAACCATAATTGGCTGGAGTTACGGCGGTGCAATTACACAACTCGCTTGTGAAGATTTTTTTTACAGAACAAAACAAAAATGCGATGTCGTAACATTTGGTTCACCAAAAATTTTTGGCAACAACAAAAGTAAAATGTATGTTTACTCTTGTTGTAAAAGCGTAACACAATATGCAGACAATAATGACATCATAACTTATTGTGTTCCATATATGAAAGACCTTAACACTTTTTACCTTGGTGAAAAATTTAGTTTACGAAAAATTTTTAATCCACACTTTTATCACAAGCGTTACGGAGATGAAAATTTATATCAATAGTTTTTAGAATTTTTATTTTTCATAATCATACCGGAACTGTTAAATTTTTTAAATCATACTAAAAATTGCAAAAAAAATACAAGTTAACTTCCGCATAATATAAACAGAAATTAACTTGTATTTGTTCATCTAAAATTTTAGTGTTTCCTTAATATAAGTCCATGTAATATCTTCATACTGATCTTCAATATCTATCAATTTAGTTCCTGTTGCAAACGTTTCCGGAAGACCTAGTTTTTCAAGAATTTCTTTTTCACTTATACCAAGATTATGTGATGCCTCATGAATTGTAGTATTCATAGAAATTTCACCTTTAGCTTTTACACCAAAAGTTTTTTCAGTAAAACTTGATACTGTAAAAAAAACAATTACTAAAATAATTGCACTTATTAATCCGACAAGATAATTTGACTTATTGGTGCGAACCTTTTTAGGACAAGCCGGTGTACATAAACCACATCTTATACATCGTATATCAATATCTTTTTTTTCTGGAAACAAACCCACCGGACATGCTTTGTTACACAAACCGCAACTAATACATTTAGACGAAGGTTTTTTTATCTTAAAGATACTTATCTTTCCAAGCACACTTAATACGGCACCTAACGGGCAAAACCATCGACACCACGGACGATCAATAAAAAATGATGTTATCAACGTAAGGGCTAAAATCAACAATGAAAGCGGAAAAACTTCTCCTGTCCAAAAATGTGTAAGTGCATAATACGGATCTATACGCATAAATAATAATGAAAGACTTTTTGTTGTAACATAAATTACAAAGAACAAAATGCCAAACCGTAAAAATGACAATACTGTATTTAAGCGTTTTGGAACGGTTAATCTTTTTATCTTCAATTTAATAGAAAGGCTTCTAATCCAATCTTGTATGGAACCAAGCGGACAAATCCAACCACAAAACACAGGACCGGCAATAATAGTTATAAAAAGCACTACACCTAAAATGATTAGATTTGCTATGCTTGTTTTAGGAATATACAAACCTTGAGAAATAAAACGTGTAAGAGTTGCAATTCCGCCCATAGGACAAATCATGTGGAAAATTCCAACCGGTAAAAATACAGCTCCAATAAAAACGATTATTTGCACCAACGTTCGAAAAATAACTGCCTTTTTTTTCCAAGCCTTATTCAACCACGAAGGTAATTGTTTCATTGTAGCCTCCTTTTGAACATTCTCTAACTATTTGCAATTTTTGTTCGCCGGCAACGGATGCTACAAATTCAATCACAACTATGTTTTTTGTTTTAGTCTCTTCTTTCCATTCTATAGAATTTTTTAAGATTAATGATTGAGTTTCCTTATTTACTCTCCATTTTTCGCCATTTAAAAGAAAAATAGTTTCTGATGCAGGAATTTTACAATTTCGGTGATCTTCATTAAATTCCACAGTTAATTTATAACTTTGCCATTTTACTAATTTTACTTCACTTCCCGGAATGACATTCATGGAAACTGATTTTTCTGCATCTAATGTAAAAATCATCTCACATGCAAAAGCTCCTACTCCTGCGACAATAAGAAAAATAGCAATAATAAATTTTCTAACAAATGCTTTACTCATACAAATTACCCCCTTGGTATGATTTAGTATTACACTTAATATGAACCATTGCAATATAGATTGTGTAAAAGAAATATAAAGATTAGATAAAGATTTTTAACTTGCATTGACCCGCTAAGAACATTTTACAATTCTATTAATCCATGTTATAATTCAATAAATGAAAGAAAATATAAAAGAACTCGTCAAAAAAATTAAAACAGCAAAGTATTGTGTAGCTTTTACCGGTGCAGGAGTCAGTACACTTTCTGGTATTCAAGATTTTCGCGGAAAAGACGGTCTGTATAAAACGTTAGATGCCGATAGAATGTTCGATGTAAATTTATTTCACTCCGATCCGTCTGTATACTATAACCTTGCTAAAGATTTTATTTACGGTTTAGATGAAAAAAAACCATCAATAGTGCATGAAGTATTAGCAGATTTAGAAGCAAAGGGCTATATAAAGGCCGTTATCACGCAAAATATTGATTTATTACATACAAAAGCCGGAAGTAAAACTGTATTTGAAATTCACGGCAGTCCGCTTGTTCATCGTTGTCTTTCGTGTAATAAAACAGAATCTTTTGAAACAGTGGCTCCACGAGCTCGCTTCGGTAAGGTTCCGCTTTGTCAATCGTGCGGTAATACAATAAAACCCGATATCGTTTTTTTTGGTGAAAATTTACCTCAAGATGTCTTTGCTAAAGCCGTTCAAAATGCAAGTATGGCAGATTTAATGATAGTACTTGGATCCAGTTTAATTGTTCAACCCGCCGCGAGTCTTCCGCTTTACACCTTAAAAAACAAAGGAACACTCGTTATAGTCAATGAGCAATCCACTCCGCTAGACACATATGCCTCATTACGTTTTAATGATTTATATAACACCTTCTCTGCATTAAAAAGCTACTTGTAAAATATTTTCGTGCTGAAAAACTTCTCACTATAAAAACGAAATTTAATATACGTCTTTTCTCTACGATAAAATTCTCATTCCGCGTCCCATAGCTGTCAATCCTGTTCTTACAAGTTCTATTATGCCAAACGGTTCAAGAAGACGGATTAAACTGGCTATTTTTTCTTCACTTCCTGTGGCTTCAATTACCAAAGAATCAATGCCCACATCAACAATATGTGCACGGAAAATATTTGCCGTTTCAATAACGCCTATACGTTTTTCACCACTAGCATTTACTTTAATTAAAGCCATATCACGCAAAACAGTTTCGGAAGCTATACAATGTTCTATCGATATTACTTCTACAAGTTTTGAAAGTTGCTTTTCTATTTGTTCAAGAATATATTCATCGCCTTGAACAACAATTGTCATACGCGACTGATCACGATTATATGTTTCACCGACGGTTAAACTGTCAATATTATATCCACGTCTACTAAACAAACCGGATACACGACTCAAAACTCCCGCCTGATTTTCTACAAGAACAGAGATTACATATCTCATATTCTCCTCCTACAAATGTACATCTATCATTTTATCTAAAAAAAAATCGTATAAGGTTTTTTCGCCTTGTCGTCATTCTTTTAAAATGTTATACTTCACATAGTGTTACAAAACTAAACTATTTTATATTATAATAAAAAAGATAAAAAAATTAAAGAGGATAATAAAGGAACACAATCATGAACAAAAATTTAAATGCAAAAGAAATTACATCATGGGTCTATGCACTTCATGCAGATATAAAAGATGCACCGTACTTTGAAGGTTTTTGGCCAATACCTCACGGTGTTTCATTAAACTCATACATCGTAAAGTCTGATAAAGTTGCACTTATTGATTTATATCGCGACTGGGAAGATGCTCCTGAAAAGATGAAATCACAAATGTCTTCAATTGGCATTGATTTATGCGACATTCATTATTTAGTTTTAAATCACCTAGAAAGCGATCACTCCGGTTTTTTAAAAGATTTTAGAAAGATGTGTCCGAATGCAAAAATCGTAACAACAAAAAAAGGTGCCGAACTTGTTGAAAAATTTTGTAAAGCTGTAAACGATAACGAAAAAGACTTTCAAAACACAGCCGTACAAGTTGTAAAAACAGGAGACTCCATAGATTTAGGGCAAGGTGTCGTTCTTCATTTTACGGAAACACCGAACGTTCACTGGCCGGAAACAATGATGACATATGAAGAAAAATCTAAAGTGCTTTTTTCTTGTGATGCTTTTGGCTCATACGGCTGTGTTGGAACAAAAGAAAATCCTTCGCGCATTTTTGATGATGAATGCACAGAAGAAGAGCTTATCTTTTTTGAAAAAGAAGCCCTACGTTACTATGCTAATATCGTTGCAAGTTTTTCGCACTTTGTAAAACAAGCTATCGACAAATTTTCTTCAACGCAGATTAAAGTTGTTGCCCCAAGTCACGGTTTAGTATGGCGAAAAAATCCAAAACGCATTATTAATGACTATATTCGTTATGCCGGATATAACACAGGTGGAGAACTCGAAAAGGAAATTTGCGTTATTTGGGGTTCAATGTATGGTAACACAAAAATCGGTTTGGATGCCGTAATCGAAGGCATTAAAGAAGAAGGTGTTAATGTTAATATACTTGAAATTCCTTCTACTAATGCCTCTTTTGTTTTAGGTGAAGCATATAAAGCAAAAGGCATCGTTCTTGCAATGCCTACATATGAATATAAAATGTATCCTCCAATGGCTTATATCTTAAATCTTTTTAACAGGAAACATTTTTCAGGTAAAAAAGCATTACGCATTGGAAGTTGGGGCTGGATTGGCGGTGCAAAAAGAGAATATGATGAAGCCGTTCTTCCGTTAAAATGGGAAGAAATTGAAAGCTATGAATGGCAAGGATTACCATGTGCAGAAGATAAAACCACTCTAAAAGAACGCGGACGCGAACTTGCAAGACAAGTTAAAAATTCTTAATGGTATCATCGATACAAAAAAAAAGGACCGAGATTAAGCTAAATGCCTTTCTCAGTCCTCGTTTATTAGGATTCGGCTTCCAAAAGGAGCTCATCTATTGGTTTTCCTGCAGGAACCATGGGGAAAACCATTTCGTCTATGTTTATTCCGCAGTCTATGAGACAGGGTGTGTTTTCACTTACGGCTTTTGAAAAAGCTTCGCTAAACTCTTTTTCATTGGCTGCACGGAAACCTCGCACTCCAAAGGCTTCAGCTAATTTTAGAAAATCCGGTGCTCGATCGAGCGTTGTTGCAGAGTAACGTTTTCCATAAAACATTTTTTGCCATTGACGTACCATTCCTAATGTTCCGTTATTTGCAATAATAATAATAATCGGAATATTGTAGTGAGAGATTGTAGCAAGCTCATTTAAGTTCATACGAAACGAACCGTCACCAGCAATATGCACAACACGACGATCAGGACAAGCAATCTGTGCCCCCAATGCAGCACCTGTTCCGTAGCCCATGGTGCCTAAGCCGCCGGAGGTTAAAAAAGTTCTCGGTTTTGTAAACGGATAAAACTGAGCAACCCACATCTGGTGCTGACCGACTTCTGTTGTAATAATCGTTTCATCTCCGAGTACCTCATTAATTTTTTCAAGAACAAATTTAGGATGAAGAGGAGTTTTTTTTGTGTACATCAAAGGAATATGTTTTTTTAGTTCATCAGCTTCGAGATTCCACTCGTCTTTTTTTCGCATTTTTACTCTATCTGCCAATTCTTTAAGAATTATTTTTATATTACCTGTTAAAGATGCCGCCGTTGGTATATTTTTATTTATTTCTCCACGATCAATATCAATATGTACTACGCGTGCCTCTCTAGCAAATTTTTTTGAGTCCGAAATAACACGGTCTGAAAAACGTGCACCAACGGCAATAAAAACATCGCATTTATTCGCAAGTGCATTCGATGCCTTTGTTCCATGCATACCTATCATTCCTGTGTTTAATTCGTGACGGCAGGAAAAAGCTGTCTTTCCCATGAGCGAAACTGAAACAGGTGCTTGTAACTTTTCTGCAAGAGTTTTTAATTCTTCGGTAGCGTTCGCAATAGTAACACCACCACCAACAAAGAAAAAGGGTTTTTTTGCATTGCTTAAAATTTCTGCAAAAGCATCTAATTCTTCTATTGTTGGAAGAGGTATTTTTGCATTGCTTCTTTTAACGGCATTGCTTTTTATTATTTTCGGGTCAATTTTTTCTAATATATAATCGACTTCTTCCGCTGTTACATTTTTTGGAATATCAATAAGAACAGGCCCCGGACGACCGTTTCGGGCAATTTCAAACGCTTCTCGAATTATATCTGCAAGCTTTGCTACGTCTCGTACAATATAGTTATGCTTTGTAATGGGCATTGTAATACCGGCAATGTCTACTTCTTGAAAGCTATCTTTACCCAGCAATGCCATTGGTACATTACATGTTATTGCTACAAGCGGAACGGAATCCATGTATGCGGTTGCAATTCCCGTTACAAGATTTGTTGCTCCCGGTCCACTCGTTGCCATAACAACACCTACTTTTCCGCTTGAGCGAGCGTATCCGTCGGCTGCGTGGCATGCACCTTGTTCATGTGCGGTAAGAATGTGGCGAATTTTATCGGAGCTTTTATATAACTCATCATAAATATTTAATATGGCACCACCGGGATAACCAAAAACAGTATCTACTCCTTGTTCAAGCAAACACTGAATAACAACTTGAGCACCGGTCATTCGCTGCACCTCTTTTGGTAAAGGTGCCATATAAGGCTTTGTTTCGTTTTTTGTTACAGTTTTTGTTTGAATTTGTGTTTTCATATATTACTCCAGTATTGCACCTTTGTCGGCACTTGAAACTAATTTTACGTATCGTGCAAGATAGCCTTTTGTTGCTTTTGGAGGCGGACATACCCACGCAGCTTTCCGTTTTGCCAATTCATCATCGCTTACATTAAGTGTAATGCTATAGGCATTAATATCAATAGTGATTGTGTCACCTTCTTGGACTAATGCAATAGGACCACCAACAGCTGCTTCAGGAGAACAGTGACCAATTGAAGCACCACGAGTTGCCCCCGAAAATCTTCCATCGGTAATGAGCGCAACTTCTTTATCCATGCCGCGCCCTGCAAGAGCGGCTGTTACCGAAAGCATTTCTCTCATACCCGGACCGCCGCGAGGACCTTCATAGCGAATAACCAATACATCACCGCTTTTAATGCTTCCTTTTTGTATTGCTTCGAAGGCTTCTTCTTCACTCGAAAAAACCCGTGCAGGACCTGAATGTTTCATCATTTCAGGTGCAACAGCTGAACGCTTTACAACGCATCCATCCGGAGCAAGATTGCCAAAAAGCACGGCAATGCCTCCGGTTTTTGACCAGGGGTTTTCTATAGGTCGCAAAATTTCAGGGTCAAAGTTTACAACATGTTTTATATTTTCTGCAAGAGTTTTTCCTGTCACTGTCATAACAGATGTTTGTATTAAGTTTTTCTTTGCAAGTTCTGCAAGAAGAGCTTGAATGCCACCGGCTTGATGCAAATCTTCTATAAAAGTTTCTCCCGCCGGTGCTAGACGGCAAAGATTCGGCGTTTTTTCAGATATGTCATTTATTTTTCGTAAGTCAATTTTTACACCGGCTTCATGAGCAATAGCAGGTAGATGTAAAAGAGTGTTTGTACTGCAACCTAATGCCATATCTGCAGCAAGTGCATTGTCAAAGGCTTCTTTGGTTAATATATTACAAGCATTTATGCCTTTGTTATACATATCCATAACCGCCATACCTGCTTTTTTTGCAAGCGCAATGCGGTCGCCGTAAACAGCAGGAATGGTTCCGTTACCGGGTAAACCGATGCCCAAAACTTCAGTTACGCAGTTCATTGAGTTTGCAGTAAACATGCCAGAACACGAACCGCATGTTGGACAAGCCGCACATTCCATGTCATGAAGTTCTTTTTCACTCATTTTTCCTGCCGCTACAGCACCTACTGCTTCAAACATATTTGTCAAAGATAATCTTTTACCCTTGTATTTTCCGGCAAGCATGGGACCACCTGAAACAAAAACGGTAGGAACATTGAGCCGTGCTGCTGCCATAAGCATGCCCGGAACAACCTTGTCACAGTTGGGAATCATTACGAGTGCATCAAAAGCATGAGCCTTTGTCACACATTCCGTTGAATCTGCAATAAGCTCTCTTGTCACCAGCGAGTACTTCATTCCCTCATGATTCATTGCAATACCGTCGCATACACCAATGGCCGGAAACTCCATAGGTGTTCCTCCTGCCATTCTAATGCCTGCTTTTACGGCTTCTACTATAACATCTAAATGCGTATGTCCGGGAATAATTTCATTTTTTGAATTGACTACACCGACAATAGGACAGGCTAATTCTTCGTCAGTATAGCCCATTGCTCTAAAAAGAGATCGGTGAGGTGAACGCTCCATACCGCTTTTTGTTTTATTACTTTTCATTTTCGTTCCTCCTACTTTTGTCTAAAGACAAAGTCAATTCAAAAAAAATTATTATTAAAATAGTATAATCGTATTGAAATATTACATTGAAGAAATTTTTTGGCTAACCAAGTCTCCCATTTTTTTTGTACCAACCAGTTTATTACCAAGGGCTTCTCTTTGGGAAGAGTTTCCTGCAATATCGCCGGTTCTCCATCCTTCATCAAGAACAGCTTCAATTGCAGACTCTATTGCACGAGCTTCTTTTTCAAGCTTAAAAGAAAAACGGAGCATCATTGCACAGCTCAATATTGTTGCTAATGGATTAGCCAAATCTTTTCCTGCAATGTCGGGTGCAGATCCGTGAATGGGTTCATAAAGACCGGGACCGGAATCTCCGATAGATGCGGAAGCGAGCATACCAATAGAACCGGTAATCTGGCTTGCTTCATCGGACAAAATGTCGCCAAACATATTGCTTGTAGCAATTACATCAAACTGCCCCGGATTGCGCACAAGCTGCATAGCAGCGTTATCGACATACATATATGAAAGTTCCACATCGGAATATCTTGCTTTCATACCTTCGGCAACTTCGCGCCACAAGCGACTCGATTCAAGAATATTTGCCTTGTCTACAACACAAAGCTTTTTTTGTCTTTTTTGTGCCGACTCAAAACCTATTTTTAGAATGCGCTCAATTTCAGTTTTGCTGTAACGCTCTGTATCCCAGGCTTCGTTTCCGTCTTCTGTTCTACCTCTGTCACCAAAGTATATGCCACCCGTTAATTCGCGTACTATTAAAATATCAAGCCCTTCGCCTACTACTTCTTTTTTTAAAGGGCAGGCGTCGGAAAGTTGTTTGAACATTAAAGCAGGCCTTATATTTGCATATACTTTCATACCGCTTCGTAAACCAAGAAGTGCTTGTTCAGGACGCATTTTGCCGGGTAAAGAATCCCATTTGGGTCCTCCAACCGCTCCTAAAAGAACTGCATCGCTTTTACAACAAGCCTCCAGTGTTTTTGCCGGTAAGGGCTCTCCATAAAGATCATAGGCGGCTCCCCCTGCAAGAGTTTCTGTAAACACAAACTCATGTCCAAACTTTTTACCGATTGTTTTTAAAACTTTGCATCCTTCTCTAACAATGTCGGGTCCTATTCCATCTCCGGGAATTGTCGCAATATTCATTTTCATATTATCCATCTCTTTTATTGTTTAATTAAGTAAGTTCGCCTTGCAAAAACTTATAATAAATTATTGGTGCAAACATACGTGAAAACCTTATTTAGGCAAGCTTCTTTTTAAGCTGATTAATTAGGCCGTCAGCTTTAATAATTTCTTGCATAAAAGGTGGAAAAGGCTGAGCTTTGAATTCTTTACCGCTTGTTATATTTTTAATAAGACCGGTATCGAAATCTACTTCAACTTCGTCACCGGCTTTTATACCCGCAGCTGCCTCTGGGCATTCAAGAATAGGAAGCCCTATATTTATAGAGTTTCTATAAAAAATACGTGCAAAGGTAGAAGCAATAACACAAGAAATACCTGCCGTCTTTATTGCAAGCGGTGCGTGTTCGCGGCTGGAACCGCAACCAAAATTTTTGTCGGCAACCATAATGTCACCCGCTTTGACCTTTGAAACAAAACTTGCATCAATATCTTCCATACAGTGAGCGGCAAGCTCTTTTGCATTTGATGTGTTCAAGTAACGTGCCGGAATAATTACGTCTGTGTCAACATTGTCACCATATTTAAAAACCGTTCCATGTGCTTTCATATAATTTGACCGTCCTTATTAATTATTTTACCATAAGCTCTGCCGGATCTGTTATAACTCCGGTTACCGCACTTGCTGCCGCTACAGCAGGGTTTGATAAATACACTTCGCTTTCAGGATGCCCCATGCGACCAACAAAATTTCTATTTGTTGTTGCCAAAGCACGCTCGCCCTTTGCAAGAATACCCATATGACCGCCTAAGCAAGGACCGCAAGTAGGTGTTGAAAATGCAACATTAGCTTCAACAAAAATTTCAGCCAATCCTTCGCGAACCGCTTGAAGATAAATTTTTTGAGTAGCAGGAAAAATAATACAGCGAACATCGCGAGAAACTTTTCTTCCTTTGAGAATGGAAGCAGCAACGCGAAGATCTTCAATGCGTCCGTTTGTGCAAGAACCAATAACTACCTGGTCTATTTTCAAACCTTTTGCCTCATCAATTGTCTTTGTATTCGACGGTAAATGCGGAAAAGCCACCGTTGGTTTTATGGTTGACAAATCGATTTCTATAATACGATCATATTCTGCGTCTACGTCCGCCTCATAGATTGTAGGTGCTTTTTTTCCGTGTTCTTTAAGATATGCCAACGTCACTTCATCGACAGGGAAAATACCGTTTTTTGCCCCCGCTTCAATTGCCATATTAGCAATAGTAAAACGTCCGTCAATGTCAATAGAAGCAATGCCATCACCGGTAAATTCCATAGACTTATACAAAGCTCCGTCAACACCAATCATACCTATTATATGAAGAATTACGTCCTTTCCGCTTGCCCAGCCGGAAAGCTTATTTTTCAAAACAAATTTAATGGCAGAAGGCACTTTGAACCATGCAGTTCCCGAAGCCATTCCGGCTGCCATATCTGTAGAACCAACACCGGTAGAAAAAGCACCCAAAGCACCGTATGTACACGTATGACTGTCTGCTCCGATTACAACATCACCTGCAACAACAAGCCCCTTTTCGGGAAGAAGTGCGTGTTCAATACCCATACAGCCTACTTCAAAATAGTTTTCAATGTCGTACTTTCGTGCAAATTCACGAACTAGCTTTGCTTGTTCAGCAGCTTTGATATCTTTATTGGGCGTAAAGTGATCGGGAACGATTGCGATTTTTGTTCTGTCAAAAACCGTTTTACACCCAATCTTATTAAATTCGGTAATTGCTACCGGAGTGGTAACATCGTTACCTAAAACAAGATCTAACTTTGCTTCAATAAGCTGACCAGCTTTAACAGAATCTAATCCGGCATGTGCCGCCAAAATCTTTTGGGTCATTGTCATTCCCATATCATCTCCTAAAAAAAGTCAATATATTTCACTAATTTCTGCAGTATAATTAAAGCAACTATAGCATAATTAAAGTTATATTACAAGGTATCTTCTTATTCAAGTACCTTTTTTATAGATACGCCTTAAATCTTTTTTCTACATCCATTATCAATTTGTATTCAAATGAATCTACAAGGGCTATCCAAGAAGCTTCGATCAAGTCGCTCGATACACCCACTGTTGTCCATGAAGTTTCGCCATCAGTTGAATCTATAAGAACTCGAACCTTTGCGGCGGTAGCACTTTTTGAATCCAACACACGTACCTTAAAGTCCGTAAGTCGTATTTGCTTAACTTGCGGATAAAATCTCTGCAAACCTCTCCTTAAAGCACCGTCAAGTGCGTGTACCGGACCGTCTCCTTCTCCGGCTGTTATTGCCATCTCTCCATCAACACCTATTTTCACTTGTGCAAATGCAGTACTTGAAACACCTTCTATCGGTTGTTCTACAATAACTTTATAATATTCAAGGTCAAAAAAGGGTTTATATTTTCCCATATTTTTTCGCATAAGAAGTTCAAAACTACCTTCCGCACCCTCAAATTGATACCCCTCATGCTCAAGCTCTTTTACTCGTGCAACAATTGCCGCAGCAACAGGACTGTCTTTTTGAACGTTCGGATCGAATTTTCGTATTTTTCCTATAACTAAAGAACGTCCTGCAACCTCGCTCATAAGGAAGTGCCGTTCATTACCTATTGCCTCAGGATTTACATGTTCATACGCACTTGGATTTTTGGTAACCGCATCTATGTGCATTCCTGCTTTATGAGAAAAAGCATTGTATCCTACAAAAGGCATACTGCTGTCAAGTGCAATATTTGTAATTTCTGCAATGCGTCTACAAACAGATGTAAGATTTTGTATGCATCCTTCAGGCAAACAATCATATTCCATTTTCAGCTGAAGATTAGCCAATATTGTAGAAAGATTTGCATTTCCGGTACGTTCGCCAAAACCAAGTAGGGTGCCTTGCACATGATCTGCTCCGCCTTTAATAGCAAGCAAGGAACTCGCAACAGCCATACCGGTGTCGTTATGACAGTGAATACCTATTTGAGCACCGGTTTCCTTGAGAGCGACACTTGTCATTTGCATTATTTCGTCCGGCAGCTTTCCACCGTTTGTGTCACATAATACAAGGGTTTTAGCACCGGCTTCATGTGCAGTTTTAAGCGTTGCAAGGGCATACTCCGGGTTTGCACAGTAGCCATCAAAGTAGTGTTCCGCATCGTAAAAAACCGTTTTTCCTTCCGCTACAAAAAATGCAACTGTATCATGTATCATAGAAAGATTTTCTTCAAGCGTCGCCTTTAATATTTCTTTAACCTGAAAATCCCAAGTCTTTCCAAAAATACACACATAATCAGTGTCAGCGGTCAAAAGACTTTGCACATTCGCATCTTCTTTAACGGAAATGCCCTTACGCCTCGTTGAACCGAAAGCAACAAGATGAGAATGTTTTAACTTAAGTTTTTTAACCTCATTGAAAAATTCTAAATCCTTAGGATTAGACCCCGGGTTTCCGGCTTCTATATAAGGAACACCAAGCTCATCTAAAGCTTTCACAATATGGAGTTTATCTTGAACGGAAAAGCTAATTCCTTCTCCCTGTGCCCCATCACGCAAAGTAGAATCAAATATATCTATTTTTTTATTCATCAACCCTCCATGAAAAAGTCAACGAAAAAGTTTCAATTTTCGAAAGTAACTTTATTCGTGCTTTCGCAATGAAATGAGAAAGCACAAAATATCTGCAAGTTTGCTCTATGCATCAATCTTCCTGGTTTTTTCCTGCTCCAGCTCAAAGGTCATCGTATTCACTGCAGAAAGATACGCCTTAATTACCGATTCTACAATATCTGTAGAAACTCCGCTACCATTCCATGATCTTCCGTCTCGTGTTATGCGTACATGGCTTTCACCCTGCGCATCAGTTCCCGTATCAATAGCATCTACAATTTGGAGCGAAAAATCTTCAAGTTTAATATCCGATCCGCCAATAATTTTATCAACCGCATTAAGAGAAGCATCGACAGGACCGTCGCCAATAGCAACCTTTTCTATCTTTTCGCCATCTTTATTAATAAGACGCACAACAGAAGTAGCCGTAATTGAAGAACCCGAATTAATTACAAAGCGATCAAGTTTATATGTTTTAGGAACACCTGAACTAAAACCTGAAACAAGTGCATCAATATCGCGGTCAGAAACAGTTTTCTTTTTATCTGCAAGAATTTTAAACTCTGCAAATATTTTTTCTATCTCTTCTTCCGAGATATTATATCCCAAATAAACCAAACGCTCTTCAAGTGCATGACGCCCTGAGTGTTTCCCTAAAACCATCTTATTATGTGGTAAACCGATAGATTCCGGTGTCATAATTTCGTAAGTTGCACGATTTGCAAGTACACCATGCTGATGAATTCCCGCTTCATGTGCAAAAGCATTTTCACCGACAATTGCTTTATTCGGTTGACAACGCACACCGGTAGCCTTTGAAACTCTTTTTGAAGTTTGGTACAACTGAGTAGTATCGATGCATGTTATCATATCATAATATTCTTTACGTGTATACAAATTCATCACAATTTCTTCCAAAGCAGCATTTCCGGCTCTTTCACCTATACCATTAATGGTACATTCAATTTGACCGGCACCTGCTTTTGCCGCTGCAAGACTGTTCGCAACAGCAAGACCCAAATCATTATGACAATGTACGGAAATAATTGCCTTGTCAATGTTCGGCACATTATGGCGAATGTTTTTTATAAGTGCTGCAAATTCCTCAGGTACGGCGTAACCTACAGTATCCGGAATATTTATTGTAGATGCACCTGCATTAATAACACCTTCAATAATCCTGTACATAAAAGCAGGGTCGGAACGAGAAGCATCTTCAAGAGAAAACTCAACATCACCACAAAGATTTCTTGCATACTTAACCATTTTAACAGCTTGTTCATAAACTTGATCAGGCGTTTTCTTTAATTTATATTCTATATGTAAAGGACTTGTTGCTAAAAATGTATGAATGCGCGGATTTTCCGCATCTTTAATTGCTTCCCAAGCAGTATCAATGTCTTTTTCTAAGGCTCTACACAAAGAGGCAACCGACACTCCTCGAATAGTGCGAGCAATGGCCTGTACCGACTGAAAATCTCCGGGACTTGCAATTGCAAAACCCGCCTCAATAACATCAACGCCAAGGCGTGCCAGACTTTCAGCTACATCGAGTTTATCTTTTAAATTCATACTACAACCGGGAGATTGTTCTCCATCTCGTAATGTTGTGTCAAAAATCTTAATTTGCCTTGGCATATTTATTCTCCTAATATATGTTTTTCCGCATAAAATCGGATTATGAGAAAAGTATACGAAAATAAAAAAATTAATGCAACAAAAAAACACAAAAAAAATGAATAATTTTGTTTTTATAAAATACTTTATATTGATTATTCTATAAATGTCTATTATAATTGACAATATGGATATTATTAGAGAAAAATATTTAATCAATGCTTTAGAAAAAGGAAAAACTTATGACACAGTGCTTTTAAGTGGCTTGAGAGGTTGCGGAAAAACCACCTTGCTCAACGAAATCGCCCGATGTCTCAGACGAGATAAACCTCCTGTACGTGTAGTAGAAATAAAAGGAGGAAACATTATCTCAACGGACTATGATCTTCTTGAGGCAGCCCGTGCATTAGGAGCAGGTATTTCCGCACTTATTATTGACAATGCAGAGAACATTGAAAATCTGTTACCTGCCATAGTTGAAATTCATAAAAAATACAAAACAACAATTTACTTAAGTGGAGAAAAAACACTTATTCTAGAAGAAATCCTTAAGCAAAGCACAACAATAACATATGAAATTATCAAAATTCACAGCTTTTCATATAAAGAATTTTTAGAATATCATTCCCTTAAAGAAAATCAAATATCATTCATACATTATTTATTATGCGGAGGCATACCACGTGCCCTAATTCTTCCCTGCACATCCGAAAATACATATATGATACAAAAAATTTATGCAGACTCTTTTATACTTGAAAACATCATTGAGCGCTTTTCTATCAGGAATCCTTCTATAATAAGGCAACTACTGGAAAAAATTGCTAAAACACAAGGTACACAAATATCAAGTAGAGCCATAAGTGAATCTTTCGCCGCAAATCGCATAACAGTTTCAAATCAAACAGTTATTGAATATCTCGAATATTGTCGTCTGTCCGGACTTCTGGAACAAATTCCTGTAATAGATATAAAAACGCTCAAAACAATCGAAGCCGGTTCTGCATGGTATTTTACCGACAATGGCCTTAGGAATGCCTTCGTTGCCACTACAAATGACAGCAACTTAAAAAAATCAAACATAGAAAAAGCCTTCGAAAACGCACTCTACTGTAAACTAACAGATCAAGGATACACAGTTACTAAAGGACGCATTTCAAAAGGCAAAGACTTTTTGGAGAATATTAGTTTTATATGTACAAAAAACAATAAAAAGTTCTACATTCAGATCTCCCCGTTCGCTGCTCCTGCAACAACACAATTTCGAAAACGAGAATCGCTTTTAGCTATTCATGATGCATGGCCTAAATATCTCATCGGTGAAGAAAGCGAAAAATCAGACGGGATAATTACTATAAGTGCACGAAAAATTCTCCACGATGAAACACTAAATTAATACGAATATTTTGGAGAAACCACGAATGTACACTAAATTAATGCGAGTGTTTTAAAACCACGAATGCACACGAATAAACACGAATGTTTTAAAAAATCATGAATGAAAACTAATTAACGCGAGTGGTTGTAAAGCCACGAATGAACACGAACATACACGAATGTTTTTTTGGTACGTAAATCTATGGGGAAAATTACGCTATGTTAAAACTGTATCTAAAAAAAATTGTAATTTACAGAGATTTATCGCTCAACAAAACCACCTTATTCGTGTGCATTCGTGTCTATTTTTATTATTCGTATGCATTCGTTGCTAACTGTTGATTAAAGGGACCGTTCTTGAAGTTGGAGATTTATTTCTTTTTAGGTATTAGCCCCAATACGATTAACATTTTTTAAGGCATTATAATTTATTCAATTCTATTTTATATTCTTCAAAGTCGTTCCCGATATAATTTAAATAAATATGTCCATCAGTTTCACGCGAAAAATACATATAATTTCCTGCATACTTTTCAAGCTCTTTATTAACAATCCGCCTATTTTGTAAATCAGCCAGCAAATAAGTCATTTCCGCTCTTCCTTCCGTTTTTACAGGCATAGAAATCAAAATGACCCATTTCTTATCATCCGAAATTTCCATAATCTGCAAAATAGAATTATTATCGCTATATACTTTAATTTCCTTTTTATCTACTTCATCTACATTTTCAATTTGAAATAAAGCCGTATATGCAGAAACTTTTTTATTTATTTCTATAAATTTCAGTTTTTCAGGAAGTTTGATATTGCATTCTTTCAAAACTTCCATCATTCCTTCTTGAGTACTAAGCGAAAGCGGAGTTTTTGTTTCTTCTTTTTGTGCTACCGATTCATTCTTTGCAATTACAGTTTCATTTTTCTTTGAGCATGAAGGTAGTAAAAAAAACATAATTAAAATTAATAATGTGATTGATTTTTTCATGTTTATATCTCCTCTTTTAATTATACATTGATGACAGCAGTTATTTAAAAATTTGGTGGTTTAATATTAGTTTTATGTTAATTTAACACACACAGTCATTTTCAAAAATTTAGGCAATCAATCCAATAAAAAAACTTGATTCCGCTAATTAAATTAATAGAATAATATCAAACTATTTATGCTGTCAACTCTTCGCATTGCACTATGTGCATTCCTGTTATTTTGTGCTATGATTATGGAAAAATGCGTGAGTGATTGAAGGGGTGCCGGAGGCATTCCGAGCGTAGCGAAGGAATGGAGCGAAAGCGTAACCCCGCAAAGCACGGCGGTTTTTAGCATTGAGCTAAAACCGACACGCCCAAAATAAAAAAAATATTTTATAATTGTATAGATATTATTTAGTTTTTTTTGATACAATTGTTTAGGAGTTTAAATTGCAAAAAAATGGTTTTTTCCCCGAATTAATAAATGCACTGAAAAATAATCCGTTATGGTTTTTTTATAAGTTACTTACATCGATTATGGTGCGGGCACTTTTGTTAATTACGCCTATTTTACTTGGAAATTTTATTAATGACGTTAGTGAGTCTAAATTTAAAAAGGCTATTCTGACGCTATTAATTATGGCTGGAATTGCTATTTTGTACAGGCTTTTTGAATGTCTTAACAGTTTTGTTTATCATCGATTATTTAATAGGCAATATCAAAGTATGTATGAAAAATATATTTCCATTACGAACGATAATTCTATGTTTAGTTTGTCACGTTTTACTATGGGAGAATACTCAAATATTGTAATCAATGATATTAATGTTGTTTCAACTTTTTATACAACGTTAGTTATTAGAGTGGTGCAATTCATGGAATTCTTTTTTATTTATTCGTATTTTTTAAAATTAAATATTTTTCTCTTTGTGATTGTAATTATTTGTAGTGTTGTTATTTTTTTACTTAGTTTTAAAGCCACTGTTAAGCTTCAAGGTCTAAATACTAAAACTAAATTAAATTTAGATAAATTAGTTTCGTCAACAAATGAATTTTTTATGGGTATAAAAGAAATAAAAAGTTTGAATATCTTTGATAAAATTCGACAAGGGTTAAGTAATAAAATGGGTTCCTATCTTGAAGCAAATAGAAATTACAGCACTCGCTCTACTTATACAAATCAGATTTTTTTACTTGCATGGGAAATAGTTAGAATAATTTCTGTTTTATATGCACTTTTGCTATTGAAAAAAGGTATAATAGCAATTGGTGTTATTCTTATTATCTACAATTATTATCAAAAGATTATAGATAATTTTTCGATGATTTTAACTATAAATTTGGATTATAGAATTCTCAACATTTCTCTTGGCAGGCTGAATAAAATTAATGAATATAGCGTAAAAAAATCAAAATCTAAAACACCTAAAATTGAAAATTTCAATGGTAGAATAGTCTTTGATAATATTTTATATGGATACAAAAATAATCCAACGTTGAACAATGTTTCTTTTACTATTGAACCTAATTCAATAACTGTCTTGGAAAGTATACAAAACAGAAAAACATCGGGTGTCTTTGATTTATTACTCAAATTAAATAGTCAACACGAGGGTAATGTTTTTTTTGATGATATTAATATAAATAATATTGATGATAAAGAATATTTTAATTATGTTTCAATTTCGCGTGCGGAGCCTTTTTTCTTTAATTTAAGCGTTAAAGAAAATTTAATGCTTATTAATGAAGATTATGAAACGATTGTTACAATTTGTAAAAAAATAGGTCTTGATTCATATCTAAAAAATATTGGAACGGATAGTGATGCAGAAATTAATAATAATCCGTATTTTAACTCAATTGCTAAACAATTGTTGTCGATTGCACGAATGCTCATTAGAAATAGTAAGTTGATGTTTTTTGATGAAGGAATTGATTTGTTGGATTTGGATACAAAAAAGAAAGTTATCAAAGTAATTCAAGAGCTTTCAAAAAATCATACAATAGTTATTGCAACTCATGATGAAAAAATTAAAGCTATTGCTGATAAGATTGTGAATTTAGATTAGTAATACGACACTTCATTTTTATGAAATTAATTAAAAACATATTTTTTGTACATAAAAAAAGGGTACACAAAAAATGTAAAAAAAAACAGTGTATTGTGGACGCTAATTTTAAAACCGTAAGAGATTGTTTTTATATTCGTCTTTTAAACTAACGGTGTTTTTTTCCCTTCTCCGTCCACTGCCACAAGTGTAACATTATTTGAAAAAATATGTTTATCTTCATTTTCTTCATAATAAACGTCTACGGAATAAACAACGGAGGTAGTTCCACGTTTTACTTCTTCCATATGAAAACGCAATATGGCTCCGGTAGGCACCATATGATGAAATTCGATATTATCCATGGCACGTGTTACAAATGTGTTTTGTTTATAATTTCTTTTTGCCGCAAGCCATGCAAATTCATCAACCCATTTAAGTAGTTGACCGCCAAACAGCTTTCCATAATGATTTAAATGCTCGGAACGAACCATTACAAAAGTTTCCATATTATAATCATATCATTGTTTAGAAAAATCTTCTAGGAGTATTTAACTTTTTATATTTAATTTATCCTTGTTCGTGTTTTTTCGTTCCTATAAATGTATACAAAAAAATTTGTCGGGCAACCCGGATTTAAACCGGGGACCCCAAGTCCCCCAGACTTGTACGCTAACCAGCTGCGCTATTGCCCGAATTATTGTGACATAAGATTAACATAAATGTTAATTTTTAGTCAAGAGTAG
>JAAYNH010000114.1 GCA_012520945.1 Treponema sp. | reverse complement strand
CGCAATCCCTTACTGGCCATACCGCCGACCGTTACCGCCAATAATAACGCAATGAAGTAATTACGAGTTTAATTTTGACAAATGACACCAAAACAAATTGAGAGGCTTCAAAATAATATCAAAAGGATTCGTAAAGAGATTTATGAGGAGAAAAAACTTTATGGCGGTTATCATGACGGACGTGGACTTAGATATATTCCGTTTGAGCTGTATTTAAAAATTCAAGATTATAAAGGCGGCTTGACTTATTTGAGATGGTTTGATAAAAATTTTCCCGACGACAACCAGATGCCAGAGATTATTTTAATGGCTTCTTTGATTTGTTTTAAAAACAATAAAATTAAGGAGGCTGAGAAAAAATTGAAGTTGGCTTATTTTGCTGACAAACTGATTTTAAAGGTTCTTCTTGGGACACCGATTGAAAAAAATGACATTCCAGATTCAAATTCTTATTTAGAGGCAATTAAAGTTTTCATTTCAGACTTAAAAAAACAAAACGATTTGACAGATTTTCAAGATTGGGTTACTCAGATTCAAAAATCAGAGACATTTACAAAAGATACAACAATATAAAAATGAAAAAAAACCAGATTATTAAGATTTCAGCATTCGTCATAATCCTAGCGAGTATTGTATTGTTGATTATAAATATCAACTCCTTAAACTTTGAGGATTTTAAATCAAATAATTTTGCAAGTATAATTGGTAATATTCTTACAATGACAGGAATGATTCTTTTGATAATAGGATTAAACAAACAGAAATAAAAAATTACTGGCGGTAACAAGGGCTCATACACCAGGCGGGTTTCAGCCCAATTTGCAAGCTCAGTTTTCGCTGGCAAATTTCGTAACGGCGGATAGTTTAGCGTTCACGTTTTCCCGCCCGTCGCATAGCCCCGACCGTTGTGTGCTATTGTAAAAAAAGACCGTGCATAAAATGAAAAGACTTTTTGATATTACATTTTCGCTAATTGCATTATTGATATTTGGACTACCAATTATAATAATTTCATTAATTATTGTGTTTAAAGAAAGGCATAGTATAATTTTTAAACAAGAACGTATTGGATTAAAAGGGAAACCGTTTATGATAATGAAATTTCAAACCATGATTGACGAAGTACCAACAAAAACTGGAAAAGTTCTACGAAAAACAGGTTTGGACGAGATTCCACAGTTTTTTAATGTTTTAAAAGGAGAAATGAGTATTATAGGTCCGAGAGCATTAACTAATCACGATATAAAAAGATTAAAATGGGATGGAACTTATTATTCAATAAGATGGTCTGTTAAACCCGGAATTTCAGGTTTTGCTCAAATATATGGCGGACAAAACAAAAAAACATCATGGTTTTGGGATAAAAAATATACTGAAGACTCAAACTTATTAACTGATTTAGGAATAATCATAGTTTCATTTTCAATGAACCTTTTCGGCAAGACAAGAATTCGCAATGTTATATGGTCAAATAAGAATTTAAAATAAATGAAGGTTAAACTTATACTGCCATCTTTAACTGAAGCGAAAAGTGCATT
>JAAYNH010000112.1 GCA_012520945.1 Treponema sp. | reverse complement strand
TTTAAGCACATGAGCCAGCGACTCTATTGTAGAGCCGGAGGTAATGATAATGGTATCATTTTCCTCAATCAGCTCTGCCGCTGCCCTGGCTATGCGCATCTTCTCCTCGGAGTGCAGCAGGGCCTTACGTTGAACGGGAACATCTATGGCATTGAAACTAACGGGAGATGCGCTTCCGTGATTGCGGATTAGGACGTGCTGGCTCTCAAGATGGGTGAAATCGCGCCTGATGGTAGCCTCCGTAACTCCAAGTTCCCGGGCGGTATCGTCCACCCTGAGTACCGAACGTTTGGCAAGCTGCTCTTTTATATAATTGTGTCTTTCTTCGCGCGTGTACATATATTATTTTTGTAGATTTATACAATTTTGTATATTGTTACAAATATCGTTAATCGCTGCCAAAAAACAATATATGTTTATTTTTTCGAAAACGATATTGATTTGTAAAAAATGTCTTTAAGCAGCTTGCTTTTGCAGCCTGCTTATTATTTCTATATTTACAGCCATAAAAAACATTACGGCAATGACATTACTGAAAAATCACAATTTATTTTTTACGGTCACAATTATTGCTTTGGCCTTGTTTGCGGGATGTAAAAACGACCCGTATTCTTACAAAATCAAGGGCTCCAAGATAGTTTACAACACGCCTGCGCGTCCCTCAAATCAACAATCCATGTTGGGATTCGCATGCGACCCCATTGAAAACGTAAGAGTCGGTTTTGTCGGCCTCGGCATGAGAGGTCCGGACGCTTTGAGGCGTTTCGCACATATTGATGGAGCCACGATTGCCGCCCTGTGCGACCTGATTCCGGAAAGAGTGGAAAAAGCGCAGGGTATTTTGGAGCGCCGGAATATACCGCGTGCAGCAGAGTATAGCGGAGAGGATGGCTGGATGGAATTATGCCGGAGAGAAGATATAGACCTTGTATATCTTTCCGTACCATGGCAATACCACACCAAAATGGCGGTGTATGCAATGGAGCATGGAAAGCACGTAGCCATAGAAGTTCCTGCGGCGACATCAATAGCCGAGTGCTGGGAGCTTGTGAATACCTCGGAGCGCACACGCAAACATTGCATGATGCTTGAGAACTGCTGCTACGATTATTATGAACTCACCTGCCTGAATATGGCTCAGCAGGGTTTGTTTGGAGAGATTGTTCACGCCGAAGGAGGTTACTGCCATAATCTTGAGCCTTATTGGGACCGTTATCAGGGGGATTGGAGGATGGATTATAATAAAGAACATCGTGGAGATGTTACAAGCACTTTGATACGCACGAGAAAAGGAAAGACGATTCTTATCGAGCACTCTACAATGACTCCTCGCCCATACAGCAGAATGTATCAGCTCGTAGGCACAAAGGGGATAGCCGACAAATACCCCCACAAAGGCATTGCCGTAGGCCTCAAGCTCGATACGAACATCGGCATTGAAGAACTTGATGCCGAGAAATTCTGCACAGAGGAAGAATATCTTTTGCTGATGGAGCAATATCAGCATCCCATCACCAGCACCGGCGGATTGGCAGAGAAAGCCAAACAAGTGGGCGGCCATGGCGGGATGGATTTCATTATGGATTACCGACTCATCTATTGCCTTAATAACGGTCTCCCCTTGGACCAGGACGTATATGATGCGGCTGAATGGTCAAGTCTGGTGGAACTCACCGAAGTATCTATAAAGCACGGCTCCATGCCTGTGGTGATGCCTGACTTCACACGCGGCGAATGGGACAAAATACAGGGCTTGCAATTCGCGGAATAAGATTAATTAACCTTGAAGGATGTTTGAAAATAAAAAAATAATCTTTACATTTGCGGTAATGTGTACGTACACATAGAACAGGTGTAATTATTAACAAAATAAAATGAAAAGACTTGAAGGAAAAGTAGCTGTTGTTACAGGAGGCTCACGTGACATCGGTCGTGCAGTAAGCGTGAAATTAGCCAAAGAAGGCGCAAAGGTTTGTGTGAATTATTGTAATAATGAAGCAAAAGCTCTCGAAACTCTCGATATGATAAAGGAAGTCGGGGGAGAGGCAATTCTCTTTAAAGCCGATGTCACCAAGGCGGATGAAGTTGCTGCGATGTTTGCGGCCGCCGCAAAAGCATTCGGGGGCAGAATCGATATTTTAGTCAACAACGCCGGCGGCATACTCGGCCGCAAGACTATTGAGGAGCAGGACGAAAAATGGTTCTACGACCTCATTGATTTGAATTTCAAGAGTTGCTGGCTGTGCACCCGCGACGTGCTTGCGTATATGAAGGACGGTGGCAGCATAGTGAATATATCATCCCAAGCCGCAAGAGACGGCGGCGGAGCCGGTTCCTCCATTTACGCCTGTTCCAAAGCTGCTGTGCTCTGCCATACCCGCGCCATGGCGAAGGAACTCGGTCCGCGCGGCGTGCGGGTGAACGCAGTTTGCCCCGGTATGATAAATACTTATTTCCACGACACCTTCACCAAACCGGAAGGCCGCGCGGCGCTGCATCGCAGCGCTCCTTTGCGCCGTGAGGGCGAGGCGCCGGAAGTCGCCGACCTCGTATGTTATCTTGCAAGCGATGAGTCATCTTACATAACAGGTAATGGAGTTGATATAAACGGAGGTTGTCTGTTCTCTTAACTTGCATTTTTCTTAAAAAGAGCGTTATATTTCAAAGTCATTGGTTTTTTAAAAGAACAATATGCCGTCAAAATTCTTCAAAAAAATTCTTAGCAAAATAGCGCTTGTGGGCCCGGGGCTTATCTGCCTTGGGTTTACTATTGGTACCGGAAGCGTAACCTCAATGGTAAAATCGGGCAGCGAGTATGGTACCTCCTTGTTCTGGGCGCTTGCGCTAAGCGCCTTTTTCACTTTTGTGATGTCTGATGCTTACGGCCGCTATGCGGTAATAACCGGCGATACAGCAATACATGGGGTTAAGAATCATCTGAAGGGAGGAAAATTTTGGGCGATTGTTCTTATCGTAGGGCTTGTAGTGAGCCAGTGGATTAGTCTGAGCAGTGTGCTCAATATAACCTCAAATACGGTTGCCGAAGTTATCAAACTCTGCATTCCGGGCGTATCTGCCAAGGCCTCCTATTGGATAGTGCTTTGCACCGCCATAATAATAGCGGGGACAGTGTGGTACATGCTGAATAAAGGGAACTATTCCACTTTCGAAAAGATACTCTCCATTCTTGTTGCTTTAATGGGACTGTCTTTCATCATCTCCATGTTCATCGAACTGCCCGACCCCAAGGATATAGCCGCCGGCTTCATCCCCTTCATACCCAAATCGGTTGATACCTTCATCTTCCTTGCCGCCTTTGTCGGGACCACCATGTCCTCTCCCACTTTTGTCATGAGACCCTTGTTCATCAAGTCCAAAGGCTGGGAGGGGAATGTCAGGAAAATCCAGACCGTAGATGCTGCGGTCAGCGCGGGCTTAACCTTCCTTATCAGCGCCTCAATTATGATTTGCGCAGCCGGAGTTCTCTTCCCTCGCGGCATAAGGATAGAAAAAGTCCTTGATATGATTTATGTTCTGGAGCCCCTTGCCGGCAGGTTTGCGGTAGCCCTCTTTGTCGTAGGGCTGCTCAGCGCAGGCTTGTCTTCGATTTTTCCGATAATGATGCTTGCTCCGCAGTTGATAAGCGATTATCGCAGCGGCGAAATGCAGTCAGGCACGAAACTGTTCAAGATACTGACTGCTGTCGCGGGTCTGTGCGGACTTACCATCCCCATCTTGGGCTTCAACCCTATAATCGCCACGATTGCGGCTCAGATTTCGCTCGTTTTCGTGCTGCCGCTGGTGATTTTGCTTATGATAATTCTCCTTAATAAAAAGAAGGTGATGGGGAATGACAGGCCCGGATGGTTCTTTACCTTGCTTATGACCTTTGCCCTCATATTCTCCTGTCTCGTTTCTTACACAGGCGTGGTGGCATTGGGAAAATTATTATAAATTTGTAAACATGCTGAATTCTTTCTTACTTGCAGCAGCACTTAGTGTATTTTTGCTGCCCTTCAACGATGGAGCTGTTTCCGGAGTCGAAGGCAAAGCCGCTTTTTTTGACGGAATCAATTCCCGCATTGTTATTCCTGCCGCCGATGTCCCCCAGCCTGAGAGGGGTTTTGTGCTTGATGTCTGGGTCTGCCCTGTTGCCTTCCCCAAGAGTCCCTGCCCGATTGCATGCAGGCAAAATAACGAATATCCCGATGGTTGGTCCCTCTGGTTGGACAACCGCGGTTATGTGCATTTTCAAGTGGCTCTCGCCGGAGAATGGTTCAGTGCGGAAAGTCCTGTTGCCATAGAGCTGCGGCAGTGGTCGAGAATCACCGCTGTTTTTCATAACGGCTCAGCTATCAGGCTTGCCATTGACGGCAAGGAGGTGGCAAAGACTGCTATGGAACTGCCCGGGCTCGAGGTTTCGCAATATCCTCTCTGGATAGGCCGCACCCCGAAACGCACCCCGAGTTTTTTGGAAAATCAATCGATACCCATATACAGCAGTTTCGATGGGGCAATAGATGAGTTCAGAATTTCAGGCGATAAAGCCTTGTATAAAAAGATTCTGGCAGAAAAATTCGTCCGCCCTGTTCCGCCCGAGTTCGAGCAGCGGCGTCTTCCCTCAGGTCCTCCGGAGCTCGCTTTCGGCGCCTGGTATATTCCGCTCAAATATTATAAAGCCTGGGATGAGCAGTGGCGGGGTGAAACTCCTGATGTGGTAGTGGGCTTCGGTCCGGAAAAGCCGTTCAAGGTGGTGTTTTGGAGAGGAATATCATATGCTCCGTGCTTTGTCACAGAAAAGGACAACTGGATGAGCAATGAATTCATAGAACGCCAAAAAGTGACAGGCTGGGGTTGTCCCGAATCGATGAGCGACAAGCACGCTGACTTTTCCAGCGTCCGCATTCTCGAGAACACGCCTGCCCGCACAGTGATTTTATGGCGTAATGCTCCGGTAGGCGTTAATCAAAAATTTCCTTATCAGAGTGAAGAGACGCAATGGGGCGATTGGTCCGAAGAGACTTATATCTTTTACCCTGATGGACATGGTGTGCGCAAAATGGATTTATGGAGCTCCGATTTGGATTCCTGGTATGAATGGAGCCAAAGCCTTCAAGTTCTCCATCCCGACCAAAGGCCCGAAGACGTGCTGGATTCATCAAGGATAATGTCCGTAGCGGCTATGGACGGCCACAGTAAAACTTTCGCTTGGGACTTCAGTGGAACTCCCCGCCAAACAGAAGCCTCCATTCCGGGCGCAAATATTCAAGTTACATATCTTAAAAGCGTTTGGAATCCCTATCTTATCCTAGATGACCGTCCCGGACTCAATGAAAACAAGGGAGACGGGCCGGAAATCGTACGCTATGCCGGCCGTTGGAGCGAATACTCCGATTTCCCGTGGCGCAATCATTGGCCTGTGGCTCAGGATTATGTGATAGGCCGCTATGCAGCTGTCGCCGATGCTCCATCGCATACATATACCGCAACCCAGTATAATGCCCCCTTCTACAAAGATGCCAAAAAGATGACCAAGCTTATGATGTGCGGTTGTACCGATGGAGATGCAGCCGACTTGCTCCCGCTTGCAAAATCGTGGCTGAGGGCTCCAAAAATGTATTGCGGCGGCAGCGAGGTAAAGTATGACATTACCCAAAGGGCTTATGTTTTAGATGCTCCCGCCTCATTGTCTTTAAAGCTTGAGGCCTCCGCCGAAAATCCTGTTTGCGGCCTTTGCCTTATTGTAAAAAAATGGGAGGATGGAGATGTAAGCTCTGTCCTTGTGAACGGTGCCCCGGCAGCTTTCAAGGCGGGCCGTCATCAAAGTTGGGAGGGAGAAACCCTTATTCTCTGGATGGATATTAAAGCGGAAACCCCTATTTCACTATCTGTAGAATAATGAAAGCGCTGAGAATTTTCGCCTTGTCATTTATTTTTTGGTCCGCTTTGGGCCAAAGCGCGGAAGGCGGAACCAATAACATTTCAACCTGGCGGAAAGGATATTTTGATATTCATAGTATAGCGACAGGGAAAGGGGAATGCACTTTTCTTGTTTATCCCGATGGGACCACGATGCTCATAGATGCCGGAGATATGACCGGTTATACGTGGGAGAGCAAGCCCCTGCCGGATGATTCCAAAACTCCGGCGCAATGGATAGCCGATTATATAAACAGCTTCAGCCCTACACCGGGGAAAATAGATTATGTGTGCCTTACACACTACCATGACGACCATATGGGAACAAAGCTTGCCTTGAAAGACAGGGGCAATGGATATTTGGAGAGCGGTTTGTTGGAACTCGGCTCTTATATTAATATAGGTAAGTTGGTGGATAGAGGTCTCGATTTCCCCTCTCGGGATTTCGTTATGAAACAGAATCCGGGAGTGATGGAGGAATATCTTAAGTTTAGGGAAAGGCAAAAGGCGGAGGATTTTGTGATAGGCTCCCGCAGGCAGTTCCGTCCAAAAGGTTTTGTTTGGAATTTTAAAGTCCGCAATGTTGCCGCCAATTGCTCCGTGTGGACGGGCAAAGGGAGAAAGTCGCGCCCTATGTATACGAAAGACCCGGAAAGTTTAGATGAAAACATGTATTCCTGCGTAATGATATTCGATTACGGGAAATTCCGATACTTCAGCGGGGGAGACATTCCCGGCCAGCCGAAGTCGAAACGAAGAAATTATGAATCGCAAATACTGCCCTTATGCTCGCCTTGCAGTGTGATGAAGGCGAATCATCATGGCAGACCCGATGCCGGAGGCGAAGATTTTCTGCTCGGCATGAATCCCAAGGCCATCATTTTTCAATGCTGCAACCAGGGCCATCCGAGCAAGGAAGGTTTAAGCAGGGCCTTGAGCATAACGCCGGACGCCAAGCTCTTCGCAACTTCCGAGTCGGGACGGCAGCAGTTGGGCGAAGATTTGTGGCGACACATAAGCGCATGGGGGCATATTGTGGTACGTGTTTATCCGGGAGGAAATAGTTTTAAAATATTTGTCTTGGATGCGGAGTCTCCGGAGCGCCCGGTGATTTTCGAATCCGAATTATACAGCTTATGATTCTTACCAAAATATTGCTTCTCGGCCTCATGGCCTTGCAAAGCCCCCACGATATAGCTTCTCTTGGCAATTGGGGACCATACTCAAAAGAATATTACGGCATAAGTCATATAGATGATTTGCAGTCCGGTCTTAAGGTGGAATTCTGTGTTGTGCCCGGACAATACAGGCGCAATTTCAAGGTGCCGTATGCCTTGTACGAAACAGATGTGCACCCGTGGCGGGTGAGTCCTGATATGAAGCACATTTGCTACCGTCAGGAAATCGAATGGAAAGACCTTCAATACGTAGATGTCACTTATCATATAATAGATTCTGCGAGAGTGGTGGTCGAGGCTCATTGCGTAAACAACACCGACAAGATTCAGAGCATCAATCTGCAGTTGGCGGCAAGACTTTCCGCAGAAGCGAAAGGCCCTTGGGCTAAGCCGGAAGATATTTCCGCAGAAGAATTCTTCACCCCGCAGCTTACCGTCAATGAAAATTCATTCATTGTCAAGTACCCGCCTGTCAACAGCTATTACGGCGTCGCTTGGAATTATCCTCTGAGCCAGACCCGCGAGTTCCTTTGCGCCAATCTTGAGCACTTGATGCCGCATAAAGCTCACGATCATGTCCGCACAAAGATAAAAGGAGACAAACAAGGGCATTATACAGCCAACTTCTTGCGCCCGATAACTCTTGCTCCCCGGAGCGACACTACAATCTGGCAGCTTATCGCCTGCGGTACAAAAGAATATGTTAAGTCTGAGCTGACATCTTTCCATAAACAGGAAATACATCCTTCCCGTGAGTCGGATGATTTCGGAGGATACCTCCCCCAAGCCGGCAAATATGCCTTTGGAGAGCAATTGATAGAGGCCACCATGCTCACAAATGTGGTATATCCCGTAAACGCTTACGGCTCCCCAATCCGGCATTTTGGCCCGGGCAAGCTTTGGAACAGCCTCTACACCTGGGACTGCGGCATCATCGCTTGGGCCATGGGCCATGTAAACCCCATGCGCGCTTACGAAATCATCCGTCAATATACGACCTCTCCCGAAGAAGAAGCCGCCTTTGTTCATCACGGCACCCCGCTTGCGACTCAGATTTTTGCTATCGGCGATATATTGACCGCCCTTGGCGGGGATGAAGCCGCTTTACAGGAGATATATCCGCGATTGAAACGTTTCTATGACGAAATGACAGGGCCGAAATACCGCAAGGCGAGCGGTCTGCTCATTACCTGGAAGCTTTTCTATAACAGCGGAGGCTGGGACGACTACCCTCCCCAGTGGTATGTCCGCCAAAACAAAGAACTTAAGGATATAGTTGCGCCCATGGTTCAGACGGCATATTATATCCGTTGCGCGAAGATACTTCGCATGGCCGCATCGCATTTGGGCTATAGAAGGGATGTTAAGCAGTATGATGCCGATATTGCCTCTATGAGTTCGGGTATTTTGGACAATGCCTGGGATTCTTCTGCAGGGTATTTCAGCTATGTGCTTCACGATGAGCAAGGCCGTGCGGTAGAGCAGTTCCTCACCCCGGATGGAGATAATTTCAATATGGGACTTGACGGAGTTTCGCCGTTAGTGGCGGGAATCGTTACGCCCGAGCAGCGCGGGAAATTGCTCTCGCATTTGTTTACCGAAGGGGAGTTATGGAGCGATTGCGGCATTACAGCGGTAGACCAAAGAGCGCCGTATTATCGTACCGATGGTTATTGGAACGGCACGGTGTGGCTGCCGCACCAGATGATTCTATGGAAGACAATGCTGGATTTGGGCTTGAAAGACAGGGCCCGCCGGATTGCTTTCAAGGCATTTGAGAAATGGAACGAAGAATGTGAGGACTCCTATAATTGTTATGAACATTTTGTTATTGAAAGCGGCAGGGGAGGGGGCTGGTACAACTTCTCCGGCCTTTCCACTCCGATGATAAACTGGTTCTGTTCGTATTTTAAGCCAGGGACCGTCTCCACCGGTTTCGAAGTCATGGTTTCCTCTCCGCAATGGTCCGAGGACAAATCCTCTTTCCAAGCTACGCTGAAATTCGACAAGTATTCAGCAGGTCCGTACACTTCGCTTTTATTGTGCATGAAGTCCGGCCTTAAATATAAGGTATTGATAAATGGCAAAGAGACCCTTTACTCATCTCCTTATGATGGGCTGCTCGAAATCGATGTCCCGCTTACGCCCAAAAGCCGTCTTGTAGTTCTGCCTGTTTCTGGTTAATCGGCTTTAAGGGCTCTTGCGGTTTTCAAAGTATTTATATGATTTTGTTAGTTGTCATTTATCACAGGCAACCATAAAATGGCGAAAAAACTTACAATCAAACAAATAGCCCAGCTTTCAGGCGTGTCTGCGGGAACTGTGGACAGGGTTTTGCACAACAGGGGCAGGGTTTCGGAAGAGGCCTATGCCAAAGTCCGCAAAGTCCTCGACAAACAAGATTACAGGCGCAATATACACACTTCTGCGGTTTCGTTAAAAAAAACCTTCAGGCTGGCGGTGGCAATTCCAAGGTCCGAAAAAGGAGAGTATTGGGATTTGATTAGGGACGGGATAATAGAGGCGGAGGTGGAGTATTCCGATATTTCGATGGATACGTTCTTTTGTTTTTTCGACCAGTTCGACTCCCTTTCATGCAAGGAGGTGTTTGAGGGGATTCCCGATATTAATCCCTCGGCGGTCATAATCGGCACCACCTTTGTCGAAGAAACAAAGCGGCTATGCGAAGTTCTGGAAGCCCAAAACATTCCTTATGTCTTTGTGGACGGCTTTGTGGACGGCACTAAGCCGGTGGCCGTATTCTCTGCAAATCAGGATATATGCGGCAGAATCCTTGCCAGGATGATGGATGCCTTCACCCCCGAAACCGGCGATATTGCCATATTCCACCCGAAGCGCAAGGGAACCATGTTCTCAAACAACTCTCTGCTCCGTTTGAAAGCTTTCAAGGAGTATTTCCGGGAAGAAGGCAAGCTTTCAAAACTTAAAGAGGGATATTTTTCTATAAACAATCCCGATGCGGTAATTGAAGAGGTGTCAGAGTTCCTCAAACTGTACCCCAATGTAGGCGGAATTTCCGTCCTCATTTCTACAGGCTATATAATAGCCGATGCTCTTTCCGCTCTCGGTCGGACAGATATTTGTGTAGGAGGCTTCGATATTACCGCGAACAATGCCCGCTGCCTTCTTGACGGCTCCCTTGACATGGCCGTGAGCCAGCGCCCCGAAACTCAAGGCTTTGATGCTGTTGAGTATGTTGTCCGCTATCTTTTATACAGCACTCTCGGTCCTCAAACACCCGGGACTGTCAATGTTCAAATAGTACTGAAAGAAAATCTTTCATAATTTTTGGTAAAATAAAAATAATAGCTATATTTGCACTCGTGTGTACGTACACATAAGGGGGAAATCAAGCACGAAAACTATATATATTAATAATTGTATGATGAATATTCAAAACAAACATGCCGGACAGGAGTACATTGCTCCTGCCTGCCGAATCATCCTTTTAAAAGGATGCCAGCCCCTGTGCGGAAGCTTCGGCTCCAGCCGGGAAGATGTTAATGTGAGCAACTTCGGTGGTGATTGGGACCCTGAAGGTTAATCTTTAAAATTGCAAGAAATATGAAAAAGATATTCAGAATTTTTGTTGCCTGCCTCGTAGTCGTGGCAGCCGCATCCTGCACAAGGGAACTTATTGCTCCCGAAAATGAGGATAATAACAATCAGGAAATACCCGAAGGTCTTGTCCGCAAAGAGTTCAGCGCCACCGTCGAAGAGGTGGGTGTCAAGTCAGACATTTCCGGCAGTTTTGTTTTATGGGAGGCTGGTGATGAAATCGCCGTTTACGATGGCACAGCCACAATAAAGAAGTTTACCGCCGCCTCAATCGGCTCCGGCGGAAAAACCTGTTCTTTTCAGGGGAATGCCGCTGAAGCTACAAGTTATGTGGCGGTAGCTCCGTATTCCGTTGTTACCAATCTCCACACCGATAGTTTCAGTCTTACAATGCCTTCTTTGCAGAAAGTAAAGCCCGGTCATAGCGTAGACAGCGAAGCTCTCATTTCGATAGCGGAAACCACTGACAACACCCTTTCTTTCAGCAATCATTTCGCTTTGGTAAAGGTAACTCTTTCGCGTACTGATGTGGTTTCTGTACTGCTCAAGGGCAATAACAGCGAATCTATTACCGGAACCGTAGAGTATGTTGTTTCCACCCAATCGCTTAATCTCAGCGATGCAGACGGCAGTGAGGTGCGTCTTGTCCATCAGGATGCAGACGGCAACGCAGATGCTTTCCCCGCAGGCGATTATTATATAGCCATTTGGCCTACAACTTTCTCCAATGGTTTCAAGCTGATTCTTTCCACAACGGATGGCAGCAAGACCTGCATGTCCTCCTCTTCCAGTTTGTCTATAGACAGGAACAACGGAAGCAATTTCCAAACTATAGACGACAAAAGTACATTCTGCCCGCCCACTATTACGACTGCACAGCAGCTTAAAATGTGGCGCCGCTGTGCCGAAGGCTATGCTGTGGGTGAAACCGTGCAACTCGGCGCCGACGTTGACCTCGGCGAGGGAGGAGACGCTTATGATTGGGAAACTCCGAGCGAGTTCTGCGGCACTTTCAATGGTCAGGGCTACAAAATTTACAATTTTACCGTAAATACAAACGTGGCGCGTTCCGGATTTTTAGGCACTCTTAGTGAAGGCGGTGTTTTCAAGAACACTGTTTTCGGCTCTTCTGACGGCACCACCGCCGATGGCAAAAGCTCTATAACCATGACTTGCAACGAAGGTTCATGGAAATATACAGGCCTTATCGGTTATGTATCCAAAAAAGCTGTTGTTCAGAATGTGACCAATTTCGTACCTGTAACCGCTGATGCTGCAGTAACTACCAAGCATGCCATTGGAGGCATTGCAGGAGCGGCATATACCGGCGCACAAATCAATAATTGCACCAATTGGGCGAACATTACCGACAATTCCACTATGGCTTATAATGGCGATGCTGTCTGCGGTATGGGCGGTGTACTTGGCCAAACCGGCTATACTATTACAATATCTGGATGTGAAAATAAAGCCAAAATTACAAATAATTGTCCGGGAGTATTGTATTTAGGCGGAATCATAGGTGCGGACACCGGCGATGGCACTACCATACAGAATTGCACCAATTACGGTATTGTTTACAACCAAGCCGCTTCCGGTCCTTCTTCCGACACCTTCACCGTCTTTCTTGGAGGAATAGCGGGAACCGTAGGCGTGAATGCTAAAATTATAAAATGCCAAAATTTGTTTAATCAATCCATAAAAGATGTTCTAAACGACTCTGCTGATATAGAGCAGAGAGAGACTCTTGCTACACGCGCCGGTTTGGGCGGAATCGTTGGCGGCACCAGAAAGTCAAAAGTCCAGATTCTCGGCTGCAAAAATGAGGGCAGACCGCGTATAAATATAAAACCAAATGCAAAAGATGTGGCCTGTGGCGGTATAATAGGTTATTCCAGCAGTTCAATACTCATATCGAAGGCGGCAGATGAAACTCCTACCGAAAATTATTATGTTAAAAATATTTATAAACCAGTGACTACGCATGCCACCTTTTATCTGGGCGGTATTGCAGGCCTCCTCGACAGAGATAATACCGATAATATTGTAGAGTATTGTACCAATAACGGCGGTTTTCAATTCTACGACTTTTGTGATGAGGATGGAGTAGGCGTTAATGTTGGAGGTATTGTAGGCAGCACCAAAGGCATAGTACGTTACTGCACCAACAATGCCTATGTATACAACCGTGCCAAAACTGAAAAAAAGAGGCATGTTATGCGCTACGGAGGCATTGCCGGCGGTACGAAGAGCAGAAAACCCAAAGAGATTTCGAATTGTACGAACAATGGTCATATCGGAGCGCAATTCAATTATGGACCCTCTTATTTCGGAGGCATTCTCGCCACTTTCTGTCCTGATGCCACCGTGGTGCGCAATTGTGTAAACAGAGGAGCCATCACTTCCTCCAGGTATAACGGTACCAAATTTTACGATACTCAAGGCCAAGCCGCCAATTCATGGCTGGGCGGTCTCTTCGGTTCTATTGAGCAGCCGACTGTAGCTGTGGTGAATTGCGAAGGTTGTGTGATAGCCTGCGATTTTGTTCGTTTGAAGTCTAATCAATATACCCAAACCGGTATTATTGCAGGTAAGTTGGTTAATGGTTCGGAAAATAAGCTGACAATAGGCTCTCTTGAAAATCCATTTAAGATAGTGAATACTACCAGAATCACGACGGGAACAGATGCAAACCCTACAGAGCTTAGCGATATTTCCGGAGAATCTCCCGTAACTTCCGTATCAATAGCATACAAGCATCTGATAGGCACCAGCAACGACTTATATGATGCAACGGCTGGAAGTTCTAATCTTGATAAATTTGATTTCAACATCGTAGTTGGCACAGAGGCAAAAGCCGGAATGGAATAAAATGCGGTTTGAAATGAAAAAGGTATTTCTATTCTTTGTGGCTTTGGGCTTTTTCGCATTTTCTTGTGCAAAATTAGAGCTTGCAAAGCCGGAAGGAGTAACGATAACGGTTTCGTCGGAAGGGGAGGTGAAGACCTCTCTTTCCAACGGCAACGTGCTTTGGAGTCCTTCCGACAAAATAAGGGTGTTTTCCGATACAGATAATACAGGGGAGGAATATGTGCTTATAGAGGGAGCCGGTACAGGAAACGGCTCTTTCTTCGGGAACGATATGAGCGGCAGCACATATTATGTTGCTTATCCCTCCACTGCGAGTTTCAACGGGAGCAGCTTTACCTACACAATGCCTGCCGAGCAGCCTTACACTCAAGGGAGTTTTGCGCGCAATGCGAACCCTATGCTGTCTTCGGCATCCGCAAGTTTGAACGGCTTCTCCATGAAGAATCTTTGCGGCGTGCTTAAACTCCGTTTGACCGGTACAGAGCATGTTTCCCGTTTGGAACTCACATTCAGTTCAGCGGTAAGCGGCACAGGCACTGTTAATGCCGGAGGCAATACTCTCGTTATGGACGGCGGAGCCAGCAATACCGTTGCAATGACCTTCGATACTCCTCTTACCCTTGATTCCTCCATTCCAAGCGACTTTTGGTTTGTAATACCTGCCGGAAGTTACACTTACATGGATGTTAAGCTGATAAATGAAGACAGCCAGTCTTGCACAAAATCTTTGACTTCAAGCTTTTCCATTACCCGTTCCGCTCAAACCACCATGGAGACGAGGATGCCTGCGATTCCGAAAGTCACACGTCCCCAGTTGACATTCTGGTCGCTTAATATCGCCTGCCAGTCCAATGACAAGAATTCGAGTTGGAGCAGCGACAATTATTGGACCAAGCGCCGTCCGGGCGTGTACGCTTTCTTCAATGGCCGCTCTCCGGACATTATCGGCACTCAGGAATGCGAATATCGCCAGAGAGTTAATATCCTCGACAATACCAGTGGCTATGCCGCCTATGGACTCGGTAAAGAATACGGTCAGGAGTCGAGCGGTTCCAGCGGTTTCTGGTGGAATAAAAAGGATTACAATACCGATTCCTCCAATGCTATATTCTACAAGACAAGTAAGTTCGAAATAGTTTCCAAAGGAACTTTCTGGCTCTCGGACAATCCTTCCAAGGTGGGCTCGGCGGACGGTATAAATTGCGCATGGATAAAATTCCGTTGGATAGAGAACGGTTATCAGTTCTATGTTTTCAACACCCACCTGCAGGCTCATTATGACCCTGAAGACTATAAGGCTCGTGCGGCGCAGTCCAAGGTTCTTTACAATCAAGTGACCGCTATCAACACGGAAGAGCTCCCCATGATAATAATGGGTGACTTCAACTGCTCCGCATCGGATATGTACAACGACAACGACCCTCGTACCGCAAATTGGTTCTGGGCTCGCAATCAGGATGGTAAAACCGATAAAAACACCTATCCTACCAGTTACAATGGCTTTGTCACAACATATGATGCGGCGAATAAGGTTACAACCAGTCCCAAATCCAATATCGACCATATAGCGTACAAGTATTTCCACGTGTCTGCCGGCAATAAAAACGGCATGGTTACAGGTTCTTTCGAAACCGAAACATCCACATGGGCCGGAGTACAGTATATTTCCGACCACTGGCCGATTTGCGCAAGATTTGTGTTTGATTTCCAATGATAAAAAAAGTCATAATAATTATCTGCATCTTGCTTCAGGCCGCTCTGTTTGCGGCCTGTGACAAGGCGGAGCCTGTCCGCCCCCCTGAAACCGAACAGGAGCAGAAAGATGATTATGACGACCGGATGGAAAGAATCCCCGAAGACAATCAAGGAACTATATATTTCTAACAAAATCAATAATAAAACAAATGAAATTATTCAAATTCATAATTTCAGTTTTCCTGCTTCTCTTACCGGTAAGCGTTTTCGCTCAACGCACCATTTCCGGTAAGGTTTATGACAATACCGGCTCTCCTGTTCCGGGAGCCGGTATTGTAATTCAGGGAACAACCAAGGGAACACTCAGCGGTAACGATGGCTCCTGGTCGCTAAGCGTCGACTCCGGAGAGGTTACAATAGAGGCGTCCTGCCTTGGCTATATCTCAACTGTCGTAACCGTGTCTCCCGACAGGACTTCGGTAGAAATCGTACTCGAAGAGGACACTATGATGCTCGAAGAGACCATTGTCGTCGGTTACGGCACCCAAAAGAAGGTTAACCTTACCGGAGCCATTACTGCCGTTAAAGGTGATGAGCTGCAGAATCGTTCGGCACAAAACGTTACAAGCATGCTTCAGGGCGCCGTGCCGGGCCTTAACATCACCACCTCCACCGGTGTTCTCAACGATACCCCCAACATCAATATCCGCGGTTATACATCCATTAACGGAGCGAGTCCCATCGTGCTGATAGATGGCTCTGACGGTGACTTGAGCCGGGTGAATCCGCAGGATGTCGAGAGCATTTCGGTAATCAAGGATGCCGCCGCTGCTGCCATCTATGGAGCAAGAGCCGCATTCGGAGTTATACTTGTAACCACCAAATCGGGAGCGGATAAAGGCGGGAACGCCACGGTCCGATATAGCGGACGTTGGGGCTGGCAGTCTCCGACTACGAGTACCGATTACGAGACCACCGGCTATTGGAGCGTTTATACCCTGAATACTTTCTGGGAAGCCCGCTATCCGGGAGACAAGTACATCAAGTACAACGATAACGATATGAACGAGCTGCTTGCCCGCGTGAACGACAAGACCGAACATCCGGACCGCCCCTGGGTGGTTGAGGAAACAGTGGGGGGAGTACGGCAGTGGAAGTATTATGCCAACCATGATTGGTATCATACTCTGTTCAGCGATGATAACCCTGTACATCAGCAAAACGTTTCTGTAAACGGAGGAGGCAAGAATTTCAAATATTTCGTGTCCGGTCTTTGGGATCACAGGCAGGGAATCATCAATATCAATCCTGACAAGCTTGACAAATACCAGCTTCGTGCAAAATTCGAGGGCCGCATAAATAAATACGCCACCATTTCCAACAACACCTCCTATTACGACCAAGCCTACAGATACCTCGGTGGAGGCCATGAAGGTGTGGATAGGGTGTTTTCTCTCGCCACAGCACATGCTCTCCCAATCTTCCCCTATAAGAATCCGGATGGTTCCTGGATTTATTATTCACAATATTACGTGAGCAGTTATGCAATGTGCAACGGTGTTCATATTTGGTTCAGTGAGAATAAGAATAGGAATGTGGAGAGAAGAAGCGACTTTTCCAATACAACAGAATTGAACATCACCCCCATCGAGCAGCTGAAATTAACAGGTAATTTTACATTCAGAAAACGGGTAAACAGGGATACTTACCGCCAGGCCAATATCAATTACAGGCAATACCCCGACCAGGAGATGCAAGTTCGCCAAAGCGGTTTCGCCACCGATTATCTTATGGAAAAAACCCGTATTTATAACTATATGTCCGGCAATGCTTTTGCAACATACGAAGATACTTTCAAAGGACATCACATCACTGCCGTTGCAGGCGGCAATTACGAGACTCAGTATAGTCAATATATAGGCGCCCGTGCCTATTATCTTATTACGGAAAGTTTGAACGATTTGTCTCTTGCAGGCACCGATTCATCCGGCGCAGGACGTCAGGAGGTGTTTGGAGAACAGTCGGAATACGCCTTGCTGGGCTTTTTCGGGAGGTTTAATTACGACTATAAAGGCCGTTATCTTGTCGAGCTGTCCGGACGTTACGATGGTTCTTCCCGTTTTGCGAGCGGGCATCGCTGGGGCTTCTTCCCCTCCGTTTCCACCGGCTGGCGCATAAGCGAGGAACCTTTCTTTGCACCCGCAAAGAGTGTGATTGACAATCTGAAACTCCGTGCATCGTTTGGCTCGCTCGGCAATCAAAATGTGAGCAATTATGCCTATATCCGCAAAGTTTCCATAGCCAATCAGAATTGGCTGTTCGGAGAAGGGAATAAGTCAAGGACTGCAAATATTTCTTCCCCGAATGCCGGTGACTTGACATGGGAAACCTCCCAGCAGTACAACTTGGGTCTTGATTTCGGTATGTTCCGCGACCGCTTGCAGTTTACTACCGAAGGCTATATCCGCGACACCAAGAATATGCTCGTACAAGGGAAAACCCTGCCGGCGGTTTACGGTGCATCTTCCCCCAGGGAGAATGCGGCCGATCTCCGTACCCGTGGTTATGAGTTCTCGCTCAGCTGGAGAGATCAGTTCCTTCTTGCCGGAAAGCCTTTCGGGTACAGCATATCCGCCAATATAAGCGATTACGACTCTCATATTACCAAATACGACAATCCTACGAAAATCATCTCCGACTATTATGTGGGTGAGAGACTTGGAGACATATGGGGTTTCGAAATCAATGAATTGTTTGCTACCGATGAGGAAGCTGCGGAATATTCATCTCTGGTCGATTTAAGTTATGTCAGCGCTTCCGTGACAGGTCCTTGGCTGGCAGGAGACGTAAAGTATGAGGATTTGGACGACGATGGCGTGATAGGAGTGGGAGCCAATACTGTAGATGACCCGGGCGACCGCAAGATACTTGGCAACTCTTTAGCCAGTCTTTCCTACGGTGTAACGACCGCCTTCGATTGGATGGGTTTCGATTTCAGCGTTTTCTTTCAAGGTACCGGCAATCATTATTGGTATCCTCCGCGCTGGAGTTTCCCCTTCTGGGGGCCCTTCTCCAATCCCATGCAAAGTTTCCTTCGGAAAGACTTTTTGAAGGATGTATGGGACTACGACAACACAGATGCCTATTTCCCCCGTGCAAGAGGCTATATCGCTCAGACCGCAGGAGGGCCTCTTAACCGCACCAACAGCATGTATCTGCAAAACTGCCGCTATCTGCGCTTGAAGAACCTCACTGTAGGTTATACTCTTCCCGCCAAGTTCTCTCAGAAAATCAATATACACAAGTTGAGGGTTTATTTTTCGGGTGAAAACCTCGCATATTGGTCTCCGCTTTTAAAGAATTGTGAATATTTGGATCCGGAAGCCATACTTCATGACTCCAGCGAAAGTTACGGACGCTTTTTCTATCCTTGGCAGAAGTCGTTCATGTTCGGAATTGATATAGAATTCTAAAAGAAAATGAAAATGAAAAAGTTATTTTATTTCATAATATCGCTGCTGCTGGTTCCTTTTGCTGTTTCTTGCGAAAAGGCGTTGAATAAATTCCCTTTGGATGATATTTCGGAAGAATCATATTTCGAGAACGCAACTCAGTTGCAGCTCTTTACCAACAGTTTCTATAGCAGCCTTCTTTCTACCTCGCCCTATGACGAGGAGAGTGATGTTCTTGTTGCCAATAACCCAAGCTCCCTAGTACTCAATGGTTCTTTCCGCACTGTTCCTCCTTCCGGAGGCGGTTGGTCATGGGGAACCTTGCGCAAGATAAATACTTGTTTGGGCAATTTGTATCGCTGTAAAGATGAAGCCGTAAGGGCGGAATACAGCGCACTTTGCAAGTTCTTCAGAGCCTGGTTTTATTTCGAGAAAATAAGACGTTTCGGCGATGTTCCGTGGATAGACCATGAATTTGCCTCTCACGAAGAACAACTCTATGCCCCCCGCGACAGCCGCGAGCTTGTGATGAGCCATATGATAGAGGATATAGACGAGGCTATCGCCGGACTTCCCGCAGCTTATAATAACGGATATGTATTCAGAGTTACCAAATGGGCTGCCTTGGCTTTAAAGGCAAGGTTCTGTCTTTTCGAAGGGACTTTCCGCAAGTACCACGAAGGTAAAGTCACTCTTTGGACGCTTCCGGCCGATGCCCAGCCCTATACTTATTATCTCCAGCTTGCAGCCGATGCCGCTGAAGAACTGATGGTTTTCGGTCCGCATAGTCTATACATTACCGGCAATCCTCATTATGACTATCAGAATCTCTTTTCGCAGTATGAGGCGACCAATAATGAGTATATTCTTGCCATAGATTTCGACTATGGATTCCAGATTTATCATGACGCTACCGGTGCGGCTCTGCTTCCTGTATGCGGACGCATCAGCCCAACCAAGGGATTTATAGACCATTATCTGATGGCAGACGGTTCCCGCTTCTCATCGGTTTCCGGCTGGAGCACGAAAACTTTTGCCGATCAGGTTTCCGGCAGGGATCCACGTCTGCATCAAACAATACGCATCCCCGGATATCTCTACCTCGTCTTGACCACAAACAGGGCGATGTATTGCGATATGGATTGCACCCTGACGGGTTATTCTATCAATAAGTTTGTAATGCGCGCCGACAATCTTGTTATGGGCAATGTCAGAGGCTCATCCTACAATGACCTTCCTGTTATCAGGCTCGCAGAGGTTTACCTTATTTTTGCGGAGGCCAAGGCGGAGCTCGGCACCCTCACTCAGACTGACCTCGACCGCAGCGTGAACCTTCTCCGCGCCCGCGCAGGTATGCCCAACCTGAATATGGCAGCCGCCAACGCCAATCCTGACCCCTATCTCACATCCGAGTCAACCGGTTATCCCAATGTTTCCGGTGCGAACAAGGGCGTGATTCTTGAAATAAGGCGTGAGCGTACTGTGGAACTTGCGCTTGAAGGTTTGCGCTATCCCGACCTGCTTCGTTGGGCTGCAGGGGAAAGGCTGACAAAAGGTTTGTACGGAATGTATTTCCCCGGAAGCGGAGAATACGATTGGGACGCTGACGGGAACCCCGACATATGCCTCTATACCGGCGCCAAGCCCGCAACCACAGCTACATTCGTATATAAGATAGGCAGTGATATTTATCTTTCCGGAGGGACCAAGGGATATGTGCTCCCTCTACATTCTTACACTGTTTCATTCGACCCTGATAGGGATTATCTGCATCCCATCCCAACCAAAGAAAGAGTACTCAATCATTCTCTGCTCCAGAATCCTAATTGGAATGACGGACTTGATTTTTAACTTTCAACTAATTATATATATGAAAAAGATTTTTATTTTACTTATGACCTTTGCCGCTCTTCTCGCCTGCAAAAAGGACGGCGGCAAAGAGAATACGGGCGGCACAGATGCCACCGTAATACGTTTAGCTTCTCCGACCATCCTTTTTGAGGCTGTAGGGGCCGAGGCTCAGACCGTTAAGGTGTTTGCGGATGGAAACTGGGTGTCAAGCGTTTCAGACGATTGGATTACCATAGATCCGGCCACCGGCAGCGGTACCGTAACTGTTACCTTAACCGTGAGCGACAATGAAAGCAAGGACGGTCGTGTCGGCAACGTTGTTTTTGCCCCGAATGCCGCTTCCACGACCACAGTCACCCTCACCGTTCAACAGAAGGGTGACAACAAGATCACCCTCAGGACCGGAGCTGCTTTTGCTGAGTGGCTTGCAGGTCTCACGGAGGAGTCTCTCGATGAGGCGAGGCTTGCAGCAGACATTGATATGTCGGAAGTTGAATTTACTCCCGCCGAGGGTTTTTCCGGAACTTTTGACGGGGACGGTTTCTCCATCAAAAACCTCATAGCTTCCAAGCCCCTTTTCAAAGTCAACAAGGGTTCCATCAGCAATGTGGTTATAGATGAAAGCTGCACCTTTACGCCCGACACCTGTGTTTTCGGAGCTCTCGTTTTGCGCAATGAAGGCAATATCAACGACTGCACCAACAAGGCCACGGTTACCCGCACTGTTGCTGATGCTTCCAGTGAGAGCAATCTGATTGCCGGTCTCATAGGTATGTCTGTATTGGAAGAACACACCATCAGCGGCTGCAAGAACTACGGCAATGTTTCCTTTGTTTTAACGAACAATGACGGCTTCACCACCCAAGGCATCGCCGGCGTGATAGCTCTTACTGCAGGCAATCTTGAGAATTGCGAGAACCACGGCAACATAAGTCTTTCCGGTGGTTGGCATACTTCTCGCGGTTGCCCGGCCAGGCTTCCTTCGGATCCCACCAATAAAGAAACAGGTGAGATTTATACAAATAAAGTCGGCTCATCTCTTGCCGGTGTTGCCTCTTATGTAAAAGGAACTGCAACCAACTGTTCCAATTCCGGAAAAATCACCTGGACCGAGAGTTGTGTCGAAAATATGGACAAGTCTCCCGCCCGCTTCTCAACCGCCGGCACTATAGGCAATTATTACGGTACTGTTACCGGTTGCACCAATTCAGGAGATCTTGAAATCTATTCCGTAACCAGCGACGGCTCTAATTTTGCCGGTACAAACCATCAGCATTGCATAGGCGGTGTTCTTGCACAATTCAACAATCCTGTTGCTGATCAATACAGTAAGAACAGAGGAGGTTTAGTGGAGTCGTGCGTAAATACCGGTAACATTTACAACAAGTCAAATACATCCAAGAGCCAAAACTGGCTTGGCGGAGTGGTAGGGTGGCCTAACGGAACGGATTCAAAATGCGAATCTCTGCTCAAATCTTGCAGCAACAGCGGAACCATTACCATAGAAGGAACCTCAAGATTCATTGCAGGCGGTGTGGCAGCCTGGTCCGGCAGTATGGAAGATTGCCACAACACCGGAGATTTGACCGCAACCGGCGGCCATACTGCTTCGGATTTGGGAGGACTGATGGGCAGATATTTAGGATATGGCCAGACGGTAAAGAATTGCTCTTCATCGGCAAAGGTGTCCTCCACTGCTTATCACAAGATTTCCTGCTTCATGGGACGCTATTCGAATCGTCCCAGCGATGGGGTTACCGAGGGCAACAGCGTTTCAGGAGAACTCAGTTATGTGGAGCATGCCGATACTGCACCGGGTATGATTGTCGGATATTTTGACGGTCCTCCAGAGGGTGAAATAACCATAGGCACTCCTTCCACTCCCATTCAGGTTTCCGGCAAGGTCAATGGTGTACAGTTGACATCCGCCAATGCCGCTCCCCTAATGTGGTTCAGCGCCAATTACGATGCTACAAAGCATAAGGTATATTATGTTGTTAATTAAGCGTTTAAGCTTATACTGCCTGACAGTCATCGCCCTCATTCTTGCTGGTTGCTCATGCAACAAGAATGGGGGGGATGATGGTCCGGCAAACAACGACAAGGAGGAGACCGACCTTCTCATCTGCACTTTCAATATCCGCTATCCCGAACCCAAAGACACCTATACCTGGGATTTACGCAAGGATGCTGTGTGCAAGTTCATTCTTACCCGCAAGCCGGATATAATCGGACTGCAGGAAGTTGAGAGGAGTCAGGCGGAATATATCTTCTCTAAAGTAAAAGATGAATACGCTCTTTACGGAATCGGCCGCGGGACTGGAAAAAATATTCTCGAAACGAATGTAATCGAGTCTTCCACAACCCTTTTATATCGCAAAGAACGCTTTTCTCTGCAAGAGAAAAAAACATTTTGGCACAGTGATAATCCCGACCAAGTCTCTCTAAAGAACAAGGCGAACGATTATGGCTCCTGGCACACCACGCACGAATGGACCACCTCCTGGGTTAAGTTGATAGACAATGAAAAACAGGGAATGCCGGTGTGGTTCTTCAATACTCATTATCAAAACAACAATAGTTCTACGATAGATATAGCCAGGTCAAGGGAGATAAGAGCAATGCAGAGCAATCTTCATCTTTCCCTTATTCCTCAGATTATCGGCGGTTCCATAGGAATCGGTTGCACCGACCCTGTATTCCTTGTCGGAGACTTCAATACATCATCGTCAAGCGATGAATTGCAAATACTTATCAATAATAATCTCGGATATGCAAGGACAGATGCTTTGAAATCCAGTTTTAGGACTACAGGCACCTTCAACGGTTGGTCGAACGGAAGCAGCATTATCGACCATATCTTCTTCTGCGGCCCCTTAAAGGCTCTTGTTTATTCGGTTGACAAACGGAATTACGGAGTAAGCTATATTTCAGACCATTATCCCGTATTGACGGAATTCTCATATACCATTGATTAAGAATGGTCAAGCAGCTGCCGCAACCGAACAGGCTGCGGCAGTTTTTTTAGAAAAAAAATAAGCGGGTTTCTTTTTTGTTTGTTTTTTCGAAAACGATAGGAGCGGATTAAAAAAAATGTTATATTTGTATTCATTGAACCTAGACCAATAGAAAAGAAACAGATTATATAAAAATCACTATAAAAGATAGAG
>JAAYNH010000078.1 GCA_012520945.1 Treponema sp. | reverse complement strand
CTTTGCGTTGGTCATTGTTATCCATAGCAAGCTCCAAATGTTCAGGTGCTTTTTTGTTTGCTATTTCTGCAGCTTGTGCTAAGTTTTCACATAAAATTATTAGACCGTTTTTTTCGATGCTTGCTTTGGCAGTTGCAGCTGTTGGCAAATGGCTTAATTGTTTTTGAATTTCTTCGGCAACTTTTTGAGCAAGAAAACTTGATGTAGTTACTAAAACACTTTGAGCGTCAGTGTCATGCTCTGCTTGTGCAAGCATATCAGCTGCAACCCATTCAGGATTTGCACTGTCATTTGCAATAATTAACACTTCTGTGGGGCCGGCAATCATATCGATTCCAACCGTACCAAAAATTATTTTTTTCGCTTCAGCAACGAATTTGTTTCCGGGACCCACGATAACATCACATTTTGGTACGGTTTGGGTGCCGTATGTCATGGCGGCAATTGCTTGTGCACCTCCGCAAGCAAAAACTTTATGCACTCCGCAAATATAAGCTGCAGCTAAAATACCTGAGTCAGCCCAAGGTTTTGTTGCATGAGGTGAATTAGGATTCCCTTTTGCACTAGGATGTAAGCGTGGAGGTGTGCATAAAATAATTTCTTTGCAAGGTGCCACCGTTGCAGGAGCTGCACACATTATTACAGATGACATTAGTGGGAATTTTCCGGCAGGAATATAAAGGCCGGCTCTTTCAACAGGTATGTTTTTTTGTCCTGTAATAACACCCGGAACAAGTTCCGTTTCAAAATCTGTAAAACATTCTTTTTGTTTTTGTGCAAAATTTTTTGCTAATGTAAAAGAATATGTTAAAGCGTCATATAAATCAGGTTTTCTTTCTTTAAGTTTATCTGCACATAGTTTTAAATAGTCATGCGGAATTTCAAGCTTTTGAGGATTTGCTCTGTCAAACTTTGTAGCATATTCGCGAATTGCACTGTCTCCGTTGGATTTTACATTTTGTAAAATATTATTAACAATTTCATGAATATCATCACCTAATGAGCGTGTTTCAAAAAAAGAGGACGGAATTTCATTATGTTTTATAATTCTAATCATATGTAAATCCTAAAAAAAATTTATTAAAAATTATTTTTTGTGCCTTCGATCAAGTTCATCAAAAACTTCTTTCCATGTTACATTTTCTTTGAACATGAGTACGTTTAAAAAATACATTAAGTCGGCACATTCCCAAATTATTTCATCATGACTTTCTGCTTCACAAAGTTCTTCCGCTTCTTCTTCCAGTTTGTCGCGTACTCGTTCGTCTGTTAAGGTTGCTGTATATGAGCCTTGCTTTGGATTTGCAAAACGGTCGGCAATAATGGAATAAAGCCTGTCCATGTTTGAAACGGCATCCGGCTCGGAAGTAAAGCAAGTAAAACTACCTGTATGGCAAGTTCCTCCTTGAGGAATAACTGTTGCCAAAACCGTATCGCGGTCGCAGTCGGCACGAAGTTTTTGTATTGCTAAATAATTGCCTGAAGTTTCGCCTTTTGTCCAAAGGGAATTTTGTGTCCGGCTAAAAAAAGTGAGTTTGCCTGTACTAAAAGATTTTTCAAATGCTTTTTTGTTGGCGAAACCCATCATTAAAACTTCGCCTGCAGTGCTTTGTGCAATTACCGGAATGAGACCGTTTGAGTTTTTAGAGGCTTTTTCCCAGTTAAGACAACTAATGAAGGCATCTTTTAAGGAGATAACACCTTTGTACAAAGCCATTCCTAACTGAACATCACAACCCATTTTTTCAAGAGTAACAATTTCTTCAATGGAAGAAACTCCGCCGGCAACAACAACCCGACAGTTTACTGCTTCACGTAGTTGTTTGGAATAATCCATATTTGTGCCTTCCATGCAACCTTCTTTTTCAACACAAGTGAAAAGAAGTTCGGATGCATATTTTTCAGCCGCTTTTGCACCGTCAATTAAATCAATGCCGTTCGTTTTTTTCCAGCCTTTGATGGCAATTTTGCCATTGATTGCATCTACACTAATAATTATGCGTTGTTTGCCGATTGCATTTGTAAGCTCATCTAAAAAATCTGTATTTAATATTTTACCTTTAGCTCTGTCATCTGCATTTGCCCAAGCTGCCGAACCTATGATTACTTTTTCTGCACCGAGAGAAATTAGTTCTTTTGCTTTTTTTGCGTCACGAATGCCACCACCAACACGTACATTTCCTTTGCGTAATAAGCTTCTTAGTAATTCTGTATTTGCAGTAGCATCTTTTATGGGTTTGCCTTCAAGATTTTTTAGTGAGCCTTCCGGAAGAAAATTTCCCATAGCGGCATCTAAATCGATAATTGCAACTTCGCCGAATTTATTAAATTCATTTATGAGAGAATCAGCGTCATCACGCTGTAAAACTAAATCTTTGCCGTTCTTTAGTTGAACAACTTTACCATCTTTTAAATCAATTGATGAAACTACCATAGTGAAAGTATATCAAATTACGCATAAATAGACAACATAAAACAAAAATTGTAAGATATGATATATATTTGGAATTTATGTAATGATTGCAAAATATGACACTGTTTGCAGTAAAGGGTATTGATTTCATTTTTTGATTGTGATAGGATAAAAAAATAATTAGGCTTTTTAATTTATTTGGAGGTTTTAGAAAGATGAAACAAGTGTTTTACGGGACGCTGGCAGTATCTGCTTTTTTTCTTGTTCTATGCGTTCTGATTTCAGTTTTTTTGCCAAATACCATTACTAATGAAGCATCCGATGAACACGAATTAATTGCAATTACAAATGAACTAATTAAACCTGAAGCATATCACAATGCTGTTGTTTCTTTTTCAGAAAAAAAAGACAATGGATTGGAACTTTATCGTTCTTTGAATTCACGTTCTGCCGTTGTATGTTTTTATTCAAACATAGTTGGAAATACTGATGTAGTTTTAGCGATTTTAGAATATGCAGATAAAAACAGTATACCGCTTTCATTGGCATTTTCATTAGCATATGCAGAAAGTAGGTATAATGTAAATGCAGTGAATAAAAATACAAATCATTCTGTTGACAGAGGTTTATTTCAGTTAAATAATCGTTCTTTTCCCGCATTAGAAGAAGAAGAGTTTTTTAATCCTTATATTAGTGCAAAGCATGGAATGGCTCATTTACGTTTTTGTATTGATATGGCCGGTAATGAAATTGCCGGTTTGGCAATGTATAATGCAGGTGCAACAAAGGTTCGCCAAAATGGTACACCACAACGCACTCTTAATTATGTTTCAATAATTATGAATTATCGTGATGGATTGGAAGAACTTTTTAGAACACAAGTTTGTCAATATTATTCGCCAAATCCTGTAACATATTTGGCAAAAGTGCAAGATTAGTTTTTTAAAACTGAAAGAGGTAAAAAGTTTTCAGTTTTGACTTCTTTAGCAAAAAATAAATAGTGGCTGTGTTTTTTAGAAATGCCTGTAAAAAAATCACTTTGAAAAGCCTCTGTAGAAACTTCTGCAGGGGCTTCAATTCCAATAATACTTTTACAATCTTTTACACGTCGAGTTAGGTGTTTGGTGCATTCAATAAAATGTGTCATTTTATCAATGAGTGAAAAAGTTTCTTTTTGTGCCCACAGAGGTTCTTGCCAAAGGGGTTGTAAAATGAGCCAAACGCCTTTTTCTTCAAAGGATTTAAATGTGGTGCGTAAATTTGCTAAAAGTTCTTCATTGAAAGATGATTCTTCAAATTCTATATCTGACCATTTAATTGGGAAAAAAACACATTCTTGAGGTTTAGCTTCATTTGGATTAGCAACAAAACGAAAACTTACAATCCTACCATTTCTGTCAAGGATTGAGTTTCCGTCGCGTATAAAAAAAGGTTCTTGTTTCAATTGTCTTGATTATTCAGTTAAAATTCTAATTACTTCGGATTTATCTTTGATATTAAGAATTTCTTGGCGTTTTTCTGCACTTTTGAAAAGTAAGCTCACTTCTGCTAAAAATTGTAAGTGAGGGCCGGTTTTGTTTACCGGAGAAAGTGTCATAATGAAAATTCTACAAGGCTCTTGATCCAAAGAGTCAAAATCTACAGGGGAATCTGAAATTCCAAGACATGCAACTAACTCTGTTACAGTATCAGTTTTTCCATGAGGAATAGCAATACCATGTTTCATTCCGGTGGACATTTTTCGTTCACGATCCAAAATACATTCACGTGCCGCTTCTTTATCTGTAACCTTGCCAGCAGAGATGAGAATTTCTAACATCTCATCGATAATTTCTTCTTTTGTTGTTCCTTTCAAATGAAGGTTTACCACTTCTGGTGTTAATACTGTTCGCAAATTCATAGTTATATTCTACTTTTACTTTCTGTAAAAGTCAAGGAATAAACGTATTTTTTTGTTAATATTTTGTGTTATCATAAAAATATCAAAAAGAAGAAATTTTAATATTTATGTAAAAAGATCAAAATTATTACATTAAATAAAACATCATTTTTTTATGGTGTCTTTTTATAATAATTAATGTTATAATATTTTGTCAGATAGAAGATCCTTTATAAAAGGAAGAGACGGTAAGAAACTATGAAAAAGAGAAAAATAAAAATGCATGAAGAACCGCGTTATAAAAAGATTGTTTTGACAGTGGTTTTAGTTTTAGGATTTCTGTTAATATATTTAGGATTAACAGATAGCGGATTTGAGGCTGTGCTACGAAAAGCAACGTTCATTTGTCTAGAATGCATAGGGATAGGATAAGACAGATGAAACAAAAATTTTTTAAGCGAATATATGTTCAGGTTGTTGCTTTTTTTGCACATAATCCGTTTGTGCAAAATTTTTTTAAAGGAACAATTCATCAAGGAAAAAGCAAGGGCATTTGTGTGCCTGGCCTTAATTGTTATTCATGTCCTGCAGCGGCAGGTGCTTGTCCGCTAGGAAGTTTGCAGTCTAATTTGGCCAGCCCGCAAGGGAAAGCTCCGCTTTATATCATTGGTATTATTGTAACGATTGGTGCATTTATAGGACGCTCTGTTTGTTCTTTTCTTTGTCCGTTTGGTTTGGTGCAAGATTTGCTATATAAAATACCTACAAAAAAAGTAGGTAAGTCCAAAGTAACGCGACATCTTTCTGTGGCAAAATATATAATACTTATGGTTTTTGTAATTCTTCTTCCGTATGTAGTTTATTTGACGACGGGTATAGGTAGTCCGTTCTTTTGTAAATTAATTTGTCCGGCGGGTACTTTGGGTGCGGGGATTCCTCTTGTGATAGCAAATGAAAATTTGCAAAGTGCAATAGGTTTTCTTTTTTCTTGGAAAGTGACGTTGCTTGTAATATTTGTTTTATCTTCTGTTTTTATATATAGGCCTTTTTGCAGATTCATTTGTCCGCTTGGTGCCATTTATTCTTTTTTTAATAAGTATGCATTATTTGGTATTTATGTAGACGCGTCAAAATGTACGCAGTGTAAAAAATGTACGCGTTATTGCAAAATGGATGTCAAAGAAGTAAATGATCGTGAATGTATTCGTTGTGGCGAGTGCATAGATGTTTGTCCTGAAAATGCAATCAGTTTAAATAAACCATGGAAAAAGAATAAATGATTATAAAAGAATAATAAAAATCTGTGTCCGTTTGATAAAAAATTTATTATATTTAAAAGGAATGTTACTTTTAAGGTAGGTATATATGAAAATTAATTTATTTTTTAAACGCTCTGTTTTGTTAGTGATTATCATTTTTGGATTTAATTTTGTAAGTTGTGCAAAAGCTAATAAAGAAGTTAAGGATGAAAAAAAATCAGTGCAAGAAGTGTCGAGCGAAGCTCCGGTAAAAGCAACCGAAAGCAAGGGACCTCAAGCTATTGATTTTTCGCTTGAAATGACAGACGGTAAGATGTTCCGATTGTTTGAAAACTTGGATAAACCTATTTTAGTGAATTATTGGGCAACGTGGTGTCCGCCTTGTGTTAGGGAATTTCCCGATCTTGAAGAAATGTATGCAAAATATAAAGATAGAATGAACTTTATTGCGGTAAATTCGGGCGAAAATAAAAACACAATAGAATCTTTCATGAATAAACATAAATATAAAATTCCTGTTGCTATGGATTCAAGCAGTTCTGTTGGTCGTATGTATCAAATTTCCGGTATTCCAACAACTTTTATTGTGGCAACTGACGGTTCTATGGTTTATGGACACGTGGGAATGATGACTAATGCACAAATGACACAAGCAATAGAAGATGCTTTAAAATAAAATATAAATGTATTTATTGCAACATAAGATATGAGGTTTTAAAAATAGATAATTTATATAATTTTTAAAACTTCATAGATATTTTATGTTTACTTTTTGTAATTTAACTAATCTAAAAAAACAACACTAATCTAAAAAAATCTTTATAGTTATCCATTAATTTTAATCTAAGAAATGATTTTATCTATTTCATATTTATAAAATTATATTACATAATATAGAAATTATTTTTAAATATGATTTTTTAATGAAATGATAGGAATTTTTGTCTCTTTTCGCTAATAATGTCAAAATAAAATTTGCTTGACGGTTTAGTAAAAATTGTTTTAAAATGTAAGTCAAATGTAAAGAAGGTACAGAGAAAAGAGGGTTAAAAAAAAGGATAAGAAATGAATATAAAACAAAAAATAACAAAAAATATAAAAGTACCAAATAAAGATTTGAAAATTTAAAAAAATATTTCCCACAGTATTTTAATAAAAACGGAAAATTTAATTTTGAAAAATTTAAAAGCTATTTAAATGAAAAAGATGTTAATTTTTCTACAGAAATTTATGGATTAGAATGGCTAGGTAAAAGTTATGCAAGACTTTTAGCAAGCGATCCTGTAACTACTCTGTTAAGAGCAGATGAATTGCAAAGCTTAATAGGTGTTGATGAAGAAAAATTCAAAATTAAACATGCAGAAAAGTTTTTTGAAGGTAAAGTAAATGTTGAATTTATAACACAGTTTTCAAATAATAAAATAGTAAATTTAATAAAAGAAATGATTTAAATCTAAATAAAAATTCGTTAGGGATTGGAACGGTGCCGAAGGCATTCCGAGCGTAGCGAAGGAATGAAGCGATAGCGTAACCGTGAAAAGCCCGACCCAAGCGGAGCGCGGGGGAACGACCGTATCTTTAATTATACTGCAGGGTTTACAAAATATTGAAAAAAGTGTAGTATAAATTATCTTTTGTAAATGAGCAATTTTATGAAATTCATGGGGGATTACATGGATAAAAAAAATTATTTTAATGCCATTCCGTGGCGGGAGGCATTACTTCAACTTGGGCATTGTCGTTTTATGGAGCGCGAAGAATTTGCAGATGGCATTAAAGCGCTTGTGGGTAAAAAAATTGTTATTGTTGGATGTGGAGCTCAAGGTTTGCATCAAGGTATGAATTTGAGAGATTCAGGGCTTGATGTTAGTTATGCATTAAGAAAAGAGGCTATTGATTCTAAGAGGCAAAGCTGGAAAAATGCTATAGAAAACGGTTTTAAGGTGGGTGTTTATGAGGAGTTGATTCCTTCTGCAGATTTAGTAGGGAATTTGACACCTGATAAGCAGCATTCCGATGTTATGTCTAAAATTATGCCTTTGATGAAAAAGGGTTCTGCTCTTTGGTACAGTCACGGTTTTAATATTGTAGAAGAAGGAATGCAAGTTCGTAAGGATATTACTGTTGTGATGATGGCACCAAAGGGTCCCGGTTCTGAGGTTCGAACGGAATATGTGCGTGGTTTTGGTGTGCCTACTCTTATTGCTGTGCATCCTGAAAATGATCCTGAAGGTAAAGGCTGGGATATTGCTAAGGCTCTTGCTGTCGGTTGTGGTGGTAGCCGTGCCGGTGTTTTAGAGTCTAGTTTTGTAGCTGAAGTAAAGTCTGATCTTATGGGTGAGCAAACTATTTTGTGTGGTATGCTTCAAACCGGTTCTCTTTTGTGTTTTGATAAAATGGTTGAAAAGGGAATTGATAAAGGTTATGCGTCTAAATTAATTCAGTATGGTTGGGAAACTATTACGGAGGCACTAAAGTGGGGCGGTATTACGCTCATGATGGACAGGCTTTCCAATCCTGCAAAAATTAAGGCAAATGCTTTATCAAAAGAGTTAAAGTCTATAATGTCAAAGTTGTATCAAAAGCATCAAGACGATATTATTTCCGGTCATTTTAGTAAGGTTATGATGGAAGACTGGGCTAATGATGATAAAAACTTGCTTACTTGGCGAGAGGCAACGGGTAAAACCGCTTTTGAACAAACTCCTGCCGGTTCGATGGATATTAGTGAGCAAGAATATTTTGATCATGGTATTCTCATGGTGGCCATGGTTAAAGCCGGTGTTGAGCTTGCGTTTGAAACTATGGTTGATGCGGGTATTAAGGCGGAAAGTGCATACTATGAATCTTTACATGAGCTTCCGCTTATTGCTAATCTTATTAGTCGTAAAAAACTCTATGAGATGAATAAGGTTATTTCCGATACTGCTGAGTATGGTTGTTATTTGTTCGATAATGATTGTCGTCCTTTGCTTGCAGATTTTATGAAAAATGTGGATACGGATATAATAGGTAAGGGGCTTAATATTAAAAACAATAGTGTTTCTAATGCAGAACTTGTTTCTGTAAATGCTGAAATTAGAAATCATCCGATTGAGGTTGTAGGTCAAAAATTACGTAAATTTATGACTTCTATGAAAGCGATTGTCGGCTAATTGTAACATTTGCTCTTTTTTGTTTTTAGGAAATTGGTGTACACGGGAAATCGAAACTTGTCTGTGTGCACCTTTTTTTTTGAGATTAATATATTTATGTTTAATATATTGAATATTTTGAGTAAATATAAGTAAGATGTATGTATGAATGATATACGAAAATTTTATGCTGATGTTCAGCGGATTGTAAAATATGACCGCAGTAATCACGGCGGGAATTACGATGGTATGCGCTCGAGCCGTGCTGTAGCGGATTTATTTGTTAAAGAAAGTGCGGATATGAAAAATGTGGCACTGGATTTGGCGGATTTTTGGTTTGAAAAATATATAATGACTTCGAATGAAAAGCAAAATGAACCGACAGATTCGCACGTGGACTGGCTTGCAGGTGTTTTATCTTTTTTTGATGGTCAAGATGATTATGCAGAGGCAGTTCCTCAAGAAGACTGGAAGGAAGTTTGCAATGCAATAAAATATGAGGCACAGGACATTCCTCTTGAATTGCTTTCTACAATGATGAATTTGCTTTTAGAAAAAGGCGTTTTTTAATTTGGATAATAATATGAATGTAGTTTGTAAAAAATCCGAACTTTCGGGGCGTATCGTTGTGCCGGGTTCAAAAAGCCATACGATTCGTGCACTACTGTTGGCAGCTTTAAGCGATGGCAAATGTAAAATTAACAATCCTCTGCCTTCTGCTGATGGTTTTTCGGCGGCACATGCTATTAAAGCGTTTGGTGCAAAAGTGGATATTGGTTGTGAGGTGGACAAAAAAGGCTATCCGCTTGGTAAGCCGGCGTCTGTGTGGTTTGTTGAAGGAGTGGGCGAAAATGCACATTTGCCTAATGAAACGATAGATGTGGGGAACTCAGGTTCTGTTTTGTATTTTTTTACACCTGTTGCTGCAACTTTTGCAGGCACGAGTACTTTTACCGGCGACGAAAGTATTTGTAAACGTCCGGTAAATCATCTTTTGGATGCACTTAGACAACTTGGTTGTGAAGCCTCCGTTTTGTATTCCGGTGTGGATTCTCCGCCTTTTTCCGTAACAGGTCCGTTACGAGCCGGAAAAGTTGTAACCGATGGTACTCTTTCTCAATATATTTCAGGGCTGATGATGGCTTCTTGTCTGGTTGAAGGGGAAATAGACATTAATTTAATCGAGCCGAAAGAAACGCCGTATTTAACTATGACTCAACAATGGCTTGAAAGCGTAGGGCATAAGGTTCATATTTCAGATGATTTTAGTCAAATTGTTGCAACTGGAAAGCATAAGATTGTAGCGTTTGACAGAACTATTCCTTCCGATTGGGAGGGAGTGGCGTTTCCGGCTATTGCGGCGGTTCTTTCCGGCAGTGATATAGTTGTTGAAGGCGTGGATTTGTCGGGAAGTCAAGGCGATGATGAAATTGTGGATGTGTTGAAGGCGTTGGGTGTTCCTTTAGAAATATGGGAAACAGACAAGAATGCAGCTTTGGGTAATTTACATATATATGGTAGAAAAGTGCAAAAAATGTGTGTATTACCAAAAGATATTGAAAAAGCAAGAAATGAACGTATTGAAAAAAGAGGTTCCTGTAGCTTCTATGAAAAAAATGGGGAGTTATTTATAAATTTATCCGGCTGGCCTGATGCTGTGTGTGCACTTTCTGTTTTAGCTGCCTTTGTTGACGGAACTGTGGTATTGGAGGATTTGGGCGTTTGTCGTAAAAAAGAAACTGACAGATTAAAAGTGATGACGAGCGAATTGAAAAAATTAGGTGTTAATATTGAAGAAGGGGAAGATTTTTTGCGTATTGTAGGAAAAGGACTTGATGGTAATTTTGAAAAAAATGTTACTGTGGAAAGTTTTGATGACCATCGTGTTGCAATGAGTCTTGCATGCTTTGGTTGGTCGCGTGTTAATTCTACTGTTGAAGTGCGTGATGCAGAATGTAGTAATGTTTCTTTTCCTGATTTTTTTGAAAAAATGACGAGAATGGGTGCAAAAATTAGATAAAAAAAATAAAATGTGTCTTATTTAGGCAAAAAAATTTCATAAAAACCAAAAATTGTATCGTTTTGATACAGTTGTTTGTTTGGATTGAAGGAAAAGAAACAAAATTTGAGAAATTTAGGTATATTATGAATTTTATTTGCTAAAATTTATGAAAAAAAGCGATTTTTAGAGCAAAAATGTGGAAAAACAGAAAAAAGTTTAATAATTGTACCAAAAAAAAGTTGGCACGGTTCTTGCATCTTTAGTAAGTGTAAGGGAAACTTACTTATTTAAGAACAATATTTTTGGAGGTTTAATTATGAAAACTTTATCACTTTTTAATCCACGGTTTGCATCAGATATTTTTGATGTTTTTGGTAGTAATTTTCCGGGCTTTGATGTTTCACAACGTCGTTCACCAATGTCACTTGCAATGCCACGTACAGACGTGATTGAAGATGAAAAAAACTACATTTTGGAAATGGAACTTCCGGGATTTTCAGAGGAAAATGTAAACATCAGTTTGAATGACAAAGTTTTGACAATTGAGTCAAAATATGAAAAATGCGAAGAAACAAAGGATAAGGATGCTGAAACTGAAAATGCTTATCTAATTAGAGAAAGACGTGAACGCAGATTTTCACGAAGTTTTACTATGCCAAATGACATAGATGGTGAAAATATTTCGGCAGATTTCAAAGACGGTTTGCTTACAATTAATGTTCCGAGGATTTTAGAACGTGCACCAAAACAAATTGCTATTAATGCAAAAAAGAAATAGTGCATAATTTTGCGGCGAAGATTTTTGCAATATTTGCAGAAGCCTTCGCTGCAATTTTTTTTTGTATATGATTTTTTACTATTTAGTGCTAAAATAAAAATCATGAAAAAAAATTCAATTGAACTTATTTATAAAGATGAATACATAGCTGTTATTTCAAAGCCGTCAGGTTTGCTTTCTGTTCCTTTTTCAGGATTTAAGGGAAAAACGGCTTTGAGTATTTTAGAAAATATATTGCGTAAAGAAGGAAGTTTTAAATATAACTACAAACCGTTTGCTGTGCATCGGTTGGATAAAGATACATCCGGCGTGATGATGTTTGCCTTGACTAAAGAAATGGCTCAAATAATTTTTAAAACGTGGCATAAAATGGTAACGAGTAGAAAATATATTGCAGTGGCGGAAAATCCTCAAGGAAGTATAAAGCTTTTGGAAGATTCAGGAATAATAAATGCACCGCTTGCACAAAATAAATATCATCAAAGTTATGTGCCGGTAAATAAATTTGATAAGCAAGGGAAAAAAATTATTACGGAGCCAGCACGCACAAAATACAAGGTTGTGAGTCGTGGAAAAAAATATACGATGTTTGAGCTTGAGTTGGACACAGGGAAAAAAAATCAAATTCGAGCACATTTGAGCTATTGTGGTTATCCTTTAGCGGGAGATGAAAATTATCGAGCTAAGACAGATCCGTTTAATCGTTTGGCTTTGCATGCAAAGACGCAGAGGTTCGAACATCCTGTCTTAAAAAAAGAATTATCATTTGAAGTTAACGAGCCGAGCAATTGGATAAAAATTATTTAAAATTTAATTCTAAGTAATTTTGAGCCGCGTTCAGCAGACCATTTGGCTTTTCTTTTTTCGCTCATAGAGGAAATGTCATCAAGAGTAAATCCTTGTTGTTCGAACCAGTCGGCAGACTGAGTAGTCATAACAAAAACGCTTTGGTTGCCGTTTTGTTTTGCTTTGTCTATTAAAAATTGTACAAGTTTAGGACCTATTCCGATTTGTGAACAATTTTTTTCTACGGCAACTGCTGCTATTTCAGCTTGTTTGCCATGTTCATCATTGTATTGATGTAATGCACTGCATGCACGAATACTACCGTCAAGTTCATAAACTATATAGTCTGTAAATGTTTCCGTTAGTTCTTGTTCGGTACGAGGAAGTAAAATGCCTTCTTGTACAAATGGCGAAATTAATGTGAGAACAGCAGGAATGTCATCACGCGTCATTGGTCGAATGCCACAGTAATTATTTTGATAAATCATTGTACCACTTCCAAGGTCGCTGAAAATTTCACATGGAATGGTACCGTCTAATGTGCCATTTAAAATATGGACACGAGAAACGCCTTCATGAATTGCATTTTTAGCTAATTTCAAAAGCAAAATTGTATTAATGTTTTGAGTGGCGGAGTTTACTTTTAGAAAAATTTCAAGTTCTTCAAGATTCATTGCCGGAACGCAACCTTCATCCGATAAAATAATTTCTAAAGGAATAATATAGTCTTCAGCATTGATAGATGTGTTTGCAGTAAGAAAAAATAATTTTTCAGCTTTGAGACGTTTTGCAATTTCAGTTGCAAGTTGTGTTGAAGAAATATTATATGGTTTGCCATTTGCGTTCCAACCAATGCAAGGAAAAATGGGAATGAAACCATTTTGTAAAACCGTTTGAATTGCGTCAATTTGAATTTTGTCTATTTCACCACACGTAACATAATCAACGCCTTCACGAATTCCGTAACCACGAGAACGAACCCAGTTTCCAATCACTGCTGAATATTTTTCTCCGGCAAGACTTGTCATAACTTTGTTAGCGACATCGAAAGCGGCCATTTTAATAAGAGGCATTGCATTTTCTTCGGTAATACGTAATCCGTTTGAAAGCGTCCAAGAAATTTTTGACTCGCTTAGAACTTCATCTATTCTATTTTTTGCACCGGGAACAATGAGTACACGTAAGCCCGCTTCGTGAATCATGCAGATGTCGCGAATGTGACCGGTAAAATTCGGTGAGTCTATAATTGCATCATCAATATGTAAAACAACTATTGCATTTTTAAATCGACGAATGTATCGTAAAACATCACGAACGCGTTCGGCTTTGTCATGAATTGCAAACGGTTTTAGAAAGGTGTTAATGCTTTTTGTTTCGCTCATTTTTTTCCCTTTTACTTATATTATTTAAGCTATAAATGCATCCACAATAATCCTGTCGGTACATATTATATTCTTTTGAAAATTCCAGTGAACGCAAAAAACCGTTTTTCTTTTTAAAATCACTATATAAAAATTTAACAGTATGTTTTTTTTCAAGCTCACTGCCAATATGATTAATTTTTATTGCATCTTTATATGGACTTATTGATAAAGATGTTGTTACATAATCATAACAGTTTTTTTCAGCATATTCAAATGTTTTTTTTAAACGTAATTCATAACAACGTTTGCATCGTTCTCCCATTTCTTTTTCTGTAGCAAGTTCGGGATTATCTTTAAGTTGTAAGGCTGTATAAAAATCATCCGGTGAATAGTTTTCTTCTATAATATGGATATTATTTGCCTTTGGAAATTTCTTTGTAAAAGTAAAGAGTTCATCACGACGCCGGATATATTCTTTTTCAGGATAGATATTCGGATTGTAGTAAAAAAGAGTGATATTAAAAAAATCGGCAAGACGCTCAATAACTGCAGAAGAGCAAGGACCGCAACAAATATGTAACAGTAATTTGGGTTTATCTTCTAAAGATATAAGAGAGAAAATTATTTCTTCCATAGATTTATTATAGTCCATATACATAGAATATAATATTGTGGAAATATTTTGAAGAGCGTGTTATAATAATTTCAAACTATTTATTATAGAAGATAATTGATTTACAAGGTTTATATTATAAAGATGAATCGTATTGAATTAGATCCAAAAAACATAAAAAATATATTAATAGAAAACATAAAAAATCATAATGCCGTATTTGTTTTTCCAACAGGTGTAGATTGTGAGTCGTGGATTGAATGGATAATTTTAAATTCACAAGTTTCCGGAGTTAAGGCTGTTCCTCTTGAACGATTTACAGCATGGGATAAATTTAAAATTAAATTTATTACAGATAGAGATGAAAATAAAAAACAAGTACCAACGTTATTAAAAAAACTTTTTATAGAAGATTTGCTTGAAAAAAATGTAGATTCAGTAAAAAATAAAAATCCGATTTTTAAAAAAATTGTTCCGCCTGAATTTTCAAATGATGTTTCAATTTTTATAGAATGGCTTTCAAAAATTCTTTCGTCATTAAATTTATGGCATGAAAAATATTCACAATGGATTGAAAAAAATAATATTGTAGATAATGATGAAGAAAATTTAGATTATCTAATTTTATTTAAAGAATATAAAAAATTTTTAGATGATAATAATTTATTTGAACCGTCTTGGCAAAAAAAAGATTTTATTGATAATGAAAAAGATTTTTTTATTTTCTATCCTGAAGTTATTGAAGATTTTTTAGACTATGAGAAAATGTTTGAAAACAAAAGAAACATTTCAATTATTGTATTACCGAAAAAAAATAAAGAACACAGACATGATATTTATAAATTTAAAGATGCTCGCTGTGAGCTTAGAAGAATATTGTTAAAAATTCGATCACTTGTAGACGAAAAAAAATGTGAGTACACAGATATAGCTTTAAACATACCGAATATAGAAATATATTCTTCATATATAAAACGTGAAGCTGAAAAATATTGTGTACCTATTGTGATGCGTACAGGAAATTCACTGACACAAAATTCTAGCGGAAGAATTTTTTTAGAGTTCAAAGATTTTATTCAAAGTAATTTTTCATTTGATGCAGTACGTGCACTTTTGTTAGACAGTTGCATTCCGTGGAAATTTCCGCAATATAATGAAGCAATAGTTCGTGAAGGAAATCGTTTACATTGTCTATGTAATTATGATGACAATGATATTTGGGAAAAAGCATTAGATAATTTTAATATTACAATTGTGCAGGAAGATAATAGTTTTGGTAATTGTAAAAAATATTATATGATATTAAAAAACACGGTGAAAAAAATTTATAATTCAAAAACATTTGAACAAATTAATAAAGCATGGTTTAGTTTTAAAAACATTTTTTTAATTGAAGATGGTTTTGATCAATATTCAGATAATATTCTCAGTCGTTGTATTGATTTACTTGGAGATTTGATTGAGCTTGAAAATGAATATATTATTCCTCTTGGATTAAAAGTTAATTCACATTATGATTTTTTTCTTAATGAAATTAAAAATAAAAGATATACAACACAACAAGAAATAAATGGTGTTTCAGTTTTTCCATATAAACTTTCTGCAGTATCAAATTTTAAATATCAGTTTGTAATTGATGCGTCTCAAAAAAACCTAACAGTGTCAAATATGCGTTTAACATTTTTAAATAATTTAAAACGCGAACAACTTGGTTTGTTAAATGAAGATATAAGACAAGATGCAACAAATGCATTTATAAGTTTATATGGAAAAAATTCATCAGATGATTATGTGCAGTTTAGTTTTTCTGTTGATTCATTTAATGGTTTTTCAATTGGACATAATTTTTTAAAAAATATTGATAATGAAAAACCTCTTGAATGTTTGGATAAAAAAGATTTTTTTATAAATGAAAAAATGTTATTGTTCGTTTTAGGAAAAAATATAACAAAAAAAAATAATAAAATTAAACTTAGGCTAACAGAACAACAAAAAAAATCTTTTGAGTATTGGAAAAGTTCTGTTAGTTTTCAAGAGAGTAGTATAATAACTACTACATTGCAAAAAAAAATTAATGATGTACTTCAAGGTGAGCGCTTAAAAAAAATGTCTATTGCACATAATGATAATTCAATTGTAATTACACAAAGTGATATGAGAAATTTTTTTCCGTGTAGTCGTAAATGGATTTATTCAAATGTGTTGAGTTTATATGAAGATTCTTTAGACACAAGTTTGATGGGAATATTTGATATGGGTAATATCTATCATAAAATTCTTGAGTTGTTTATGAATGAATATAAGAAAAATAATATTCCTTTGCCTGTAACATCTGATGAAGATGTTTTTATAAATGGTGATGAAGAAAAAATATATAAAAAAATTTTGTCATTTGTAGATTTGGCTTTAAAAGATTATACATATGATTATGTGCAAAGTCCTTTAACACAAATTGTTTTAAATTCACAAAAAGAAAAAATAGCAAAAGATGTTATGGATTTTTTACATTATTTTTGCATTGAAGATAGATTAGTAAAAAGAACGGAAATTAAAAACTTTGCAAATTATTATGTTCATGCCACTGAACAAGGTTATTATGCAAAAATAAATAATGAAAATATATTTCTGTATGGAAAAATTGATAATGTTTTAGTTAATGAAAAGAAAGATGAACTAGCAATCATTGATTACAAAAATAGAACACTACCAAAAGCAAGCGATGTAAAAGTAAATGATTTTGGTTTGCTTAATGATTTTCAAATGGTAACATATTTTTATTTGTTAAGTGAAACTGAAAGAGAAAAATTAATTTCACAAGCAAGATTTTTTTCAATTAAAAATATTGAGTCGCTTGATGTTATAAATACAAATAAAAATAATCTTCAAATTAGTGATTTTAATGACACTATTAATACATTTAAAAAATATGTTAATAAATTTTATGAAGAATTTTCACAAAAAAAATTTATGCCTACTACAAAAAATATTTTAGATTTTAATAATGTTACTGTGAAAGATTGTATATCATGTACATTTAAAACTATTTGTCGTAACACATATGTAATTGCAGGAAATGAATTAAAGAGAGAAACAAAGTGAAAAAAAAATATCCATATTTATATGAGTTATCTAGAAAATTAGATGATGCACAAAGTGAAGTTTGTTGTAGAATATCAAACACAGTCGTTGGTGCCGGTGCAGGCTCCGGAAAAACCCAAACGCTTGCAACAAGATTTGCATGGCTTGTTATGAGTGAAAATATTAGTGCAAAAGAAATTTTAACTTTAACATTTACTAATAAAGCCGCGTCAGAAATGTATGAACGTATTTATGAAACTCTTTATTTTTTTGTTTATGAATGTACAAATGTTCCTTTGAAAGAAAAAGAAAGAGCAAAAATAGCATTGAATGAATTTTCACAAGTACATATTCAAACATTAGATTCGTATTGTAATTCAATACTTAAACAATGCACAAACAGATATGGAATAAAAGCAGATTTTGTTTCCGGTGATTTAAGTTTTTCTGAACAAATTGAAAAACAAGCACTTGAATTTGTAATCAAACATCGTAATAGTGTTGCTATTCAATACTTTTCTGAAGCAGGTAAGTTACAAGATTTTTCTAAAACGGTGTTTGCACAAAATATTATCAATAATACAAGTCTTGCATCTGAAAAAGAATTTTTTTCCAAAATGCTTTTGATACAAACAAATATAATTAGAGAATTTTTTAAAGAAAAAAAAATACTGTCTTACATTAATGTAGCAAAAGAAAATTTACAAATTTATTATTCATCAGTTGATTCTAAAATGAATAGCTATAAAGTTGCCCTAGATTTAAATGAGCAACTTACCGAAATGAAAAATCAAATTGAAAAACAATTTTCACAATTAATAAATATTAATCCTAAAAATGATTATGAAAAGGTAAAAGAATGTATAAATAATATTTTTATTCACATTGATTATATTAACAGTAATAAAAGTAAACTTAGAAAAAATCAAAAGACATGTGAATCTAATGTTGATTTAAATTCAAAAATAGATGAAATAAAAAAAGTATTTGAATTTTTTTTAGAAGTATTTAAACCTCAATTAAATGGCATTATTTCATATTGTGAAAATTATAAATATATTGAAGAGCTTTACGGGCTTCTTGATATTTTTTTAGAACAAGTTAACAGTACTAAAAGAATTACCGGCAATCTTTCGTTTAATGATGTTTCAGAAATGGCACTTAAAATATTAATTGAACAAAAAGATATTCGTCAACAGGAAAAAAAATCTTTTAATAAAATTATGATAGATGAGTTTCAGGATAACAATGGAAAAAATCGTGATTTATTATTTTTGCTTTCTGAAAAAGATGATATTTGTGTTGACGGAATTCCAAAAAAAGATGAAATTAAAGAAGATAAATTATTTTTTGTAGGTGATGAAAAACAATCAATTTATAAATTTAGGGGGGCAGATGTTTCGGTTTTTAATAAACTAAAGATAGATTTAGGTGAAGATAATTTTTTACAAATGACATACAATTATCGTTCTGTAAATGAACTTGTGTCATCATTTAATAAATTGTTCGGTGGTTTTAATGGAGTATTTAAAACAAATATTTTAATTGAACCGGATGAGCTTTATGAAGCATCTTACGCAAAAGATGCAGTGCCAATTGAAAAACCAAGTTATAAACCCACCGAATGTGTTATTCTTTCCGAATCAAATGTAAAGTCTCATGTACGTATTGTGAATACAAAAATTATTGATGAAAATAATAAACTACCTTTTGATAATCCTGAAAGAAAAAATTTTATTGACAGTGATGATCAAGTAGCTTTTTATATTGCAAAAAAAATTAAAACAATTTATGAAGAAATGAATAAAGATGAAAGAAAGTATTCGGATTTTGCCATTTTAGATTTAAATAGAACAAGCCGTATTCAATTAACGCGTTGGCTTAATCGTTTTGGAATTCCGTATGACTTAGATTTGAACACGGATATTTTTCAAGATGCACCAACAAATGATATTTATAATTTTTTGCGTCTATGTGTTTATCCAATGGACTTAAAAAGTTTTGCCGTAGTTTTATCTTCTCCTTTTGTTGGACTAACACAAAGCTCATTACAAACAGTTCTTGCAATAATGTTAATTGATGAAAATGAAATAGAAGTTTTTTCTGAAAGATATGACGAACAAATTAAAAACGAACTTAGCGATGATGAGTTTAGAAAATATAAAAACGGTGCAAAACTTTTTAACAGTGAAAAAGAGTTAACGTTAAAACGTCCGCTTACAGAAACCGTTTCGTTTCTTTGGTATAAGTGTGGATATTATTTTGAAACATTACTTGATGAAAAAACAAATTTATATGCAGAACAGTTTGATATGCTTTTTGAGCTTGCAAGAATGAATGATGAAATAGGAAGTAATATCGGTATTTTTATAGACACATTAGCGTCTGAGGAAAAAGAAATGACAAAAGAAATTTCTTTTCCAAAAGAAAAACGAGATGCTGTTCAAGTTATGACAATTCATAAAAGTAAAGGTTTAGAATTTGATTATGTTTTTATTATGCGTTGTATGGGACTTAAACCGCGTAATGCAAGTTCATCTTGCTATTATGAAGAACATTCGGGATTGTCTTTAAAAACAAAAGGAGAAGAAAATTTCTTTTATGTATTAAATAAAGAATTAAATGCTAAAAAAACAAAAGCAGAATTTCGTAGAGCAATTTATGTAGGCATAACAAGGGCCATTAAAGAATATTTTATTGTAAACAGTTGGAATCCAACGCAAGATTTAGAAAAATCATCTTCAAAAAATTTAATACTTGAGCCTATTATCCAATATTATTATCCGGAATGCTTAATGGATGTAAATTATGCTTATGATAAAAAAGTTTTTGAAAAGAATGCACCGTTTGATTATAAGTCTATTAAACTTCAAGAAATTGATGTTTATCAAAATATTGAAAAAAGTAATTCAGATGAAAATCTAACACAGGCAGAAAAAAGAAAAAAAATTATTGACGGTGCGGAAATTTTTTATGAAAATGCAGATGTTAAAACTGAAGTGTCAAAAACATTTCAAAAAATTTCTCCAAGTTCTCTTGAGTTAAATAATCATGAATCTGAAAAAAATGCCGGTGATAAATTTGAAAAAATTAATTATATTTTTAAAAAAGAAATTTTTGAACATAAAGATTTTGGAACACTTGTTCACGTAAATATTGAAAATTTTATTAATACATCTGTCATTAAATTTATTAGTACAAAAAAATTTACTAAACTTTCTGCTAAGGAGCAAAATGAAATTTCACACGTATGTATTGACGTGGTAAAACAGTTTTCTGAAAGTAAAATTGGGAAGCAATTTTTAAAATGCAAAGAACAAGGAAAATTATTCAAAAGTGAATACGGTTTTAAAATGTTTGAAAATGATTCAATTATCACAGGAAATATTGATTTAGTTTATGAAAATGAAAATGGCACATATGTAATAGTTGATTATAAAACCGACACTACATTAAATTATGAAAAATATATTCCTCAACAAATTTGTTATAAAAATGCAATTAAAGAAATTTTTAAAATTGATGAAAAAAAAATCAAATGTGTTCTATATTATGTAAGATTTGATTCAATACATGAGTTGTCAATTTAATTTTTATTACTTAAATAAATATATTTTAAGATTATTCATAAAAATCATTTCCTTATAAAAAGATGTAATTTTTCATCGTTTTTTTCTATCATAATTATATTTTCTGTGGTATAATAAAAATATGAAATTTTATGCATTCAGTGGCACATTGCCCTCTTTCAAAACATTTTCTCAACCATTAATGGAATTTCACGTTTCAAAAAATATGCGTGACAAGTGCAATTTTGATGAAACATTATTTGCTACTTCCGGTAATGTGATTTTAGGTAATTTTAAGGCAGTTCGTATTTTTGCCAAAAAGATAAATGATACCATGGATAAATTTTTAGATTCCTCTAAAATGATAAAAGCCGGCCAGTTAAATGCCATGGGACTAATCGACGAAATTTTTCACTTTGTTTGTTATTTATATAGAAAAGAAGTGCAAAGTGAAGCTTTTAACCAATTGCTTGCGACGTTGGAGTTGGAGCTGAGTAAAAATGCTGTGGACGAACTTTTGTTGAATTTTACGCAAGAGTTTCCTTCAACGGCTGTATATAAAGGCGAAATTTCTGCTATGGAATATTTGGCAAGTGAAAACGGCGGTGTTTCAAATCGTGTAACTACACTGGAAGAAATGGTTTTACTACTTTTGGCAAATGAAAATCCGGCTTTTGAGCCATTTGCAATGCTTTTTTCGGACGGAGCTTTAGCATTGAACGAAAATTATTTTCCTGCTTGGAATATAATTCAGGATTTTTTCAAAACACAGCCGTTTTATGGTCCTAATATGACAGACCTTATAACAATGTTACGAGAACCCGTTGAATTTTCGCCACATAGTCTGAAAGGACAATTAGACTACATTAGGCAACATTGGGCTAGTTTGCTTGGCGAGTGGCTTTTACGTCTTCTTTCCGGAATTGATATGATTTCCGAAGAAGAAAAGCCGGGTTGGTCCGGACATTTTTCCGGTCCACCGCCCATGAAAGCTTATAATTATGACTCCTTGATGAAAGAGTATGAACGTTTCAGTCCTGACAGTGAGTGGATGCCACGAGTTGTATTGATGGCTAAAACCGTTTTAGTTTGGCTAGACCAATTGAGTAAAAAATATGAACGCAATATTTCGAGGCTTGATCAAATCCCGGATGAAGAATTGGACGTTTTAGCACAACAAGGATTTACAGGTTTGTGGCTAATAGGTTTGTGGGAACGCTCATGGGCGAGCAAACGAATTAAACAAATTTGCGGAAATCCGGAAGCGGCGGCAAGTGCGTATAGTTTGCACGATTATGAAATTGCCGAAGGTTTAGGCGGATGGAACGCATTGGATAATCTGCGTCGCCGTTTATGGTATCGTGGCATTCGTCTAGCAAGTGATATGGTACCAAACCATACGGGAATGGACAGTAAATGGGTTGTGGAAAAACCGCATTTGTTTTTACAATCACTAGAATGCCCTTTTCCGACATATAGTTTTAACGGTGAAAATCTATCGCTTGATGGACGAGTTACAATTCAGCTTGAAGATAATTACTATTCCAAATCCGATTGTGCAGTTGTTTTTAAGCGTATTGATAATGCAACGGGACAGGCGACATATATCTATCATGGTAATGATGGAACGGGCTTGCCTTGGAATGATACTGCACAAGTTGATTTTTTAAATCCCGAAGCACGTGAAGAAGTTATTCAAAAAATATTGCACGTTGCTCGCAATTTTCCCATTATTCGTTTTGATGCTGCAATGGTTTTAGCAAAAAAACACATTCGTAGATTGTGGTATCCTGAACCGGGACACGGTGGTGATATTGCAAGCCGTTCTGAATATGCAATTTCGCGTGATGAATTTGAGAAACGCATTCCGGAAGAGTTTTGGCGTGAAGTTGTGGACAGAGTAGCTAGAGAATTACCGGATACACTTTTGCTTGCAGAAGCATTTTGGATGATGGAAGGATATTTTGTTCGTACTCTAGGAATGCATCGTGTTTATAATAGTGCATTTATGAATATGCTGAAAAAAGAAGAGAATCAAAAATATCGGGACACGGTAAAAAATACAATAGAATTTGATCCGCAAGTTTTGAAAAGATTCGTAAATTTTATGAATAATCCTGATGAAGAAACGGCTGTGGCACAATTTGGAAAAGGCGATAAATATTTTGGTGTAGTAACACTTATGGTTACCATGCCGGGTTTGCCGATGTTTGGACACGGACAAATAGAAGGATTTTCTGAAAAATATGGCATGGAATATATGAAAGCATATTGGGACGAAACACCTGATCCGGAATTGCTTGAACGCCATGAAAAAGAAATCTTTCCATTGATGAAAAAACGTTATCTTTTTGCAGAAATTGAAAACTTTTTATTTTACGATGTATGGAATGACGGTTATGTAAACGAAAATGTTTTTGCTTATTCAAATTGTTATAACGGTGAAAAATCTATTGTCTTTTATAATAATGTTTATGAACAGGCCAGCGGTTGGATAAAAACATCGTGCAAATATGCAATAAAAACTGAAGGCGATAAAATTATACAAGTGACGCGAACTCTTGCAGAGGGATTAAGTTTAACAAATTCCTATGACACATATTGTATTTTTCAAGAGCAAAGAAGTGGCTTATGGTACATTAGAAGATCATCTGAAATTTTTGAAAAAGGAATGTTCATTCATTTAAATGGTTTTCAAAGTCAAGTTTTGTTAAATATATGTGAAGTGACAGATGACGGTTCCGGCAAATATAAAAAATTGCATGATACGCTAAGCGGTTGTGGTGTGCCTGATATAGAAATAGCAATGGCAGAAATATTCTTAAAAGAATTATATGTTGAGTTTCTTAAATTTGATTGGAAAAATTTCTTTGCAGATATTCATGATTTATATTTGCCTAATGTTCAGAAAAAAGAACGAGGATTAAAAGTAAAAAGATTATCTGAAATATTTGGCGAACATAAAGAAAACGGTTTAGCATTTTATAAAATGGTTGAAAAATTTATCGAAGGAAATTATGGTGCCGATGAAGTGCTAGGGAAAGCAAAAGTTGAAAATATGCATAATGCAGATATTATAAAAAAATCTTTAGCAGACAATGCATGGGAAAAATTTGAAAGAATTTTGGTACGTCTGGAAAATTTATGTGACGAAGCTCAGAAAAAAACAGCTAAAGAAATGCATATAAAACTTTATGAAGGATTTTTAGGTAGACCATTTGCAGCAGAAATTTTCTGTGGTTATGCTTTGTTAATATCCATAAAAGAAGTTATGGGCTCAAATGCAAGTTTTGACAAAGCTAGTCGTCTTGTTCATATATGGTCATTGGACAGAAAATTACGAGAAGTGTTAGCACAAAATGAAATTCCGGAAGCATATACTTTTGATTTGACAAAATCATTTATGGACGTCTCAAGGTTTGCAGATGTGGCTTTGACAAATAAAGATTTAAAATGCCAAGCATATTCTGCCGTACGAATTTTAATTGATGAAGACAATGCAAGTACAACCATGGGTGTGAATTTGTATGATAATGTTCGTTGGTTTAATAAAGAAAAAACAAATGATACATTTTGGTGTGCAGAATTTTTATATGCAATGTGTGCTGAAAAATTTAGTGCAAATGAAATTGTGCTTTTGGAAAAAATAATATTTTTTGTTGAAGAAGCAACGGAAAAATCCGAATATAAAGCAGATAAATTGCTTGACATTTTGAAACCTTCTGATGATGAGTTGGAAAAATATTTGGACGGCTTAAAGAGTGATGAAAATCCTTCCAAAACAAAAAATGATGTTGAACATAAAAAAACTACTTCAAAAAAAGACACACAATCTGAGGTAACTAAAAGCGCTGAAAAAAAGAAAAAAAATACTACAAAAAAAAGTGTTAAAAAAGAGTAGTAAAACATGATAAAAGAGATTAGAATAAACGAGCGAGAGAGTTTTGGAGAAAAAGATGTATAAGATTTTAGAAAAAAAACAATTATCTAACGAAGTTTTTTACTTTAAGGTTGCAGCTCCTGATATTGCACGTAATCGCAAAGCAGGGCAATTTGTTCTTGTTCAGTTAGATCTTGATTATGGTGAACGTATTCCTCTTACAATTGCAGATGCTAATGCTCAAGAAGGATGGATAGCTTTGGTTTTTCAGACAGTTGGTGCAACGACACTGAAATTTTCTACAAAAAATGTGGGAGATTCATTAGCTGTAATTTTGGGTCCGCTTGGGCAACCGACTAAAATCGAAAAAAAAGGTACAGTTGTTTGTGTCGGTGGCGGAATAGGAGTTGCTCCTCTTCATCCGATTGTACAAGCACATAAAGCGGCAGGTAATAAAGTTGTGGTGATTATAGGTGCACGCAATAAAGATTTACTTATATTTGAAGATGAAATGCGTTCGCTTGCCGATGAAATTTATGTTATGACAGACGATGGTTCTTACGGTACTAAAGGCTTGGTTACAGAACCTTTGAAAATGCTTTGTGAAAGTCAAACGCCACCGGATGAAGTTGTTGCAATCGGTCCGCCTATAATGATGAAATTTTGTGCATTAACAACAAAGCCTTATAATATTCCAACTACGGTTTCTCTAAATACAATAATGATTGACGGAACGGGAATGTGTGGCGGTTGCCGTGTTACTGTGGGCGGGAAAACAAAGTTTGTTTGTGTTGATGGTCCTGAATTCGACGGACATGAAGTTGATTGGGATAATATGATGATGAGAATGAAAGCTTTTAAAAATAGAGAAGCTGAAGATTTGCATAAATGTCGCTTAGAAATTGAAGCTGAAAAACTATCAAAGTAGGTATGGTTTTATGGAATTTATTAGTGCAGAAAAATTACAACAAAAAGCAGTAGAAGAATATAATAAAATAAAAGATAAAATTGTAAATGACATATTAACAATAAAAGAACGCATGGCCATTGAGCAACAAGAAATGCCGGCACAAGATCCGAAAATTCGTGCCAAAAACATGAGTGAAGTTGCAACAGGTTATACAAAAGAACAGGCTATTGTTGAAGCAAATCGTTGTTTACAATGCAAGACCCAGCCCTGTGTTGCAGGTTGTCCTGTTAGCGTACCCATTCCGGAGTTTTTGGCAGCTGTTTCCAAAGGTGAGTTTAAAACCGCCGTTGATATTATAAAGACAACAAATCTTTTGCCGGCAATATGCGGACGTGTTTGTCCTCAAGAAAAACAGTGTCAAGAACAATGCACAGTCGGTAAAACATACAAAGATGCAGAAAAAGCCGTTTCAATTGGACGTATTGAAAGATTTGTTGCTGACTATGAAAGAGAAAATAATTTGGAAACAATTCCGGCAGTAGCTGAAGAAACCGGAAAAAAAGTTGCCATTATCGGGTCGGGGCCGGCAGGTTTAACAGTTGCCGCTGATGTTCGCCGTGCAGGACACAGTGTTACGATTTTTGAAGCTTTTCATAAAACCGGCGGCGTAATGGTTTATGGCATTCCTGAATTTCGTCTTCCAAAAGCTATTGTTGCAAAAGAAGTTGAAATTCTAGAAAAAATGGGTGTTGAATTCCGCACAAATTTTTTAGTTGGACGCACAAATACATTAACACAGCTTTTGGAAGAAAAAGGATACGATGCCGCATTTATTGGTACGGGTGCCGGCTTACCTAAGTTTATGAATATTGAAGGCGAAAACTTAATTGGTGTTTTCAGTGCAAACGAATATCTGACACGTGCAAATTTAATGAAAGCATATGATGAAGATAAAGCCGCCACTCCATTATATCCGGCAAAACACGTTGTGGTTTGCGGTGCCGGAAACGTAGCAATGGACGCAGCTCGCATGGCTCTGCGTTTAGGTGCGGAAAAAGTAGATATTGTATACAGGCGTACAAGAAATGAAATGCCGGCACGTCGTGAAGAAATTGCTCATGCGGAAGAAGAAGGTGTAAATTTCAGATTTTTGGAAAATCCTGTAAAAATTCTTGGTGATGAACAAGGAAAAGTGTGTGGAATTGTTTGTCTTGATTATGAACTTGGAGAACCTGATGAAAGCGGACGACGTAGCCCTGTTGCAATTCCGGGTAGTGAACATGAATTTGCCTGTGATGCTGTAATAGTTGCGTTAGGTAACGGTTCTAATCCGCTTATGGTGCAAACAACTCCCGGCTTAGAAGCAAACAAATGGGGACAAATTATTGTTGATGATAATGGAAAAACATCCATAGACAAAGTTTGGGCAGGTGGTGATATTGTTTTAGGTGCTGCAACCGTTATTTTAGCTATGGGCGAAGGACGAAAAGCAGCCGCATCTATTAATGAATTTTTAAAAAATCGGTAAAAAATCTTCTTAAAAAAAACTTAGCTTACATTTTGAAAGCATACAGTAAAAAAAAGTCCGGTTTTTACATAAAGTATTCTCCATGTAAAAGTCGGACTTTTTTGTGTTTTTATAACTGTACTAACAAAAAGATAGTACAGTTATAATCATAAAATTAATCTGTGTAGGCTAATGTAACTTTAGGCAAATATACATCATTGCCTGCACCTGCATTTTGAACTGCTGTGAATGTCAAAGTTGTTTCATCTCCTGTGTAGGTGAATACATATGTGTCAACTAAATCAGTAGTAACTTTTGTTGGAATGGCTTCGCTTGGGTTTACTGTACCAACTTCTGCTGTATCACAAATCATGTAAAGAGAAGAGTGTTTAGAACCAAGGAATGTTATCGTACAGTTTCCTGAAACAGTAAGTTTTAAGGAGTTTCCGTTTTTCATATTCCAACCGTAAGTATTTCCATGAAAACTTCCGCCTGACATTTGGAAACCGTTTACAACTGTTGTGTAAGCAGTATAAGTATTATATCCGGTAGTGAAGTCATATTCTTTTGCTTCAGCATATGTAACTGAATCTTGAACAACTTCAATAGCTGCAACATAATATAAGGCTTCAAAAGAAATTACAGCCGTAGCAGCTTCTCCGGTATAATCATAATCCATGGTGCTTGTGTCATCGGTATCGTAACAAACATCTCCAGTAGCTGTTGCATCACTAACTAAATCAACATCTCCAACTTTTACTGAAGGCAATGTTGCTGTTTTGTTGTATTTGCACTTAGCAATCTTAATAGTACAATTTCCAGGAAGTTTTAGTTCGATGCTGTTACCACTCTTGAATTCAGCACCGTGTTGATTTCCGTTGTGTGCATATGCATTGGAACTACCAGGATTAATTTTGATTTTTCCAAAGTCCAAAGTATCCATATATGTTTTGAATAAATTACCTGTACGGAAATCTATAACATAACTTGATGTAACGTCCGCTGTGTCTTTAACAATAATAGTATATGAAACCGGATCAGCTTCAACATCGCCAGATTTTGCTTTTGCTGTAATTTTAGCTGTTCCCATTAAAACGGCAGTTACTTCACCTGTTGCTGCATCAATTTTTGCAACATTTTCATTATCAGACTCATATGTGATTGTAACTTCACCACCATTAGATGCAGTTGCTGTTGTTGTTTGTGTAGCTGTTGTAATTCCGTTAAGGTCTAATTCTACTTTAGCATTTGCAAACGCTTGTGCTGTTACTGTGTAATCTGGAGCTTCAATAGTTTCATCATATTCAATTTCAATTGAAGTTAAATACGTTTCTCCTGTTGTTGCAATAGTTACAGTTACAGCTCCTGAGTAGTTTGTTACTTCCTTTGTTTCAATATTACTTGTGGAACCGGAGTTTGTTTCAAATGCAACAGCACTTTGAGTACCTGCAGTGATTGTTCCGGCTGCTTTGTAACAATAATTTACTCTAATGTAACAATTACCTGTAACATCAAAGCTTAATGTTGAACCTGCTTTTCCAAGAGCATATTTTTCTTTGTTTTGTGTGAAACCGGATACAGTCAAGTCTTCAATTGTAGTAACATCTGTTGCAAAGTCATAAACAACCGTTTCATTTACTGTCTCTCCATCTGCAATAGCTTTAGAAGTATCTTCAACTACAGTTAAGCTGTGTTTTGTTATGAAAGCATCAATGTCCCACGGAGAAATTGCGTCATATATGTATTCGCTTGAAGCTTTGTCATAATTTCTGTTAAGAATATTGCGACGTCCGGCAAATTCTGCGGCAACATCTTCGTCTGTTAATGTTACACCGGCACAATCGGCAGGAGCTGCAAAGGCTTCACCTGCTTTTGTTACACCGTAGTGTTTCCAACCAACAATAGACTTAGAAACGTCTTCGTCTGTACAAGGTGTTCCATAGTACCAAGAATCTGCAATAGTACCTGTAGCGATATCTGTGTTAATGATTGCAACTTGATTGAAACAACCGCTGTTCCATGGTGTGCGAGCAAGATATGTTTCCTGACCTTCAGCAACTTCAATTACTGAATTGAAAAGAACGATACCTTTACCTACAGGATATGTTTCATTTGTGCGTGGAGCAAAAATGTATGATGTATGTTGTTTTGCATGTTCATCATATACAGATTTGATTATACACTTTTCATAAAGGGCAACTTTGGAAGTAGCTTCCGCCCAAATGAAGTCTGTGTCGCCTTCAATGTAACAATCATAGAACCAAGATTTGCTTACTGTGCGTAATGTGTCTTGATGAGATTTGAATGAACAGTTGTAAGCTGCAAATGTACCTGTTGAGTCAAAACCGATACATTCTGCTTGAGCGTCTCCAGGATATTTTGCACGGCTGTATGTATTAACCATACAAATGTTTTGCATGAATACACTTGCAGAACCTTCAATTTCAAACTGACAACGTGGTCTGTTTCCACCGTTAATTGAGTTTCCGTTTGCATAAGAGAATACAACATCTGCACCGTATTTTTCAGTTCCCTGACCTTTGATTGCAATTTTTGCATCCCCTTTATAGTATAAAAGTTCGTAGTATGTACCTTTTGCAACATTGATTGTTACTTCATCGTTTGAATTTTTCAATGCTCTAAGGGCAGCTTGAACTGAACGGAAATCACTTGTTGATGTTTCGGAATTATCAACTGTAATTGTTGCACCAAGAACAGGAGTTTCTCTAATTGTAAATTTCCATTTTGAGTTTTCTTTAACATTTGTTAAACCTGTAAAGTCAACTTCACCAACTTTTGCAACAATTGCACCGTTTGAAATAGCTACATAATATTCTTTGCCCGCTTCAAGTTTATCAGCATGTGTAACAAAGAAAACCGAATTACCTTCAACACGAACCATTTGATCTTTCAAGTTTCTAAGAGTTGAATCAAAAATCGTATCTTTTTCATCTGCAAAATAAATTTCATCTACAATAGTACCTTCAGCATCGTAGATTTTAATTGAACCATTTTCTTGTAAAACAGGAGCATTTGCAAATGTAATGCGGAATTCACCATCTGCATATGCAGCTGCTGCACTGTTTGCAGGATATACATCTAGAGATTCGTAAGGGTCTTCTTCGTTATAATCAAGAACGATAACTTCAACTACTGCTTTTTTGGTTTTATTTGCATCGTTAGTCAAAGTTAAAGTTGTATTTCCTGAAACTAAACCTGTAATTTTTACAACTTTGTTTTCACTGTCAATAACAGCCTCTGCAATAGCAGGATTTTCAAAAGCAAAAGCAAATGTTCCGTCTTTTCCTTCCTTATCTTTTGCAATGTAAGGAACTTCAACAGTTTTACCTTTATTAACTTCAACACTTTGTACTTCTGTTGCCATTACGGATTGATCAGGAGAATTGGAAATTTTTGTAATACTTTCGCTAATATCACCAACTTTTACATTAATATCATACCATTGACCTTCAGATGTTTTACTACCTTCTGAACCACCAATAGCCAAATAAAGTTTGCTTGTTGCAAGATGATATTTGTCATATGTGTTATCTTTAATAGCTAAAACGTTTTCACCGGTTGCATCCAAATATTCAAAAGTTAATTTTCCGTCGGAAAGAGTTGCACGAACCATGTATTCAGTACCGGCAGTTGCTTTATCTTTAGCTTCAGCAGAAAAGCTGGATGTTGTCCAACCGTTACCAACTTCTGAGCCGTTTTCTGCAGCAAGACTACGAAGTTTTTGTTGCGGTGTTGCCAAGTTCCAACCAACAACCTTAAGAGCATCATCTAAAACAACAAAACCTGCACCGATTTTTCCTACTGCATCAACTGTAAATTTACATTTTGCAGTAAGAACAGCTTCATCGGTCGTTGGATCCAATGCAATTGGAAAATAAACAAAAGCTTGTTGAACAACTCCCGCATCGGTAACAACGGAAAAATCCGTCAATATACCGTCTGCATTTAAGTCGGCATCTTCTTTTGTGCCACAGCGATACATAGCATTTGCTATTCTTTCAGCATCACCGCCGTTAATAGGTGGTTCATTTCCGCCACCTGTGTTACCTCCACCGTTTCCCGGACAGCCGGAAAAAAGCATAACGAGGGCGAGTGTACATGCAACAAATAAACATGTCCAATTTTTCTTCTTCATATTTCCTCCTAAGTTTTTTGCTAAACTTGTCAAAATGTTTAGCTTTGGATAATATTTTATATTTTAAGTTTAAACCCTTATTAAAAGTAAAGAAAATACAAAAAATAACTATTTACTACTAAAATATAAATGCAAAAACACGTTTTTGTATGAAGTTTTCGCAAAGAAAAGATTATTTTATATAATTATACAAATTTTGATACAATTTATACATAATTGAGTATTAAACAGTCAAATCACAAAGCAAAATTTTTCAACATTTAGCTAAAAAGTTTTATAAAATAAATCAAAAGGGAATGCTTTTTTTACAAAAATAACGAATAAAATTATGCGAAAAGTTTACAGTAATATGG
>JAAYNH010000077.1 GCA_012520945.1 Treponema sp. | reverse complement strand
ATTTTTAATTCTTTGATGATCTTTCCCCAGCCTATTTGTGGCATAGTCCATTTCTCAGTAATTTTTTTAGTTGCAAGATATAAAGCTTTCAAAAGTGCCATGTCAGTAGGAAAAATAGCTCTGCCTCGTGATGTGTTTTCCCAATCTGCGTCTAGCTGTGCGTAATCAGCGTTGTATTTCCAGACTGTGCTCAAGTCGCTTCTCGTATGCTCTACAAGTCCTCGCTTGATTTCATTGTAAATGGTCTTTCGATCACATCCAAAGATTCCCGCAAGTTGACTCCTCTTCTTAATTTTCGGATACCCTTGCTTGCCTAATAAATATCCTTCAAGTAACCGTCGTTTTTCATAATTGAAACAGCTATTTTCTTTTCTCTCTTTTCGAGATATGCTTTCCATTAAGGTTTCCTTCCTCCTGTTTTTTAGTCTTTCAATTTCCATTATAACAGTTGGTTGGAAACCTTTCTTTATGGGGAATTATATTTTACTGCTTACCGATTTGTGTTGTAAAAAATAAAGGTAAAAAAATTAATATTCAATTTTTATTAGTTTAAATTTATTTTTTTCATAAATAATTAATCCGTCTTTTTGCATTTTTGACAGTTCGTTTGACAATGCACTGCGATCAACAACGAGATATTCGGAAAGTTGCTGGCGATTAAATTTAATTGTAAAATGTGAATCATTATTTTCAAAGGCTTGTTCCGATAAATATGAAATTAATTTAGCACGAATAGTTTTGAAAGAAATATGTTTCATTCTCTTTTTTATAGTTAAAGTTTTGTTTGCTGCAATTGAAAATAAATTGTGTATAAGTTTATTGTGATGAGGACAATTATTAGAACAGACATTGAGAATTTTTTTTATATTTAAAAATAAAATATTACAATCTTCATTTGCAATTATATCGCCTTGTAATTTTGTTTCAGGAATTGAAGCATAAGATAACGCAAAAATGTCTCCTGTGTTAATATTGCCAATGATGGATTTATTTCCCCAATAATCATATTCAACGATATTAACACTACCTTGTTTTACAAGTCCTATTTCATTTATGGCCTTTCCTTCTCTATAAATTATTTCTTTGCATTTGAATTCTTTTTTGTACGCTTGAAGACATTGTAAGGCAGATATTATTTCATCAACTTTAATTCCGGAAAATAATTGTGTTTTTGATAAAAATAAAAAATTCATTAAAATTCCTAAGTTTTCATTTTTTGTTGTTAAAACAACAGACTTGTTTTCATTTTACTTTATAATAATTTTGTAGGCAAGTAAAACAGAAGTATAAAAACATAAAAATAAAAGCAAAGGAAAAACTATGGTTAGAAATATTATTAAAATTGATGAAGAAAAATGTATTGGTTGCGGTCTATGTGCACAAGCGTGTGCTGAAGGTGCAATTGCTATGATAAATGGAAAAGCAAAATTAATTAGAGATGATTATTGTGATGTGCTTGGAAAGTGTCTGCCTTCTTGTCCTGTTGGAGCCATAAAACTTGAAGAACGTGAAGCAGATGCATATAGTGCAGAAGCAGTTAAGCAACGGAAGAAGAATGAAAAGACGGAAAATTTAGCGTGTGGTTGTCCCGGCAATAATATAAAAACTTTTCAGAGGGCATCGGATAAAGAAAATATTTTAATTGAAAAACAGGATAGTAAAAGTCAACTGATGCAATGGCCTGTTCAAATTAAACTTGTTTCTGTAAATGCATCTTTTTTTAACAATGCTAAGATGCTTATTGCGGCAGATTGTACAGCATATGCATATGGAAATTTTCATAATAAGTTTATAAAAAATCATGTTACTTTGATAGGATGTCCAAAACTTGATGAAGGGGATTATACTGAAAAGCTAACACAAATAATAAAAATAAATGAAATAAAAAGCGTTACAGTTGTAAGGATGGAAGTTCCTTGTTGTGGGGGAATTGAAAGAGCAGTGATACAAGCACTTAAAAATAGCGGGAAGATGATTCCATGGCAAATTGTTAGTATTTCAACAGATGGTAAAATTCTTGAGTAATCTTTTAAAAAGATAATGTGAAAAATCTTTGTATAAAATTTTGTTAAATCAAAGGAGTTATATGATGGTTGAGAAAATTTATAAAATATCAACAGGAGATGATAAAATTGTTGAAAAAGTAATTATGGATGATAATCTTCATTATATACATATGATATTTAAACAAAACGAAGGTTTGCCGAAACATCTTTGAGTTATACATATCCAATTATTATTGCTTTATCTGTGAGTATTGTTGTAACTTTGATTATATATTTTAAAAAAATCGCTGGTTTTAATTTCTCTTCTTAAGGAAATTTTTCCTTGACTTTTAGAAGATTCTTTAGTACCTTTAAAGTATGATATTAAAATTGCAGTAAAATAACGCAATAAATTTATTTAATTTGGAGGAAAAATTATGATGGAAGAACAAGTTGTTAGTATGCCTAGAATTGGTGATAAAGCTCCGGCTTTTAAGGCTGTAACCACACAAGGGGAAATTGATTTTCCTAAACAATATGAAGGTTCTTGGGTAATTCTTTTTAGTCATCCGGCAGATTTTACTCCTGTATGTACATCTGAGTTTATGACTTTTGCAAATATGGCAGAACAATTTGAAGAACTTAATTGTAAATTAGTTGGACTTTCTATTGACGGGTTATATAGTCATATTGCATGGTTGCGCACAATTAAGGATAAAATTGAATACAAGGGAATGAAAAATATTGAAGTAAAGTTCCCGCTCATTGAAGATATTAGTATGGATATTGCAACAAAATATGGTATGGTAATGCCGGGAGAATCAAACACACAGGCAGTACGTGCGGTTTTTGTAATTGATCCTAAGGGTGTTATTCGCACAATTATCTACTATCCTTTGAGTCTTGGACGTAATTTTGATGAGCTTTTGCGCGTTGTACAGGCATTGAAAGCTGCTGATGAATTTAAGATTGCAACTCCTGCAGATTGGCGACCAGGTGATGATGTAATTGTTCCAACAGCCGGTTCCTGTGGAGTAGCTGAATCACGTGTATCCGGTCAGGATTCGAGCATTCATTGTCATGATTGGTTTTTCTGCACTAAAAAACTTGATAAAGACCAAGTGTTAAAAGCAATCAAAAAATAATCGGTACTAAGAAAATTGTGCTTTTGAACAAATTAGCTTATATATAATAGCTTAAATTTTAAAAGCACAATTTTTTTTAAACAAAATTTTTACAACCTTTTACAACATAAAATCTAAAAAAATAAAAAAATTATTAGATGATTTTACCTAAGAAACTTATAAATATGATATAATTTTTTTATGCAATTTATATATGAAGACACAAAACCTTTGGACAAAGGTGTCATAGAAAAGTACAGCTTAACAGAAGATATTCTCATGGAAAATGCCGCCGAAGGCATTTTAGATTTATTAAAAAAATTATATGATGAAAAAAAATTAAAACGAAAAGCAAAAATTTTTATTGTAACCGGCAGCGGAGACAACGGAGGCGATGGTTTTGTTCTTGCACGAAAATTACTTCGTTATGACACGGACTTGTATATGTGTAAAATCAAAGAACCAAAAAGTGAGTCTTGCATTCGACAGGCAAAACGCTTTGATTTATTAAAAAATTATGCAGAAAAAAACTATACTGAAATTGTAGCTAAGTATTTAACACTTGATGACCTGTATGAATTTTGTAAAAAACCATTTCAAAAAAAAGATGCAGTTTTAATTGATTGCATTTTTGGCACAGGCTATGTTAATAAAGAAAAGCAAAAACATGCAACTAAAGACATATTAACAAAAGATGTATTTATTATGCTCAATAATTTTTCAGGTACAAAAATTGCTTGTGATATTCCAAGTGGTGTGGATAAAACCGGTTTTGCGGATTTTGCTTTTGAAGCAGATTACACAGTAACTATGGGAGCGTTGAAAACGTCGCTTTTTTCTGATAGTGTCAAAAATTGCGTTGGTAAAATTATCGTGGCGGACTTAGGCATTCAGCGTGCTTTTTTTGAAACACTTCAAACAAACGTTTTTATGCTTGAAGAAAAAGACTTAATTTTACCGCGTCGTGAAAAGCCTAATGTACATAAAGGAAACTTTGGTCATTGTGCCGTGATTGTCGGTGAAAAAAGCGGAGCGGCAATTATTTGTGCTAAGGCAGCAATGGCCTTTGGTGCCGGACTTGTTACGTTGGTAAAAAGTGAAAAAAGTAATTTTCAAAATACGGAATACGAATTGATGTGTGACACAATAATTCCCGAAAATACAACTTGCGTTGCTTTAGGCATGGGCTTAGGAAAAAATGATGTTAGTAGAACAAAGATAATTTTTGATTGGCTAGAAAAAAATCCGCAAGTAAGCGTAGTTTTAGATGCCGATATATTTTATGAAAAATCATTGAGTGCATTTTTGGCAAAGCGTAAGAATATTGTTTTAACACCACATCCAAAAGAGTTTCAAAGTGTTTTGGAAATTTGCGGATTTGGTGCATATAATATAGAAGAAATTGTTCAAAACAGAATTGAATTTGTAAAAGCGTTTTGTAAAAAATATCCGGGAGTTGTGTTACTTTTGAAAGGTGCAAATATGCTCATTGGTTTTCAAGAAGAAAAAAATATAGAACCGTGCATATTTATAAATTCGTTAGGACATCAACGTCTTGCAAAAGGAGGTTCCGGTGATGTTCTTGCCGGAACAATTGCTGCAATTTTGACACAAAGGTCAAAACATTATTTATCATATGATTCATTTTGCCATGATATTTGCTCGGCAACTTTAGCATTTACACTTGCAAGTCAAAAGATTTCTACAACTTATGGCATGACTCCAATTATGCTTGTGGAAAAATTGCGTGAATTGGAATAAAGTTTTATATCGGTAAGTTACTTAAAAACAATACAAGCAAATGCACAATAAAGCCACATGCAAACATTACTATAATCATAGAAATAGTTGTAACAAGCATGAGGTCTCTCCATGAAACAGGTTTGTTTTTGAAAAATATGTTTGCAACTAAAGTTGTAATAGGACGCAATGTTGTGTCAATTGAATACCAAATGCTTGAATTGTTTTTGCCAAGAAAAATAGCTACAAGTCGAATAATCATTATAACGATTAAAACAGTGCCCAAGCTTTGTACAAGACTCCATGCCATTCCGACAATAGTTGCAAAAATGCCTCCTATGTGAATGCGTTTTGCCATTGCTATGGAAGAACTAATTGAAGAAGCAAGGCTTAAAACCGCAAGTGCAACGATAGGTGAAAAGTCAATATTTCTAAAACGCAACACTTTAATTTTTCTGAAAATATTTAAATACGGATCGGTTATTTGTGATAAAATTTGACCGGGTTTTGAAAACTGTGCTTCCGGTATCCATGTAAGAAAAATTCTAATAAGACAAAGAAAACTATAAAGTCCAATTAATGAAGAAATTAAACTGAAAATTTTAAAAAACATATAAAATCCTTTTAAAAACTATATATTAATTAATGCAATAAAAATAATTCAATATAACTTAAATATTTTGATATGCAAAAATAAATATTTATAAAAAATTATTCACACCAAACAGATTCAACCATTTGTATATTTTCAAGATTTTTTATAAAATCATCATCACACGGCACCTTAAATTTGTGCCCGCTTTTTACTACAAATGCTTTTCCACCAATATTGCTATGAAAAAATACTTGGCAATTACCGGCAGAACTAAATAGTAAATCTTTTAGTTTAGCAAGTTGGCTTTGGTTTTGCAGTTTATTTGAAACTTGGATATGCACTTCACGAAAAGATTTTTCTTTTAGCGAGTCTATATCCAATATATTTTCAACAATGCAACAAATGCCACGTTGTGCTTCTTGACTTCTATCTATCTTTAAAGATAATGATAAAATAGCATCATCGGCAACTTTTGAGGCAAATTTTTCCCAAATTTTCGGGAAAAAAGTTAAAGAAATGGTGCCACTAAAATCCTCCAAATTAGCAAAGGCCATTGGTGCACCTTTTTTTGTAATAATGGTGCGTAAGTCTTTTATTATTCCAATGGCAACATATTCTTTATTATGAGTACTTCGTTCAATATTCATTGAGTCGATTGTGGCACTTCGTTTAATAGCCATTTTATAATCATCAAGCGGATGTCCTGAAATATAAAATCCTATGAGTTCTTTTTCAATATGTAGTTTTTCTAATTTAGGCCAATCTTCACATTCATTGTAGTAAAAATCTTCATATTCTTTTTCGCCACATTCTTCAAATAGACTCATTGCACCGTTTTGTTTGTCTTGTTTGATTAATTCAGTATATTCAATGGCACGTTCCATATTGAGTAAAAGTTTGGCACGATTTTCTTCTATATTATCAAAGCTACCTGTTTTTATTAAAACTTCTACAGCTCGTTTGTTTACAGTATGTAAATCGCAACGATAAAGAAAATCTAAAAAATCCTTAAAAGGACCGTCTTTTTCTCTTTGTGAAATTATTTCTTCCGCAGCATTTTCACCTAAACCTTTAATTCCCATAAGTCCATAAACGATGCATCCGTCAACAACGTCAAACACTTTATCCGAGCGGTTCACATCTGGCGGGTCAATGGCAAGCCCCATCGCACGACCTTCTGCAATATATTGTGGAAGTTTGTCTGTGCTTGTAATTTCGTTTGTTAAGTTAGCCGCAATAAATTCTGCAGGAAAATGTGCTTTTAAATATCCGGTTCGATAAGCTACAACAGAATATGCGGCGGCATGTGATTTATTAAATCCGTAACCTGCAAAAGGTATCATTTTATCAAAAATTTTAGAAGCGTGTTGTTTTGCAAATCCTTGTTTCAAGGCTCCTTCAATAAATTCTTCTTTTTTTTGTTTCATGACATTTTCGTTTTTCTTTCCCATAGCACGACGAAGCATATCGGCACTGCCAAGTGAAAAACCGGCAATTCTTTGTGCAACTTGCATAACTTGTTCTTGATAAACCATAACACCATACGTTTCTTGTAAAATATCTTTTAAGCTTGGATCAGGATAATGCACTGTTTCCGGTTTCCATTTTCCTTCTATATATTGTGGGATATAATCCATAGGACCGGGACGATAAAGTGCATTCAAGGCAACTAATTCTTCGACACAACGCGGTTGCAGTTGTTTCATAATTTTTTGCATTCCGGGACTTTCAAACTGAAAAATAGCAACGGCATCTCCGCGACAAAACAAGTCAAAAGTTTTTTTATCATCAAGAGGAACTTTGTTTGTGTCAAAGTTTTCATAACCTTGTCTTTTTTTGATAATTTGTTCAGCATGTTTTATCAGTGTCAAAGTTTTTAATCCTAAATAATCCATTTTTACTAAACCGCAAGGTTCAATAATATCCATGGTATATTGCACAGCAACTTTACCTGTCTTGCTATCTTTATAAACAGGAGCCCAATCCGGTAATTTTGTGCGTCCTATAACAATTCCTGAAGCATGTAAAGATGTATTTCTGTTTACATCTTCTAATTTTTCACAAATTTCAAATAGTTTTTTGTATCTTTCATTATCTTTATATTGTAACAGCTGTCCACCGTCCGGAAATTTTTCACAAGGCGGATTAAAAGCATCTTTTAATTGAGCTTTAGGATTGTCTGGAATGCATTTTTTTAACATATTTACTTCCTGTAAAGGAATGCCTAATGTGCGACCAACATCTGCTAAAACTGCTTTTGCCTTTAAGGTACCAAATGTAATAATGTGGCCAACTTGTGCATCTCCGTATTTTTCTCTTGTATATTCGATTACTCTCTGACGACCTTCATAGCACATATCAACGTCAAAGTCCGGCATGGAAACACGTTCAGGATTAAGAAAGCGTTCAAAAATAAGGCCGTATTTTAATGGATCAATATCTGTAATAGCCATAGCATAAGCAACCAAAGAACCGGCACCTGAACCACGTCCCGGTCCAATGGGAATGTTGTTTATTTTTGCCCAATTAATAAAGTCCCAAACAATTAAAAAATATCCGGAAAAACCCATTTGAAAAATAATTTGCATTTCATAGTTTGCACGATTTTTAATTTCATCTGTAATTTTTTCATATCGTTTTTCTAATCCTGTATAAACAAGATGACGCATATAATCGTCTTGATTTTTGAATTCTGAAGGAATCTCATAAACAGGTAAACAATCTTTTAATTCATGAGTTTCATATTGCGGAATAGTCAAATTACACATGTTAGAAATTTTTACAGTGTTTTCGATTAGTTCAGGCATTCCTGGAAACAGAGTAGTCATTTCCTGTTCGGTTTTCATATAATAGACAGGACCGCCGGGCATTTTACCATGAGGTTCATCTATCCTTTTTTTTCGCCCAATGCATACTAAAATATCTTGAGCTTCCGCATCATCTTGATTAACATAGTGAATATCGTTTGTAACAACCATAGGAATATCAAACTTCCGTGCCAATGCAATCATTTTTTTAGATGCGATATCTTCTTCAGGAATGCCGTGTTTTTGTAGTTCAATATAAAAATGGTTTTTGCCGAAATATTTTGAATATCGTTTAATAAAATCTTCTGCTTCAGTATCTTTGCCAGCAAGCAAAAGTTGTGGTAATTCTCCTGCTAAGCATGCAGTTAAACAAATTAAGCCTTCAGAATATTGTTGAATTAATTCTTCATCAATGCGCGGTTTATAATACATACCTTCTGTATATGAATATGAGTTAAGATAACATAAATTTTTATAACCTTGTAAATTTTTTGCTAGTAAAATTAAGTGATAATATTTATTTCCTTCTTCTGTACCTTTTCTTTCATGACGGCTACCTCCTGCAACATAAAATTCGCATCCAACTATTGGATTAATTCCTGCAGCGTGGCATTGTTGTTCAAATCGTAGTGCACCAAACATATTTCCGTGATCGGTAAGAGCCAAAGCCGGCATTCCCAATTCTTTTGCACGAGCAATTAATTTGTCAATTTTTGAAGCACCATCAAGTAAAGAATAATCGGAATGAGTGTGTAAATGCACAAAATTATTTTTTAGTTTTTTTGTGATTTTGTTTTCTTCCATAATAGCTAGATTATAGCAAATAATACTTAAAAAAGAAACAACTAAATCTTTGTGTTTGTGGCGAGCCACGAATGCACACGAATGTGTTTGCGGAAAACGTGAATGGACACGAATAACCACGAATAAACACGAAAGGTTGTGGTGTGTCGCGAATGTACGCGAATGTGTTTGCGGAAATCACGAATGCACACGAATGTGTTAATCCGCGAGTTTT
>JAAYNH010000076.1 GCA_012520945.1 Treponema sp. | reverse complement strand
CGATAAAACTTTTACATTTTTTATAATCGCCCGTAAGCATTTTTACATTTTGTAATTGTTTTGAACAAGCTTTCAAATTTCCTTCATCACAAATTAAAGGATTTTTTGCATTGTTGAAAGGAACATTGAATAAGCCTTTTGAATTAACACGATACAATCCGTTGAAACACGTTTTGTTTAAAAAAATAAATAACGTGGCTTTTTCAAGATTGTCCGATTCTTTTCCATGTATTATTAACTCGTTGTATCGATCTCGTTTTTCATAAAAGAAAATTTTGTTTTCTTCGTTTGACGAAGAATGATATTTATTTTGAATTTTAGAAAGTTCATGGATTAAAGCATTGCAATTCGTTTTGATTTGTGTGTAAGTATTTATGAGTTCTACATTGATGTCATTAATAAGGACTTCTTTGGGGTGAAATGTATTTAAAATATCAAAAAGCACCGCACCTCCGCCCACAAACGGCTCGCAGTATTTTTTGATTCTCGGAGGATACTTTTGTCTTATTTCATCCAGTAACTGAGTTTTTCCCCCAACCCATTTTACAAAAGGCTTTGCGAAAATCATGCCACATATTATACACTGTTTTTTGTGTTTTTTCTATAGCAAAGGCAGAAATTTACATTTCATAAAAATATTATTCATTGTCTAAAAACAGATCCGCGTATTCGACGTATTAAGCGAGCCTGTCCAACTGAAAGAGTAAGCATTTCTCCGCTTGGTTCAACACGAAGTTTTATGAAAATATCTCCTATTTGTTTTTCTATAGCAATAGGATGACCTATGAGAGATTTTTTCCCATTTTCGTTGGTAACGTCATCATAAACAAGTTCAATTAAATTATTTGTAGTTATTGCATATTCAATAATGTGGAGTTTTCCTTGAAAATCCATACCACTTGCTTCGATTCGTTCGGATTTAACGGATTCACCGCGAAGTTGTGTAGATGATAAAATTATTTTTCGCTGTATACGAGAAAGCAAACCTTCTGCTTGTTCTTGCGGTAAATTTTGTTTTGCTAATTCTGAACGCATTTGACTAAAAAATTTTGCTCTTTCTTCTTCAGTTGCACTAGTAGTTTTTTTTAGCTCTGTTTGATTTTTTTCATTAGTATTTTTTTTACTTTGTGTGTTTTGCATTTTTTGAAAAGGTAATATAGCTTTTTCCGTTTTAACTGTTTTAACTTGTCCAATAAAATCCAGTGTGCTTTTTTCAATTATCTCTTTTGCATCTTCCGCTGTTTCAAAGTCCATCAAATATATTCCCGGTGCCATAATTTTTTTTATATGCTCTGCAATATATGGATTATTTTCTACAATCTTTTGCTTTTCTGATGAAACTTGTAAAACATATCCTTTATATATTGATGCTGAATTATAACTTTTATACCATTCATCAATACTATCTTTAAGAACTTGCGGAACTTGATGAATAAGCACCTGATTCAGATTTTCATAGATTTTTTTGGGAGTAACATTTTCGTCAAAAGCACGCATACATGAACTACGATTTATTTCACATAATGTTACTGTGTCTACATTTTTTATTTCCATGCACTGTGCCAATGGTAATAAACTCTGCAAGCTCCCTCCCGGCATAATTGTTACATTAAATCCTGCATCAATGCTAACAATTTTTTGTTCTTTTGCTTGCACGTTGTTTTGATTGTTTTTGTCAAAAAGATGTACACAGTTTGAAATATAAATTTCTGTACCATCAATTGTAGAACGCGTTTTTTGAAGCAACCCGAATATCGTCATTGTATTTACAAGCGTTGCGATAAATGAATTATCTATTTCAAAAACTTCTTCTGTTTCATCCTTAGCCTCACTTTGAATTAACATATTTTGTTGCATTAGAGACGCAAATCTACCACCTCCATAGTTAGCTAAACGAGTACTTCCAACGATGTTTTTATGATACAGTGTTTTTTCATTTTCTAAATATATTGCTTGATACAAAATTTTTTTTTCAAAAGATTTATTTTGCATCATTAATAATATTTCATAAACTAAATTTGCACGACGCGACATTTCGCTATAATTACAAAATTTTGTGGCCGCACATAAATAACAATACTGCTCTATTTCTGACAATTGTGCAAAACTTTGCCAACGAAAAAAATTATTTTTTAATTCCCCTTCATAGTTTTTCAAAAGACCGATATTTAAAAATGAAGTTAATAACGTTTGAAAAAACTTACTATCAATTTCTGCAGGAAAAATTTCTTGTAAAAGAGAATGTGTTTTCTTTTTTAAACTTCCGTCTGTTTTGCACATTGTCGGATAATTTGTAATAAATGTAAAAACCGCAAACAAAAGTTGTGCAGTTAGTTTAACACTTTGAGAAATAAGCACATAATTATTTTCACTTTTTAATAACAAGTTTATATCTATTATATTTTCAAAATCATTTTGTAAATACGGATTAATTCTAAACACACACGTTCCACTTCGTGTATCTTTCGTGCGAAAAATAATAAGACGTTCTTCCAAATTCATCAATCGTTCGAAAAGGTTTGCAAAACTAAAATGATTTGTAAAAAATTCGTTAAGTTTATCTTGACTGGCAAATGGTAATTCCATAATGGCCGTAACAATCATGATGTCCGTTTCGCTAAGTAATTTAAATAATGTGTTTTTAGTTTCGTCTTTTCGAATGAAGGCGGACAACTGTTCAATAAGTTTTTGTTTATTATACGGCGTTTTTACTTCGCCCAAATACATACGTATTAAATCAAAAAAATGTGCATCAGGTAAAACAGAAAGTGCTTCACGCCATTTTAAAACTGCTTGTGTATGTTCATTCATTCTATGCATTTTATGCCGCCTTCTAATTCTTCAACATTGCGTATCATTCTATATGCATAACCTTGTTCTGCTAAAAACTTTTGTCTGTTTGTGCCAAAATCTTCTTCAACCGTATTTCTTGTTATCAATGTATAAAACGTACTTTTTCTTTCTTTTGGGCGTAAAATTCTTCCCAATCTTTGAGCTTCTTCCTGTCTGCTTCCAAACGTACCGGAAACTTGAATAGCCATTGATGCATCGGGCAAATCTATGGCAAAGTTTGCAACTTTTGAAACTACTAAAACACGAATTTTACCTTTCCTAAACTGTTCATAAATTACATCACGTTCAGTATTCGGTGTTTTTCCTGTGATGATAGGAACATTCAATTTTCTTGCAATCGTTTCTAATTGTTTTAAATATTGTCCTATTATCAAAATTTTGTCTTCTTTATGTTTTTTTACCAACGTTTCAACTACATTGAATTTTGCCGGATTTTCACTTGCAATGCGATGTTTTTCTCTTTGCGTACCCACTGCATATTCTATTTCTTTTTTTTCATCTAAATCGATACGAACTTCAACGCATTCTGCATTTGCAATCCAACCGGACGTCTCAAGCTCTTTCCAAGGAACATCATATCGTTTTGGTCCTACCAAACTAAAAACATAACCCTCACAACCGTCTTCACGAACAAGCGTTGCCGTCAAACCTACACGACGAACTGCTTGTAATTCTGCCGTAACTCTAAAAACCGGTGCAGGTAAAAGATGTACTTCATCATAAATAATTAAACCCCAAGCACGTTCGCGAAAAATTTGAAAATGAGGATATGAGCCCACCTTATCAGGTCTCCACGTGAGAACTTGATACGTGGCAACCGTTACAGGTTTTATTGTTTTCTTTTCTCCCGTATACTCTCCTATTTCTTCATCCGTTAAATTCGTTTTATCTTTTAGTTCTTCAATCCACTGGTGTACTGCAGAAATATTTGTTGTCAAAATTAACGTATTTGTTTTTAACATTTCCATTATGGTCATGCCTACAATTGTTTTTCCTGAACCACAAGGTAAAACTATTGTTCCAAAGCCTGTGCCGGGTCCTTTATCTCCAACCAGTGCTTTTGCCGCCTCTCTTTGATAATCTCGGACTTCCAACCTTTCCCCGCTCAAAGTCTTTGTACGCAAAAATATTTCTAATGGTTCTCCGTCATCAAACGGGACTTCATCTTTTACAGGCCAACCTAATTTAAGCAACTCTTGTTTTATCGTGCCTCTGTCCGTTAAAAATAACATAAACGAATTTTCATTTTCTAGCGGTAGTAAATATTTTTGCATTATCTTATGTGCACGAATTTCTTTAAAAATTGACTCGCTTTCTGTTTGCAAAAGCAAGCGTTCTTCACCATCATCAATACTACCATTACCATCAAAATTTTCCATCGGCAAAAGACGAATTTTACCAAAACGATTAGCAGTTTCTTTTATCCAACTTATAATAATAGGTGGAATTTCATAACGTGTATATTTTTGCAAAACAGCTATAACATTTTCAGTAGTAACGCCACTAGATGCGGCATTCCACAAAGAAAGAGAAGAAAGTCTATAAGTATGTAAATGTTCAGGACTTCGTTCCAATTCCGAAAAAGGAATAAGTGCCATTTTACATTCTTCCGCTAACGGTGCGTGAACGTCAAGGAGAATAGTTCTGTCACTTTGAATCATTAGCGGGTTATCTAATTGCATTTGACTAAATTAGTTTTGCACGTTCCTTTTCTTTTTCATTATGCATTTCTTCAAGAAGTTCCATAATTTTATCAACAACTACTTGTTTTTTATCACCTTCATAATCGTCCAATGTTGCCAAAATATCATTTCGGAAAGATTTGCATTCAATAACCGGACCTGCATGCATGAGACAAAGATCTTTACAAACTTTATCCATCATCATATTTTTAGGATTATCTTCTGAAATACGCAAACAATTTCCGTTGCTTGAAATCAAAATCATAACATCGGACAATCGTAAATACGAATCAATTTCACGTACACCTCGTTTTGTTTCAGGCTGTCCCGGACGATAGCGTGTTCCTGCAGGAAAAACTAAAATAATTTGTCCGCGTTTACGTGCTGCATCCAATGCACGCATTGAGGCAAAATTAATTTTTTTACTTCTTTCTTCTTCTGCAGCTCTTTTTATTGGATCCGTTACTGCAGCTAAACTACGACTTGGATAAATAATAATACGATTATATCCTTCTGCCCATGCACTTACCATGGGATCTTCTTCGCTCAACTTCATTCCCGCAATAGCAACAATTTTTTCGGATAATTCAATGCATGCTTTATTACCCGTTTGACGCAACAAATAATTCACACCGGGCAAATCAAAGTTGCTATAATGTTCCATAAGGATTAAACCTCTTTTTCCACTATTAACTAATTCAATAAACTTTTCGATATTTTCTAAACCTGTAATTTTTGAACCAGGCAACACATTTTCTTCCAACATACCATCAAGAATTTTTAATATTTTCGTATTTGCAGGTTGATATATATTATTTTCTGTAATATGATTCTCTGCCCTCGCAAGTTTTTTTAAGTCCCCAAAAAGATGTGCATAGCGTGTTATTAACGGTTCACCTTCCATAAATTTTCTCCACATATAGATAATAATCTTTTTATAATAAACACTCTATCCTTATCATTATATTTTAATATAAGTTGTTTATTGTGTCAAACATTTAAGCCATCGTTCTTTTTTTAGCCAAATGCCTGCCACAAAAATTTTCAAAAAATCTGTAAGTTTAATAATGGCATACATTATTACCGGCTCTAAATTTGTCAAATACGTAAGGGCAAACATACCAGGAATGACCATCAATGCATTTATGCCCACGTCAACTATTACACCCATTATTGTATCTCCACCAACACGTGAAATCGCAAATTGACTATTCACATAAATCCAGCTTGGCATATATACCGAATTTACTAAAAGCAAACCGCGTGCAATATTTCTTGAAGCTAAAGACAAATTTGCAAAAACTAACGGTATAAGAACTGTTGAAAGACATCCTATCCCCGTTGCAAAAAAACCCAAAACAAGTGCTCCATTTTGAAGCCATCGCCTTTGATTGCGAGCTTCTTCTAAACGGTTTGCTCCTAACGTACCACCTAAAATTACGCCCGTGGCAGTATGAACTCCGGTAAATGCAACAAAAATTAAGTTTGTTATCGCAAAACCGGCCGCCATTCCGGAAACAACATCTGCGCCACCACGACTATTATAAAGTGCCGTTGTGATTGTTTCACTCATAACCCAGCACATTTCAGAAATTAAAATCATGGCGAATTTTACAAGAATTGTAAAAAACAATTTAATACGTACGTTGAAAAAATCACACAAACGCACAAAAAACGGTGGCTTGACTTTATAAATATAAACAATGAAAATCACCATCTCAAAAATGCGTGCCACAACAGTAGCAAAAGCAGCACCCACAACTTCAAGACGCGGAAATCCGCAGTTTCCATAAATTAAAAAATAATTTAAAACCGTATTTACAATTGTGGCACACACAGAAATCATAAGAGGCGGTTTTACTTTATCAATTTCTCTTAATGAAGAACCGATTGCTAATGAAACAACCATTGGAATCCATGACCATGAAACTGCTCGCATATAATCGGTACCAACGACAACAATCTCTTGTGCATTTTCATTTCCATGAACCATAAGGCACAACAAAGGTGCAGGATTTACATAACAAACAGCCGTATAAATAATAGCACACAAAAGCCCTACAATTAGCTTAAAACGAAACGCTTGTTGCATTCCTTCAGAATCTTTTGCACCATTGTATTGGCTCATAAAAATTCCGCCTGTTGTGCAAAGCCCTGTGATAAGTACCAAAAACACAAAGTTAATTTGCCCCGCAATGTTCACTCCACTCATGGAAATGTCGCCCAAACCTGCCACCATAAAATTATCGATTAGGCTCACAAGATTTTGAATTAACTGTTGCAACATTACAGGAATTGCAATTGAGAGTGCCACTTTATAGAAAGAAGTTGAACCAAAAGGCGAATGTTTTTGATTTATGATTTTCTTTTTCCTTGCATTATTGCTGTAAAATATGGTAGTGGAATGGCAGGTCCGTATAAATAACCTTGATATTCCAAACAACCAATAGCTTCAAGGTCTGCTCGTTGTTCTTCCGTTTCTACAAATTCAGCTAGCACGGAAAAACCCATTGACTGAGAAAGATAAACAATTGAAGCTATTATATCTTTTGAACGATTATTACTTTGCATTCCTCGTACAAGAGCTCCGTCTAACTTCACAACATCAAACTGATTTGTCTGTAAATATTTCAGAGAAGTATGTCCCATTGAAAAATCATCTATAGCTAGTTTATAACCCATTTGACGAATTCGCGATAAAAGTTGTTGCACGTCATCATCAATTTTTAATGCCATTTGTTCCGTAATTTCCAAACAAACAGACATCTCATCCGTGTCGATATTTTTAATTTGTTCTTTCAAAAATTCTTCAAAACCATTTGATTTCAATGTTATAACTGAAACATTTGCAGAAATTTTTGCTCCTTTCCCAATTGACATAGCTAAAAGGGGTGCATCAATAAAAACTTTTTCCAAAATCAATCGTTCAAATTCAGTAACAATATTTAATTCTTCAGTTAATTTTATCACTAATGGTGGATGAATAATTCCAAAAACATCGTGCTTCCATCTTAACAGAGCTTCAACCCCTGTACACTCACCTTTGTTATTATACTGTGCTTGATAATACATTTGAAATTTTTTAGCACTAATAGCCTGTTGTAAATCTAAAGCTAAAGTTTTTGCCATTGCACCAACTTCCATATGTAATGATGTCAAACGAACAGGTTCTTTTGTTTCTTCACTTTCACTCAACACTTCAATCAACTGTTTAAGATATGTTTGCGATTTTCTTTCAATAACTTTATCATACATTTTTACAAATGGCATATAAATAAATATACCCACAACTAAATTTAATATTTGTAGAATGGCTCCCATTGGAGAATTTGTTGCCAAATATCCGCCTAGAATAATAGGAGTTGTCCAAGTTACTTCAACAACAGGCACGGGAACAAGCCCAAAAAAAATTGCCGAATATGATATTAAAAAGCAAATAATCGGTGTAAACATAAATGGTATAAACATATACAAATTAAAAATAATCGGTAAGCCAAAAACCATAATTTCATTAATATTAAAAATCATTGGTATAAAAGCAATTTTTGATAAACTTCTATTACATCGTCGCTTGCTGAAAAATAAAATTGCAAAAAGTAAACACATTGTTGCCCCGCAACCACCCATAAATACAAAAACGTCAAAAAATGTTTTTGAACAAATTTCTGTTGCTTCCATACCAATAATATTTGCAAAAATGTTACGTGCAATTGCCGGAGTAAAATGTTGACTGACAACATCGTCTAAAACATTATTTCCATGAATCCCCATAAACCATAACAAGCTGGAAACAAAAATAAAAAGTAAACCGCTAAAAATTGATGTACCTAATTTATTAAAAACCCTAACAAACATCGTAGTAGAAAAATGATGAAAGCTGTCAACTCTAAAAATATTCATAAAAAGTAAATTAAAAACAGTAAAAACTACAATTGTAACAAATGCAGGAAATATCACAGATATGGAATTATTAAATGCAAAGTCCGTTCCATCTGCATAAATTTTCAGAGGTTTTTTTATCATCATCGAAAACAAAACAAATAACCGTGTGCTAATAAGTGCTGAAAATATTGCGGAAAATGTACCTTTTATACCAAGTAAATCTTCGTAAACCATCGATTTACCAACGCCGATTGTTATTGAAAAACAAACAACGGCAACTAAAGGAAATGCCGAAATATATATAATTTCTTTTGACCAATTTTGAATATAGCACCATGAAATTGCTATAACAAGATAAACCGAAAACAAACCAAAAGTTGCACTGTTAATAAATTCAAAAATAGGTACTAAAGTAGAAGAAAAAACACCGGAAAGCAACTTTTGATATATATTAATTGGTAGTGTTCTAAAGGCTAAAGCAAAGCAACCTATTAAAACAATCGGCAAAATCATAACTAAACCGCATTTTACTGCTTGAACGATTTTTGAGCTTTCTAACTTTTTTAATAAATTCATTTTCACTAAAACCTCTAAAAAATTATGCTTGCATTGTAATATAAATGTGTATTATACTTCAAGCAAGAAGTTATTTTTATTTTAAGCAGTATTTTGCTTTACAAATTTTCCTATTTTCGAAGGAGAACTTATGCGTAATTTGTATTTTATCGTACCTTTATTAATTTTAACACTATTTTCTAGTTGCCTAAAATCCACAAATTTTTCCAAATCAAATCTTTCATATCAAGATGGAGAGCTTGACGTCTTAGACACTTCCATTTTAGATGATGCTTTTTTTACTCCGGACTACCGACCATTAACACCTGAAAAGCCTTCTATTCCACAAAAAATTTCTGCACAAAGTAACGAAAGTAATGCAAAAAGCATGGTTATACGAACTGAATCAATTGATCCGTCAAGCTTTACAACAAAGTATTATACTGAAAAAAAACAACCTGAAATTACCGGCAGTATAAAACACGATCCAAATACAAAATTTGTTATTAACGATTATGGACCAAAAGAAGTTTTGCCTGCTGAAATTCGTAATCCTTCTTTCTACGTTATTTTTTCTAAACCTGTTAAACCGATTGCTGCTTTAGGTGATCCATCCGAGACAAGTGAATATATGACAATTGAACCAAAACTTCCCGGAACTTTTCGCTGGTTTGGCACAAGTCATCTTTCGTTTGAAGCAGATCAAAATTTTGATCCGAGTCAAGAATATAAAATTACTGTTCCGGCAAAAATTAAAAGTTTAGATGGCAGTGTTCTTGAAAATGAATTTTCTTTTACTACTATTACACCTAAGTTAAAAATAAAAAACTTAACAGCAGGATTTAATTTTAAAACAAAGAACTATGTATATTTAGACGAAATGGACTTGCCGCTCGAAGCAGCTAAAGAATTACGTGTTCAATTTAATTTTCCTATCAATGCTGAAAAGGCAAAAAACTTAATCGTTATAACTACAGATGGAAATGAAACGTTGAATTTTCAAACATCGCAAATTACACCGGACATTGTAGAATTAATAATTACCAGTCCGTTAAAATTTAACTCCTTAATTTCCGTTTCGTTGAAAGACGGAAACACAAATAGCGTTCATACTTTAAAAACTTTTGCTTACAAGCACTTTTACACAGGAGAATCATCTTCACGACATTCAAATCCGGTAAACGTATATTTTTCACATCCTGTAAAAGAAGAGTCTGTTTTGGGCAATATAAAAACCAGTTTGCCTTATGTAATTACAAAGGATAATTTTAGCGTACAAGGCAATTATATAAAAATTTTTAATTTGCCTGTTAATTTTGGTGAAAAATATACGTTATCTTTTGACAGTGCAATTACTGATATATATGATAGAAAACTTAATAAATTCACTACAATTACCGTAAAAGTTCCAAATGCCGCCTCAAAACTAAATTTTACAACTTCCGGCACAAAAATTATGGAAGCACAATTCCCTCATAAATTAGTTTTTGATTATCAAAATGTACTTGATGGTTCTTTTTACGAAGTACGTAAATATGATAATCCTCTTTATCCTTGGCGGGCAGATTTTTCAAATGAAAAAAAAATCGCCCTAAAAACAAAACCAGAAAACACACGTATTTTTGAAGAAATAGATTTAGATCCTTTTTTAAAAAAAGGTTATGGTTGTGTTTTATTAAAGGCTATGGCAAAACTTCCTTCTTCTTCATCTAAAGGATATTATGAAGAAACGAAAAACTTAATTGTGCAAGTAACAGACTTGGCAGCTACTGTTCGCTATGGAATCAATAAAGCTGTAGTTATGGTTACAAGTTTAAAAACAGGAGAAGCCATAAACGGAGCTACTGTTGAAATGATTGGTTCACAAGATGTAAAAAAAGAAACAATTATTGCAACAGGAAAAACTGAAAAAAACGGACTAGCTGTTATTTTACCAAACAAAGACCAAGCTTTCAAACTTCCCAAAAACGGTTCTATTGCATTCCGTATTACAAAAGGTGATGACAGTTTTATTTTCTTCCCGGATTCTCACTCTGCATGGCGTCAAGGAATTTATCCGCGGGATATTAAATATGCATTGAACAAAAAACCTATAACCTTTGTTTTTACCGATCGCGGTCTTTACAAACCGGGAGAAATTGTTACATTCCGTGGGATTGATAAAACTAAAGAACTTGGTTCGTTCAAACCTTATGTTGGCGAATATGAAGTTACTTTAACCGATACATCTTGGCGAAATCCGAAAGTTTACGGCAAGCTTTCAGGAAAAACCTCCGCAAGTGGCGGATTTTACGGTTCTTTTAATATTCCAAACGATTTACCTCCGGGTGGTTATTACATAACTTATAAACGATTAAAAGAAGATTACACAAATACAACTTATTTCGATGTTGCTTTTTTTGAAAGATTAAAATTTCAAGCATCTGCATCTTTTCCAAAAATTCCAATTATTGCCGGAAATGAAATTCAAGGAAATCTCAACGCAAGTTATCTTGCAGGGGGAAATCTTTCAGGAGCTTCTTTTTCTGCATCTTGGTTTAAAGAAACTTACTATTTTAAACCCGACGTTGCTCATTTAAAAAATTTTTACTTTGGTCCTTTCTCAGAAAGTTATGGTAGCGATTTTGTAAGCGAAGAAAACGGTGTTTTAAGTGGAAACGGCTCTGCACGAATTAACTGTAAAACCACAGAAAGCAATATCAAAGGAATGCCGTATCTTTATTCGGTTAATTGCCAAGTAACAGATGTTTCCAATCAAATGATAGGATGTCGCAACAGCATTCTTGTTCATCCGGCATCTTTTTATGTTGGATTAACAAATGCAGAAGGATTAAGTGGTTTTGCAAAAGCTAAAAATGAATTAAAATTTTCTTATGCACTTGTAGATGTTCAAGGAAACTTTGTAAGTAAATTAAAAGCCGATGCAACAGTTGAGTTAATTCGTGAAGAATGGAAAACGGTTCAGCAACAAGGTGTTGGCGGTTATGTATATACTCGCTACATAAAAGAAGACGTTGTTGACAACTCGCAAAAAATTAAACTGGATTCACAAGGCAAAATTTCAGTTACACCAAGTAAAGCAGGTTTTTATATTTTAAGAGTTAGCACAAAGGACACAGAAAAAAGAGATGTCGTAACTGAACGCAGTTTTTATGTAACCGGAACCGGAGCAAGTTATTGGAATCGCGACAATGAATCTTCTTTACGATTAACTCCGGACAAAAATATGTATAATCCGGGAGAAACTGCCAATATCCTTTTAGAAAGCCCTCTTCCAAAAGGAAAGTATTTACTTACCATTGAAAGAGAAGGCATTTTCACGGAAGAAATATTAGACATAGAAGAATCTATGAAGGTTTTGGAAATTCCTATTGCTCGAAATTATTTACCTGTTGTCTATGTTGCCATTTCTTCATATTCCGTACGTAACGGAATGCCAACTCACGAATATGGAATGCCCGATTTAGACAAACCAAAAGAATTTTTTGGTGCAACTAAAATTTTTATCAATCCGCGCATAAAAGCATTTAGCGTTGAAATTGAAAGTAATAAAACCTCTTACAAACCCGGTGAAGAGGTTTCCGTAACTTTAACTGCAACAAAAAATGGCATTCCTTTACCAAATGCAGAACTTACTTTTATGGCAGTAGATCGCGGTGTTTTAGATTTAATTGATTATCATGTTCCAAATCCAATTGACTTTTTTTATGATGAATATCTTTTCCCATTGCACGTACACGGCGGTGATTCCCGTGCATATTTAATGGACCCTGTAACATATGCAATCAAAAATTTAGTTGGCGGAGACAGGAGCAATGAAGCCGATGAAAAAATTGAAGAAAGAAAAGATTTCAATCCTACTGCTGTTTTTTGCCCTGTTTTAACAACTGATGAAAATGGAAAAGTTTCGACAACATTTAAACTGCCGGACAACTTAACAACTTATCGTTTAACGGTTTTTGGTGTTCAAGATGAATTATTTGCTTTACAAGAAAGCGAACTTATAGTCCAAAACCCAATCAACGTACAAACCGTTTTACCACGACGCCTTCGCGAAAGAGACACTTGTGAAGCCGGTATTTTAGTTACAAATTTAGATTCAGTTGCACATGAAATTACAGTTACTTTTGACATCGCTCAATTAACCGAAGAAGAACTGAAAAACATTGACGGCTCTTGCTATGAATCCGGAGAAGCTTTCATTGAAGGCAAATCATCACACAAAGTCGTTATACAAAGCGGACAAAATTATGCCATTTATTTTAATCTTGGAGCAAAGACTAAAGGCAAAATAAATACTGTATTCACTGTTCGTAGCAATGTGCTAAATGAAAAAATTATTACACCGTTGATAATTGAAAAACCATATGTTTCAGAAACTTTTACGACTGTTGGTACATTACATAAAGAAGAATCTACAAAAACTGAAGGTCTTGTTATTCCTTCTTTTGCAGAAGATAATGTTGGCAATTTTAGCATTAGCTTAGATGCCTCTCAATTAAGTTTGCTTAAAGAAGCTGTGAATTTTGTCTTTGACTATCCTTTCTCTTGCTTAGAACAACAAAGTGCAAGAGTTTTACCTTTAATTATTTTTTCCGATTATATTAAAGTTTTTGACATTGAAAAAAAATTATTTGCACCAAAAACTTTTGTAAAAAACACCATCAAGTCATGGTCAAAAAGTCAACAACAAGATGGAGGCTTTCCTTATTGGCCAGACGGCAACCGCTCAAATATGTTTGTTTCAACACGTATTGGCCATATTCTGGGAATAGCTTTGAAACGTGGTTTTTCTGAAAAAGAATTAAAGATAGACATAAACAAACTTACTTCATATTTAAGTACCGAACGAACTTCAAAATATGCCTCTGCTTTTTCAAAAGCATATGTAAATTATGTTTTACAACTTTTAGGTCACGACGTTTCAGCTCAAAGTTTAACTGAACTACTTGGTGAAAATGCAGGATTAAGTACAGTTGCATTAGTAGGTTTAACATATCTTGAAAAAGGAGACTCTACTTCTTTTACTCAAGCAAAATATTGTGCAGACAGACTTAAGACTTTTATGCGTCCAAGCACTCGCGGAGTTGACCTTACAAATCCTGACAACAGTAATTTTTTTGATACAACCTCCGATCAACTTGCTTTATCATTACAACTTATTGTTCAGCTTGATTCTGAAGATATTATGTGCTCAAAACTCTTATATTCTCTTTTACAAAATCAAACAAACGGATACTGGAAAAGCACAGCAACAACAGCTCGTGTTTTGGAATCCGTTTATACATTAATTAAAAGTAAAAACCTTGATGCAACAAACCTTGAAGCTTTTGCAAACCTTGAAAATCAAACTTTAGTTAAAGGAAAATTTAAAGGAGTTGCTGCCGAACCTGTTTCTTCTTCGTATAACTTAACAGATAATATTTTTTCAGGTTTTCAAAAGGATAAGATATTAAATTTGAACATTGAAAAAAAAGGAACAGGCGAACTTTATTATACAAGTTCTTTAAGTTATGCTTTACCAAACGAAATGCAACAAGCTCGCGATGAAGGAATTGGTTTATATTATTCAATTAAAGATGCACTCACAAATGAAGAAATTAAAATTGACAAAGAAAAATGCCAAGTAACACTTGAAGCCGGAAAAATTTACAAAGCTACCATAAAAATTTCTTCAACTCGCGACGGAAACTATTTAGCTCTCCGTTCTGCAATTCCAAGTGGTGCTGAAATTCTAGACGCTACTTTTGTAACTACTCCAACAATCAGAAATAGAAACGATGATGATTCCGAACCAAATTATTATGACAGTTGGAAACACTGGATGAGTAATCAAGAAATTTATGACAATGAAGTTATGAGTTTTTATGACATCTTTGAAAAAGGTGAAACCACCATGAATTTTATGTTCCGAACATCTCGTCGCGGTGTTTTCCCAACACCTCCAATTACTGCAGAATTTATGTATGAAAAAGAAATTTTCGGACGAACAAGCGGATTGTTGTATATAATTAAATAATGAAAAAGAAATTTGTAAATAGTTTAAAAATTATAATATTAGTTTTTGTAACTTTGGTTTTGTTTTTTTGGATTTTACCTTTTGGTAAGCTGAAGAAAATTCAAAACCAAAGTTACAGCACTCGTTTTCTTGACTGCAACGGAAGAATAATTCAAATTGTTCCAATTCCGAACAAAGATGGTTTACGCCGTGAATTTACTAAAATAGAAGATATTCCGCAGGAAATAATTGATGCATTTATTGAAGCTGAAGATAAAAGATTTTTTAAACATCACGGCGTTGACTTGCTAGCCATTTTCAGGGCAACACGCCAAAACATTTCTGAAAAAAAAACTGTTTCCGGTGCATCTACTATTACAATGCAATTAGCAAGAATTGTTTCTCCTTCAAAAAACAGAAATGTTTTTACAAAACTTCGCGAAGCATTTAACGCCTTCCGTATTGAATGTAAACTTTCAAAAAAAGAAATTTTAGAATTATATTTGAATAACTTACCTTTTGGTTTTCAAGTTGAAGGCGTTACTAGTGCAGCTCGTACTTTTTTCAATCGTGGCGAAGAAAACCCTCTTTTGCTTTTAAAGCTTTCAGAAGTAGAAATATTGGCAAAAATTCCAAGACGGCCACAATCTTATGCTCCTAAAACTAACCATTATCAATATCCTTTTCATATGCCTCATTACATAAATTTTCTTTGTTCCGAAATGCAAAAAAATAAAATTTCTTTTCCGCCACAAATTAATTTGTACGTTGATTTAAATATACATTTAAAAGCAGAGAATCTTTTATCGGATGCAGTTATCGAATTTGCAGATGCACGATTAACAAATGGTGCAGTTTATGCAATTGAAAATTCAACAGGCAATGTCTTAGCATGGATTGGCTCTGCAAATTTTTTTGATACTTTTCACAACGGACAAATTGACGGAGTTCTTGTAACAAATCAACCGGGCTCTAGTATGAAACCCTTCTTATATGCCTCTGCATTAGAAAATGGCTTTTTACCAAATCAAGTTTTACCTGACATTCCTTGCGAATATGGTTTAGATGAAGTTTATATTCCAAGAAATTTTAATGATAAATATAATGGACCCATTAGATTTAGAATATCTCTTGCATCAAGTTTAAATGTTCCTGCTGTTTTTATTTTACACAAAATAGGTATGAGTAAATATTTAGTTAAATTACTTCAATTAAATTTCAATTCTCTAAAACCAGGTCTAAACAATATAAAAAATCCTTCAAGTCATACAGCAGGATTAAGTCTTGCTTTAGGTGGTGCAGAAGTTTCCTTATATGAAATGGTAAATGCATTTTCTGTTTTTGCCAACGACGGAAAACTTGTTCCGATATTTCACAGCGATGACTTAAAATTTTTAAAAAACAAAAAAACAAAAAAAGTTTTTTCAAAAGATACATCAAGATTAATTTGTTCAATTTTATCCGATCCTTCTGCACGAACACTCGGCTTTGGTAATGCAAAAGTTTTTGAGACAACTTTCCCTGCAATTTTTAAAACCGGCACGGCAAATCAATATCAAAACATTACAGCATTAGCCTCTTCTCCCCTTTATACCGTTGGTGTTTGGATGGGAAACTTTAACGGAGAAACGATCATTGGTAAAACAGGAAGTTCCATTCCTGCAAAAATTGCAAATGAAATTTTAACAGGCTTGCAAGGAAATGAAAAACATGATTTTCTTCTTCCTGAAAATTTTAAAAAGGAAACAATTTGTAGCGTCTCAGGAATGCTTGCAACAGAAAATTGTATACAAACATGCAAAGAATATATACCAATCACAGCAAATAAAAAAAATTATTTTTGCACTTGGCATATAAAGGAAAATAACACTATTTCCACTCATTATCCTGCAGAATATCAAGCTTGGTTTTTTACTAATAAAAATAATTATGCAAAAAGATCCGGCAGTATTAATTACCAAAGTGAAAACTTAAAAATCGTTTCTCCTAAAAATTTCAGCTCTTATATTTATGACAAGTCAATTTTTGACGATGTTCAAAAAATATATGTTGAAGTGATTGGCGGAAAAACTGATTTATTAGAAGTTTATTATGATGGACATAAAATTAAAACAGTAGAACGTCCTTTTTGTTTTTATCTTCCCGTTGAAATTGGAACACATGACTTACTTGTCATTTGCGACGACGAACTTTCTCAGATTGAATTTAATGTTAATTAGTTATATATTTGTTTGCATATAAAAAAGGAAAAAGTTAATGTTAAATGCATATGAACGATGCAATCTTTGTCCTAGAAAATGTCTTGTTAATCGTTTAAATGGACAAATCGGATTTTGCAAAGAAACAGCTGAATTAAAAATTGCTTGTGCGATGAAACATTTTGGAGAAGAACCTCCTGTGACTGCAATTGGTGGTAGTGGAACAATTTTTGTTACAGGATGTAATTTACATTGTGCTTTTTGTCAAAACTACCAAATTTCACAACGAGGCATGGGAAAATTTATTTCCATAGATGAAGGCGTTGAGCTATGTTTAAAACTCCAAGAAAGTAACAGCGAAAACATAAATTTTGTTACAGGAAGTCATGCAATTCCAACAATTGCTACAATAATTGAAAAAGCAAAATTACAAGGCTTGAAAATCCCCGTTTGTTGGAATACTAGTAGTTATGAAAATATTGAATCACTTGAAATGCTTTCCGGTTTAGTTGATATTTGGTTACCTGATTTAAAAACCTTAAATCCAAGAATTGCCCAATCCGTTTTTCAAGCTCCCGACTATCCTTCCGTTGCAAAAAAAGCCATCCGTTGGATGATAAATCACACAGAAAATAAATTTGTTGCTCTTGATAAACCAACAGAAATTTCAGAATATCAAAACACAACTTCTATTTTAGAAAAAATGATTTCCGGAGTTATTGTGCGTCATCTTGTTTTACCGGGAAGGCTTGGAGATACGGAAATTGTTTTAAAATGGCTTAAAGATAATGCTGATGAAAAAGCCTGCATTTCTTTAATGAGCCAATACACACCTGTGAATTTCGAGGATAATAATTTTACTCAAAAAACCGAACGTGAAAATTCTCTAAAAGCATTTCAAAATAGACTTTTAACAAAAAAAGAATTCGATGAAATTCAAAAACTAATATCAATTTACGATTTTTCATATTTATTTTATCAAGAACTTGATGACGATACCGGTTGGTTGCCGGATTTTTCAAGACCACAACCTTTTAGTGCTACATTAGCACACCCTGTTTGGCATTGGAATAATTAAAAAAATTTGTTATTATATGATAACTTAAATTTTTATATAAATATTTTTGGAGGGAGCCTTGTTTTTTTCAAGCACTAGAAATTCAAAATTGTTTGTTAGTTTTGCACAAGCTATAACAAATTGTATTCCATCTGATGGAGGAATGTATGCACCTGCGTCATCTGTAAATTTATTACCGTGGATTTACCATATGGACGAAAGGACAAAATTTGAATCCATTGCCGGAACACTAACTTCTGCACTTTTAAAAGATGAATTAAGTCCATTAATTTCAGAAACAATTGCATCAAAAGCTTTTCCTTTTTCTCCTAAACTTAATCAACTTGATAAAAATCTTTATGTACTCGAACTTTTCCACGGTCCAACAGGAAGTCACAAAGATTTTGGCGTATCTTTTCTCGCTTCATGTTTAGAACACATTCTTTTAATGCAAGAAAAAACTGCAATAATCTTAACTCCAACAAACGGTGAAACAGGAAGTAGTGTTGCAAAAGCCTTAAAAAACAAAAAACATGTAAAAGCCGTTTTGCTTTATGCAAAAGGCACAATGCGTGGCTTTGAAGAAAGTGATTGCATTTGGAACGGCGGAAATATTTTACCAATTGAAATTGAAGGAGATGAAAAAAAATGTTTTGATATTGCACGTGAAATTTTTACAGACACAGAAATCGTAGAAAAATTTTCTTTAACTTTAGCTAACTCTCTAAACATTGGTCGCCTTTTACCACAAGCATTTTTTTATACTTATGCATTTACTCGTTTAAAAAACAAAACACACGGTGAAATTTACTATGCTCTAGATGCAGGAAATTATGGAAATTTAACAGCAGGTTTATATAGCTGGAAATTTTCTTTACCTGTTAACGGTTTTATTACTGACTGTACTCCGGCACTAAATTTAGACGATGACGGAAATGCCTTTGTGCAAGATTCTACTATCCCATTAAACAAGCGTGGAAGTAATGACCCTGTCAAACCATCAAATATTGAGCGGTTAGAAGAAGTTTTCTTCACAAATCCTGCAGTAATTAAAGGCTTTGTTTTTCCTGCATATGTAAACATTCGTGAAAAATCATATGCTGCAAATGAAGCATTTAAAAAATATGGTGTTCTTTTAGATTCACAAACGGCAACCGCATATGCAGCATCTAAAAAACGTATAGACATAACTGACGGTTCTGAAGCAACAGTTGTTTTAATTGCTCGTGATCATCCTTCTTTCGATGCAGAAAAAATTTATGATTGGTGCGGCAATAAAATTCAATTGCCTGAACATCTTAAACCTCTTCACAAAAACATTGAAACAAAACATAAAGTTGCTTCTAATGTTAAACAAGTAATTGAAACTTTGACAAATTTATTGCAGTAGAATTTTATCAAATAAAATTGTATAATTTTCGCATATATAATTCGCAAGGAGTAAACAATGGAAGAAATATTAAATCTTTTACATGATAATGCTCGCCTTAGTAGCGAAGACATTGCCGCAATGACTAAGAGATCAGTTGCGGAAGTTGATGAAATTATTGCAAAATTAGAAGCCGATGGCATTATTATAAAATATTCTGCTGTTGTTAATCCTGAAAAATTTAAGGCAAACAAAGGCAAAGTTCAAGCCGTAATTGAAATTCAAGTTACGCCCGAAAGAGAACACGGCTTTGATGCAATTGCAGAACGCATATATCGTTTTCCTCAAGTAAAAACATTGAACCTTATGTCCGGTGGTTACGATTTACAAGTTATTATTGAAGGTGAAAGTTTGCAAGATGTTGCTTTTTTTGTTGCAAGAAAACTAAGCACCCTCAACGGAGTTAAAAGCACAAAAACACACTTTGTTCTTAAAACATATAAAGAAAATGAAGTCATTTATGTTGACGATAAAAAAGACAGACGTGAAGGAGTTACAGCTTAATGAAAAGCTCCGAAACTTTTAATAAATCTGAAGGAAAAAATACAAGAACTGACAGATTTTCTGAAAAAATGTTAGCAACACCTTCTTCAGGTATTCGAAAATTTTTTGACTTAATAATCGGTAGAGACGATATTATTTCTTTAGGAGTAGGCGAACCTGATTTCCCAACACCTTGGCTAATGCGTGAAGAAGCATACTATCATCTTCAACAAGGACACACATCATATACATCAAACTGGGGACTAACCGAACTTAGAGAAGAAATTTCAAAATACTTAACACGTTACGATTTACATTATTCAAGCAAAAATGAAATCCTTGTAACCATTGGAGTTTCAGAAGCAATTGATGGTGTACTTAGAGCTGTTCTAAACCCCGAAGACGAAATAATTGTTTGTGAACCTTGTTACGTTTCGTATCAACCTTTAGCAAGTTTGTGTGATGCAAAACTCATACATTTAGATACAAGCAAAACAAGTTTTTATCCAACGGCACAAGAAATTGAAAAAGTAATTACACCCAAAACAAAAGCTATTATGATATGTTCTCCTAGCAATCCAACGGGACGCATGATTCCGGAAAGCGAACTTGCTAAAATTGCTGAAGTTGTAAAAAAACACCAAATTTGGGTTTTAAGTGATGAAGTATATTGCGAACTTGTTTACGATGATAAAAAGCACGTTTCAATCGGTTCAATGCCAGGAATGAAACCGTATACAATTGTTCTAAACGGTTTTTCCAAAGCATTTGCCATGACAGGTTGGAGAATCGGTTTTGTTTGCTGCCCTTCAGATTTGATGAAGCAAATTCATAAATTACATCAATACTCATCAATTTGTGCACCTATTATGAGTCAATATGCTGCAACTGAAGGGTTACGCAACGGTTTCGCTGAGGTAGAAAAAATGCGCATTTCGTACCAACAAAGACGTAATTTAATGATAAAGGTTTTTGCAGAAATAGGATTACCTGTTTCCGAACCCGATGGTGCATTTTACATTTTTCCTGACATTCGCTCTACAGGACTGACAAGTGAAGAATTTGCAACAAAACTCATTGAAGAATATCAAGTAGCTGTAGTTCCGGGTAGCGTATTCGGTAAAGGTGGTGAAGGATTTATTCGCTGTTGTTACGCAACGGAAATAAGCAAAATAAAAGAAGCTTTAAAACGCATTTCACAAATGGTAAGGGACTTAAGAAAGTAATTTTTTTTCATACTTGAAAGTCATGGAAAAATTTTAAAAACAACTGTATGTATTTTTCTGTTTCCGTATTATTTAAAATGTGACTCCATTTTACTTGATTGATTTTTTTATTTTCAAAATAGCAATTTCCAACTGCATAAAAACTTTTTCTTTGTGCATTCGGTTTATTCCAATCATGCCACAACTCACTTCTAATATGCTTGCCAAATGAACAATTTGCAAAAACCGTTTTTGCATTATCTCGCCACGGTCGTCCAAGATAAACAGTATTTTCAGGACAGTTACTTTCTAATGTGCAATTTAAAAACAAATATCCAAATTTTTGTTTTTCAGGTGTAGATGCAGCTGTAATATATCCATGAATTTTTGAATCATCTTCTAATGCTATTTCATGACTAAAAATTTTACAGTTTTCAAATAATGCAGCCGCTCCACCAAAAATAAAATCAATGTCGCCTTCTATAAAACAATTCTTAAAATATACTTTTGTCGGTGTTCTTTTAAAATCACCTCGCGGTCCCATGCCTGTTGTAGTACCGTCAATGTTTGTCGGAGGCAAAGGTGCAGTAAAAATTGTATCTTGATGAGCCAAAAACTTACAATTTTCTACAATTATATTTCCATCAGCATAAAAAGCCACTGCCTGTCCGGCATTTACTCCGCTACCTGCTTCATTTTTAATTGTAAGATTTTTTAAGGTAATATCTTTACCTAACGTGCGAACTGTCGCGGTCCGAAATGTACCCCTTTTACTTCCATCGTCTAAGACATCTTTAGCACCAAAACTTTCTGTAATAATTGTTTTGTCTACATCTTCACCTGTCAGCAAAACATTATCCAGAATAATTTCAATTTTTTCTTTATAAATTCCTTCTTTGATAAAAATTTCAATTAACTCATTTTTTGATATTTCTTTTTTTTCACGAATTGTTTTTATAAAATTTAATGCTTCTGAAATTGAATTAAAATTTATTGGAGAATTTTTATCCACAACAATTTTTTTTGGTAAATACATTTTCATTTTCCCACACAAAAGTTTGAAAAAATTGAATCTAAAATATCTTCAGGACTTGTTTCTCCTGTTATTTCAGAAAGAGCAACTAAAGCATTTTCCAAATCTTGAACAATTGCATCAAGTGGTAATTCTAAAACTATATGTCCGTCATCACCTTTTCCCAAAGCATGTTGAACACATTCCAACGCTTCATCAACAGCAATTTTTTGTCGTTGTGAACCAAGTCCGGCACTTTGTCTATCTGTTTTATTATTTCCTTGTAAAATTTCTCTAACAAGCTTTGTAAGTTTATCAATTCCATATCCGGTTTTTGCACTAACATTAACAAAATGATTTTGCACAGAATCATTTTGTTTCATATCCGTTTGTTTTTTGTCACTTTTATTAAATACTATGACCAGCGGAATTCCTTCTTTTTTTGTGTAATTTATAAATTCGTCATCTTCTTGCGTTTTTCCTATAAATGAATCTATCACATATAAAATTAAATCAGCATCGCGGCTTAAATCTTTTGTCATTTCAACGCCACGTTTTTCAATAGTATCATCTGTAATACGTAGACCTGCAGTATCAAAAAGGCGTGCAGGAATTCCGTCAAAAGAAATCCAACTTTCAAGCCAATCTCGTGTTGTTCCTTCAATATCAGAGACGATAGCTCTTTCTTCTTTAAGAAGTACATTAAACAAACTAGACTTTCCTGCATTTGTTTTACCGCATAAAATAATTCTTGCTCCATCTTGATATAATTTTTCTGCCGCCCATGACTTTGAGAGCTGAATTAATTTTTTTTCTGCACTAAACAAATTTTCTTTGTTAAAAACATCTGCAATTGTTTCTTCGTCTTCCGGATATTCTATTTCAACTTCAATTGATGCCACCGTATCAATTATAAGTCTTTTCACTTCATCAATCTGGTTAAATAAATTTCCGGAAAGACGACCGGCAGCCCTACTACGTGCAGCATCAGTTCTTGAATCAATAATTTCACGAATGGCTTCCGCTTTTGTTAAATCTGTTTTGCCATTTATAAATCCACGAAATGTAAACTCACCTTTTTCTGCCTGTCTAAATCCATTTTTTAAAAGCACAGAATATATTGCTAAAACACTACGCGTCCCGCCATGACAAAAAATTTCCACCATATCTTCACCGGTAAAACTTTTGGGTGCTTTATAAATTCCAAGCATCACTTCATCAATTTTTACTTTTTTTTCTGTTTGGTTTGTCATACTATCTTCTATCCAACCATAAACTAAAGAATTTCCTTCAGCATTTAAGAGAGTTTTAGGTCTGGAAAAAATTCTTGAGACTAACTGTATACAATCTTTCCCGCTTGTTCTAATTATTGCTAATGCTGAAGGAGCAAGAGCGGTCGCTATAGCGGCTATCGGTTCCTCCGGAGTATAGTTACGAATGCTAGACATTTTTTTCCTCTATTGATTTTGCAATTTTCAAAGCAATAAATAATTTTGGAATTACAAAACTTCCCAAGAATCCAATTATAACATAGCGAATCAATCTAAATAATTGATACAATTCCGATTCTTTATTAGGAAAGATAATCTTAAGCCCAAAATAAAACACAATTACAATTGGCAAACCTAAAATGGCTCGTAATATCTTTTGAGCAAGACTACCTTCTTTTGCATCAAAGCCTCCAAATTCTTTAAGCAAAATATATCCTGTACTCAAGCCGAACAATGCTGCACTCATGGAAACATCCGTCATATTAAGCATATTTAATATATATGAAATGGCGAATACAATTGGTATTTTTATGGCTCTATGTATCTTGTTAAATTTTATTGCTATATTATCCCATAAAACTACAACAACAAACACGATTGCGAAACCTAAAAACCAACCAAATAATACATCTGTCGGATAATGAACACCAAGTACAATTCGCGAAAATCCAATAAGAAAAGTTGGCAAAACAATGCACAAAACACGAAAAAAAATTTTCATTTTTTTGCCAAATGCAGTAAAAACACTTCCCCAAAAAACTGCAGCTCCTTGTGAATGCCCCGAAGGTGTCGAATAACTAGGTTCCGTTGCATGTCCTCCAACGCTTGAATCTAGAATATATGGTCTTGGAATTTTCAAGGCATTTTTTAAAATTTCATTAATGCTTCCTGAAAACAAAACTGTCCATGCAATACGAAAACCTTTTTTTTCGTCAAAGCACCAAAAAAAAATAGGTATTAATGCAAGATAAAAAACTTGTCCTCCAAGATGAGTAAACACTTTTGTAAAATTCATCATCCAATTTGGAACAACAGCTTGAACACTTTTAATAAATTCAATTCCCCAATTTAAAATTTCTTGCATGATTTTCTCCTAAAATTATTTCCATGGATAAGTTTCTTCTACAGAAGGGTCAACACTAATGTCCGCATATCTTCCGGAATTATTCCAATACATATATCCGTTATTTTTCGAATCACGTACTCCAAAAATTTCTCTACGTACATAATTTTTATCATAATATTGTCTGTCATATGACACATTCATATAAAATGCTTGAACCCAAGGACGTACCAAAACTTGATTTCTTGCTATCACGGCATTTCTGTAAGTACCATAATAATAAATTCTATAAGGCCTTTCAATTGCAGGTTCGTGTGCTAAAAAAGATTGTTCAAAATGATTCGGATAAAACATTGGACAAATAATATCAACATATTTACTCATCAATTCAACATCCTGCCCTGTCCGCGTACCACTTCGGTACCATCCGTTTGCACCGTAAATATCTATGGCAATAGGTGCATCAATATTGTTTCGTGCATAAGATAAAAACGAAACCAACGCACTTTCTTTGTCCATATCTTTATCTTGCCAACGGTATCTTGCTTGATGCAAATTTTTTCCATCTGTAGGAAAGCGAATATAGTCAAATTGAATTTCATCAAAACCGCGTGTGATCAATTCTTTTGCAATTCTAATATTATATTCCCAAACCTCTTCCGAATATGGGTCAACCCAATTTTCATCATAATATTCTATAGTATCATCGTCATTATATGTTCTTATCCCTTGCCATGTCTTCCCTTTTGCGTCAACCACAGCATATTTTCCTTTATCATAATTAGATAAATTTTTATCTTTAAAAACAACAATGCGTGCAATCAAATAAATATTTTCTTCTTTCATCTCTTTGACAAAACTTTCCAATTCCAAACAATATTTGCTAATTGTCGCTTTTTCTAAAATTTTTTCGTCTTTGCTATCATAATGCAAAACACCAAAATCATTTTTCATATCTACAACAATGCTATTTAATTTATTATCCTTTATTGTTTTCATATGTTCTGCAAATCGCGTTTTATTTATTGCTTGATGAGTTGGAACGTACAAACTTTTTATGCCGTCAATTGATGTAGAATACAAAGTATTTAAACTGTCAAACCTCAACAACCAAAGCTCACTCAAACTCAAATGTGTTTTTGCACCGGCACCTGTCATGCCTGAAAAAAATAACGCACACTGAGGATAATAATCTGCTTTATCAATATACTTATTCCAAACATAAGCAATAGCAGGAATTTCTATCATCTCTTTTGTACGTGTATCAAATCGCGAAAAACCATCGTTACGAGTAAAATATAAAAGAGTGCCGTTATCAACACTCATTGGAGCAAGGCCGTCAAACGTGCCATTTTTTTCATCACTTCTAAAAATTTCTTCGCCACATAAATGTTCCCAATTTAATCTATAAAGGCGTTTTGAAAAGGTTTGACTTAAATAAATTTCTATTTTTTTATTTCCAAAAACATCTTGTTCAACAACCGGCACAATGTCTGAAATTTCATCAGGGAAGGACATGGTTTTTTCAGTAAAAAATCCTTCTCTTATATCTGTCCACTGAGGATTTTTCGTATCAGGTTTTATATATCCAAGACCATAAAGAGAATGACTCAAAAACACAACCAACTCTTTTGTTTCATCATTATAAATTTCTTTACCGGCAGCCGTTTCAATCTCTTGTAAATTCACACCGGGTTTTTGTAGCGTTGCAACTGCAACAGCTTTTGCTCCCATAGTTTGAGAACTGAATCCAAGGTTTTGCCAAGATTCACCACCATCACGGGTAAGAAAAACTTCTGAGCGAGTTGTCGTTACAAGTATATTTGGATTTTCCGGATGCATTTCTAAATCTTTTAGAGATTGAATTTGTTTTACAAAAGATTTTTTTTCTCCGTCATACTCTTTAATTGTTAAAAAAGGCAAACCCGAATTTTTTTCTGAAAATGTGACAAGATCATTACTAGTAAAAACACCTTTGCTTGTCAAAAAATAATATTGCGGAAAGTGTCCTTCAGGAGACATTATAATTTTTAAAACTGAAGCTCCGTCCCACAAGAGGTAACTACCTTCATCAGTAATTCTAAACAAACCAACATCTGTACCGATTAACGGAAATTGTAAAGTTGTTTTTTGAGCAATCAAATGTTCGGGTGTTTTCATTAAATTTTGTTTTTGTATATTTTCTTCTTTTTGAGGAGGTTGTCTTGAAGAAGGATAAAGAGGATTGCTGACATTTTTACTTTGTGCAAAAGAAGTCCCAAAAACTAAACTAAGAATTATTAATGCAAAAAAAATTCGTTTCATTTTTAAATGATAACATTTTTTTTAATAATAGAAAAGATATGATTATATAATGATTATATAAACAATTTATGTAAATATTTATGTAAACGATATTGACCCTTTTTCATTTATTTTTTAATCTAGCTTTATGAGAATTTTTTTTGCCGGTGATTCAACCGCTCAATATAATGACGCTTCTACTTTTCCTCAATCAGGAATAGCACAACAATTGGAAACTTTTTTTAATCCGGCTCAAATTAATGATGACTCTTTTGAAACGTTGGACTTCATAAATAAAAAAGTTGAACTTATTAATATGGCACGAAACGGAAGAAGTACAAAAAGTTTTATTGCTGAAAAACGTCTTACATATATAGAAAAAAATATTAATGCCGGAGATTTCTTATTTGTTATGTTTGGACATAACGATGAAAAACTACATGACCCAAAACGCGGAACATTACCTTTTGATGAATTTCAAAAAAACCTTTTTGCTTTTGCTCAAGTTGCTTTTAATGCTTCTGCCTTTCCGCTTTTTATAACGCCGGTTGCTAGACGTAAATTTGAAATCGACAAAAAAAGCGGACACAAAATTGCCGTGGAAACACATGGTGAATATCCTTTCGCCATGAAAGAATGTGCACAAAAACTTAACATTCCATGCATCGATTTGTCTGAGCTTTCACGGAACAAACTAACTCACATAGGTGAAGAAAAGTCACGTGCACTTTATATGAATTTCGATTCAAATATTTATGATATTTATCCTGACGGGAAAGATGATAACACACACTTAACAGGACACGGAGCATATACTTTTGCAAAAATTATTGCATCCGAAATTCGCAAATTAACAACATGGAAAAACAGTAGTTATTCAGCAAATATTGCTTATGCACAACTGGCACAAGCTGTCTGCATTTCTCATACAATTGATTATACTGAATGCACAAATGCAGATTAGTATTCAATACAAATATTTATTTTTCATATATGACTAACGAAAATGCCTTGCTGTTAATGTGTCTCCTAACGCTGTGGCTCGTTTTAATGTTTGCAATATCAACGGAACAAAAAGCGGCAACATAGATTTTATTCTTGCGAAAAAACCTTTTTCATCTTTTAAACCGCCACGAACAATTTGTGCTTTAATAATTAAACTAGCTTCTTGTGTCAACACAGGAATAAATCTAAATATTACACCTATGACCATTGCTACATAATGCGAAGGCACGCCTATTTTTTTTAATGGCTTGAGCAAATCTTTTATTCCTTCAATTATTTCTTCTTCATTCGTTGTATATGCAAAAACTGAAAATGCTAAAATTGCACAAATACAATGTAGTAAAGTTTTTGCAGACAAGTGCAACTTATCTAATGAAATGGAAAAAAATCCATATTGGAAATATATAGTATCATTTGTTCCCGTCTTAAAAAACAAAAACTGAAATATAAGAAAAAACATTATCCAAGGTACTACTCTTAAAACGCGCACAAACATTTTTTTCAAAGAATATTTTCCAAGCAATGTATATATTATTGCAATTAAATTTGCAACGATTAAACCAATATAAGAATTTACACAAAGTCCAAAAATAAAAATTGCAAAAAACAAAACATACTTCCACATAGGTTTCATTTTATGAATAAAAGAACTTTTTTTTTCATATTCACCTATTTTTACTTTTTGCATTTTTTCAAGTATAACAGTTTGTGCATGAGCTGATATTTCTTGTAAATCCGCCTGTAATATATTTTGTTCAGTTTTTATATCATCTATTAATTTTGCTTTTATTATTTTTGTCTGCCAAAAACCTTCCGTATCTTCAACCAACTTACCGTTTTCCAATGTTACACAACGGTCGGCAAAAGCTGCTTCATCTAAACGATGTGTTGAAAACAATATTGTTTTTCCATCTTCGCATAATTTTTTTAAAGTATGCATTATCGAGCGGCGGCTTGCCGGATCTAATGCAGAAGTAGGTTCGTCAAAAAATAATATATCTGAATCAAGAGCAATTACACCTGCCAATGATAGTTTACGTTTTTCTCCCCCTGACAAATGTTTTGTTCTTCTGTCTGCAAATATTTCAAAAGGCAAGCCTGCCAAATTCATTGCATTTTTAACACACTCTTTTAACGCCTTTCCTTTTTTACCAATATTTTGTGGAGCAAACGCAACATCATCAGCCGCAAATTCTTCAAACAATGCGGACTCACAATCTTGAAGTGCAAAGGCCGGCATACTTGTTGCAAATATTTTTCCTGAACGAGCACGCAAAAGTCCGCATGCTATTTCAAACATTGTTGATTTCCCGGAACCACTAGCACCAACAAGTGCCGTAAGAGTGCCTTTTTTTAGTGCAAGTGAAAAATCTTTAAATAATAATTTTGGCAGAATATTGTTCTCTTGAGCATTTTTTTTTGCTATTGATTTTTTTTGTTTTGAATATAACGCATCTTCATAGCTGAAACAAATATCTTCCATTTTGAAAACAATTTCTTCATTTGTTTTATCATCAGCAAAAAGAGATGTTGTACGCATTAACGGCTCACCAAATAATTTTATTTCTAAATGACGATTTTTCAAAATATCATCTGGTGTTCCTTCAAAAAAAACTTTACCTTCTTCCAAAGCAATAATTCTTTTAGCACGCCGGGCTTCATCCGTATCATGAGTAACATGCAAAATGGTAATGCCCTTTTTATTCAATTCATCAAGATAATCTAAAATATCGCTTCGTGTTTTGGCATCTATCATTGAAAGACTTTCGTCCAAAATTAATAAACTAGGATGCATTGCCAAAATTCCTGACAAAGCAAGTTTTTGTGTTTGCCCTAAAGAAAGTGCATAAGTAGATGAATCAATTTTCTCAAGCATATTTACTTCTTGTAAAGTTTTCGTAATGCGTTTGTCTATTTCAGGCTTTGCAATATTTAAATTTTCAGGACCAAAAGCAATATCACGGCGAACTGTAAGTGCAACAATTTGATCACGAGGAGACTGAAAGACTATTCCCTGCAAAACATTTTCAGTTGAATTATTTTTATAATATTTTTTTTCTTTATTATCAAAAAACTCAACATTACCGGAATTTGCTTCTAAAAAACCTGCAATAAGACGTGCTAGTGTTGATTTACCCGATCCATTAGGTCCAAGCAGTGCAACATATTCACCACGACCAACTGAAAAAGAAATATTATCCACTGCTTTTATTTTACTGTCCGGATATGAGAATGATAAATTGTTTACACTAAAAAATTTATTTTTTAAAACCGTTATGTCCGTCTGCAAAAACTTCTCCGGATAAAGAATAAATTGCTCTATCTTTTCTCCAATCTGTCGGATTGCCGGCTCCAACCCATTTATTCAATGGAAAAGATGCTCTCAAACTTTCATTAATAAATTGTGTAGCCAAAACAACAGACTCAACAGGAGACAAGCCTCTTGCTAACCCCGATACAATTGCAGCCGCCGTTGTGCAGCCGGCACCATGTGTCCACTTTGTATCTATTAAATCATTTTCAATATAACCAAAACTTTCGCCATCATAAAAAATATCAATTGCTTTTTTTGTTTCATATGATAAAGGAAGTTTTGCACCGCCTTTTATGAATACATTTTTTGCACCTTTATCAAAAATTATTTGAGCGGCTTCTTCCATCTGCTCTAAAGAATTTACTTCTTTCATGCCTGCAAGTTGTGCGGCTTCAAAAAGATTAGGTGTAACAATTTTTGCTAATGGCAAAAGTTTTTTTGCAATGGAAGAATTTAATTCCGGATTCAATGCTTCGTTTGCACCTTTACAAACCATAACAGGATCTAAAACATAATTATTAACTTTATGCTTTTTAATATACTCACAAATTATTTCTACTGCGTATTCTGTACCAAGCATTCCGCTTTTACAAGCAGACACTCCAACTCCCTTAAAAATAGTTTCCATTTGAAAACGTAATACATCTTCGGGCAAAGCATATACACTATGTGCCCATTCATTTGCAGGATCCATTGTAGCAATTACTGTAACAGCTGCCATTCCATACAAGCCATACTCTTCAAATGTTTTCAAATCTGCTTCAAGACCTGCTCCGCCGGACGCATCAGAACCTGCAATAGTCGCAATCTTAATCATTTATGCACCTCCAATATATTTACAATAACAAAAATTATCACTTCTAAATAATAAAGTCAACATATTTTCATTACAAATCATTTTTGATAATTCTTTTATTTGACTTTTTTTTACTTACGGATATTCCATCTCCAAGTTTAAAAAATTCAGTTTCATATTCCGTATTTTCTTTCAAAAATTTAATATAGCGTTTTATTTTTCGTAATAATTTTTTTGTTCCATAACTACAAGAAGGATTTTCTTTTTCAACAAGACCATGAAAAGATAAATTATCACTAATTATAACGCCACCGTCATTTAAATTTTTTTTGAATTTTTCAAAAAATTTTACATATTGTGCTTTTGCCGCATCAATAAAAATTAAATCAAATTTTTTTTCTATTGTCAAAGTTAACGCATCATCGTGAATTACTTCAACACGATTTTCCAAACCGTTATCTTTTATATTTTGCCTTGCTTTAATAAAATTATCTATGTCAATTTCAATTGTCGTTACATAAATGTCATCAGACAATTTTGCAAATCGGATTGCAGAATATCCTATTGCTGTACCAATTTCTAAAATAGTTTTTACCTTATGTTTTTGAATATAATCACAAATAAAACGGCTACCTTCTTCTGTTATTATTGGAATGTCATTTTTTTGAGCATAATTTTTTATTTCATCAATACAATTCATAAAAATGATTTTAACATGAATATAAATTTTAAACTATTCTTTTTATTTTTCCTTTTCCTATTACATTCGTTTTAGCAAATTAAAATAAAACTTCACTGTTTCAAATAACGTTTCAACTTTTATGCGTTCATCTTTTGAATGAATCATAGCTCTATCTTCTTTGCTCATATACATTCCTGAAAAACGATATACCTTATCTGTAATACGACAAAAATGTCGACTATCACTACATGCCATCATCAAATACGGACTTACTAAAACATTGCTCCATGTTTCTTTTATAACATCTGTAAGCAAAAACCACTGTTCACATTTTGTGTCGGACGTAATTGACGGGTTTGAACCGTTTACAATTTCAAATTTTAAATTCGAATTTTTACAAGTTTTTTCAATATATTTTTTTGCAGAATCCATTGTGTCTTTTCCCAAAAGACGTAAATTAATTCCCATTGTTGCTTTTTCCGGCAAAACATTAAATGCATCACTTCCGGAAAGCATTGTCACAGCTTTTGTCGTATGTGTCATAGCATAAAATTCTCCACCTGCAAGTTTTGTAATTAATTTAAACAACGGCATAAAAAGCCATAAATTTTTTAATATAATTTTTAACCCAAAACTTGTATGTTTGGAAAATGTTTTTATCATTTGAGAAACTGCCGATGTATATTGAAACTTAAACGAACTTTTTTCAATTTTAGAACATGCTTTTGATATAATTCCTGCAGCAGTATTTTTTGGTGGCGTTGATGCATGTCCTCCTTTTTTTTCCAATTCAACATTTAAATTAACAGAACCTTTTTCCGCAATCCCAATCATTGCACATTTTTCTTTTACACCCGGAAAACTTTTATCAACAATTGCACCACCTTCATCCAGAACAAATTCTACTTTAATTTTATTTTCTTCAAACCATTTTACAATAGCCGGACAACTTTCACCGTTAACTTCTTCATCACCTGAAAAACATAAATACAAATCTTTTTCATTTTGCCAGTTATTTTGAAACATAAATTCTAATGCTTCAAATATGCTTAATAACGTTCCCTTTGTGTCCAACGTGCCACGACCCCAAAGCTCCCCGTCTTTTACTTCTCCGGAAAAAGGATTTTTTTTCCATTCTGCTTCATTTGCCGGAACAACATCATAATGTGCCATAAGAACTCGTGCTGTTTTTTTATTTTCCCCAATAAAACTTTCTTTACCTTTTAAGAAAAAAATTAAACCTGTTTGTCCTTTTTCAAAAAATTTTGCACGTTTTGTTACGGTAGGAAAAAGTTTAAATAAAAGTTTTTTAAACTTTTCAAATTCTTTCCAATCAACATAATCTTTATTTATGTTCGAAACTGTTTTGCAACGAATAAATTCTTGCATATCTTTTATAATTTTATTTTTTGATATTTTTTCAATATTCATATTTTCGTTCATATTTATTTTTCCTTAAAAAAATAATTTTTAATTATAACAAATTTTTTTTGTACATAATTCTAGCTACACCAAGAGCAATTAAAATTCCAACAGGAACTAAAACTCCCACAGAAGAAGCAAGAGACGGAACGTTAATAAAAAGAATAATCATAAATGCAAGCGGAGCAATAGCTATTTTCCAATTTTTACTAATATAAACAATACCAAGTGCACCAAAAAGTGCAGGTAAAATATTATCAAATGCCGGCAAAAGTTTTGGTGAATTTAATATAGGTGAAAGTGTAGAAAAAAGAAACACACCTAATGCTATAATAATAATTGTAACGATTGAAGCCGTTGCAATCGCAATTGTTGAAATTATTTCACCTTCTTCCGTATTAATTTTTGTATCTGTACTCTCTAAGGCATTTAATGCGGCAGGAACTTTTAACGCTGTTACATTACCTGTTACAAAACTCAAATACGTTCCGCCCGTTCCAAGCATTGGTGTGAATGTAATTATTTCAATTAATCCAACTGTCCAATAAATCGGAGCAACACCTAATAAACCTTTTAATACATATGTTATGTTTGGCCATGCATCATATTTAATACAAATTGCAATTGGCACAAAAAGAATCGCACAAGCTGCAGACCATATCCAAATTTGTCCCCATTTATGTGTATTATTTTCAAAGTTCATATTTCCTTCCTATATTTTATATTATACAAAAAGCGGAGATGCAAAAACCGCAAAAATCATTGCAACTATCATGCTAAATGGCATAGCATAATTTTCTAACCATTTTTGATTAAATTTTTTTATTAATAAACCACAAACAACCATGACAACAGCACTTACCGCAAAAACACAAATTGACAAAAAACCTTCTTTGCCTTTTCTTGTATTTGCAAAAATCATTCCACTAAACGAAGAAATCATTCCCATAAATAAACTCGTCATAAAGATGTCACCCCACTTTGAATCTTTATTTTGAATTTTCAAAACACCACCTTGAATTTTTTTGATTAATATCGGTGTGAAAATTATGCTTGGCATTATTCCCAAAGTCATTACCCATGCAATTGCAGAATATGCCTTTGCATCGGTAATTGTTTCTGCTAAAGACACTCCCAGTGCATTTGCAGTAGATGTTGCTGCCGGTAATTCATATGTAATGGCACCAATAACACTTAGGCGAATCCACGGCAAAGGAAGACCTAAAAATTTTGCCAATGTTATAATGCCAAGCAAAATTGAAAATGCCGGTGCAATTGTAAAAATCACCGTTGAAATAATTGTCTTAGAAATCATTCCTTTTTTCATGCCTATTTTTTTTGCGTGCAAACACGAACGCACTAAAAAGAAAACCGATTGTGCAAAAACAAATGTAATAACACTACCGCATAACACATATAAAAACAAACTGTTAGGATTAAAAGTTAAATCTTTCATGTTCATATTATAAATGTGAAAATGTATATTAGCAAGTTTTATTTACATAATTGTAATGGATAATTGTAAAACGTAACTTGTAAATAGATAGGTATATATAGAAGACATTACGCCGGATTGTAGCAACTGCATAGCAGTCCTCTTGAGGATGAGCGGCGGTTAGTCCGCGAATTGCGAAAAGCCGGATGACGTCCAAATAAATTTACACATCCAAATTTTTTAAAGCCTTCATTAATTGTTTTAGTGTTATATTTTGTGATTTTGCTTTTTCATAAATTTCTTTCGCAAATGTTAAAACTTTTTCGTTCTTTTTTTCAGATTTTTTTTCATTAGTAATTTTTGCAACAAACGTCCCGCGACCCTGAAGTGTTTTTATAAAACCTTCTTTATCCAAATTATCCCAAGCCATTTTCACAGGGATAACACTAATACGAAGTTCTTTTGCAATTGTTCGAATCGACGGTAATTGACTTCCCGCTTGTAAACTTCCATTTAAAATTTGAGAACTTATTTGTGAATAAAGTTGCAAATATATTGGTGTTGATGAATTGTTATTTATAACTAAATCCATTTTGACTCTACTTATTTATATATCCACTTTGTTAAATTTGTTTGCACTTACTTTATAAGTTACGATCCAACCGATAATATAAATTAAAATTCCGGAAATTAAAAAAGGAATTTGCACATTAAAATTTTCCGGCGACACAGAATCAAGTGATTTAATAAATTCATTTTGAAAAATGCTATTAACCCAAAAAGGAAATTCAAAAATAAAATATCCAATCCAATAAACAATGCTACTTATTAAAAAAGAGATGCCAGGCTTTTCAGCTTTTTTATAAAATGTTGTAAAAAAAACAAAATGAAATAAAGTCAATAAAATCATTTGAAATCCATAGAACGCAAAATTGCATTCAATGCCTGCATCATTTTGCATTGTCAAAATATTATGTTTAAAAAAAACAAATGGCAATGTTAAAATTATTCCGGTAATTTCATAAGCAGCAATAAGAATGCAACGTGATTTTACAATATCACTTTTTTTTATCGGTAGTATCATTGAGTATGCAATATCTTTATTTAATTCTCCGAGGTTGAAAATCATATAAACACTTAAACATAAATAAAAAAAAGGAACATAGTACGGATAATTTGGAATGATAATCATCATTGTGAATAATAAAAAAATAATATTTATTGGAGCCATACATAATTTAATTTCTTTATATAAAAAGTTTTTCATTTTTCTTTCCTTATATTTATCTTTCTAGATGAATCATTATATCTTCAAGGTTCGGTTTACTAATTTCACAATTTGAAAAATTATTTTTATCTTTTGCTAAAATCATTCCTTCAAATCCAAACTTGTGACAATGTAGCCCAATAATTTTTTCCTTTAAATCTTGTGTTAAAATTTCTTGCTTACCACTTATTAAAAAATAATCATCCTTAAATGAAACTATGTCTGATGTTTTTATAATTTTTCCGTTTTTAATGTAAGTAATATAATCTGCACACTTATCTAAATCCGAAGTAATATGTGTTGAAAATAATATTGAATGTTTTCCATCAGAAACATAATCTTGAAATAATAAAATTAATTCATCGCGACTCACGGGATCCAGCCCGCTTGTCGGTTCATCAAGAATTAATAATTTTGCATCATGACACATAGCAAGAGCAATTTGATATTTTACCTTCATCCCGTCTGAAAGATTTTTTATTAATTTATTTTCATCAAGATTAAATTTTTTAAGAAGTTCTTTATAAAGATTTTCGTTCCAAGTTTTAAAAAATCTCTTTGTAACATTTGTAACATCTTTGATTTTTTTTCTTGCATAAAATCCTTCAACACCGCTAACATAACCAATTACATTTTTTACTTCTAGCTCATTTTTATTTATATCAAGTCCATTAATATAAACTTCACCATTTTCAGGATAGGCAAATTTCAGCATGGTTTTTAATGTTGTAGTTTTTCCTGCACCATTCCTTCCTATAAAACCCATAATGTAACCTAGCTTTAAATTAAAGCTTACGTTATCCAGTTTAAATGAAGGATATGTTTTTGATAAATTTTTAATTTGTAATATATCCATAAATAGCTCCACTTTTAAGTGTGTATATTGTGTATACACAATATATACAAACAGCAAAAAAAGGTCAAGTATTATTAAAATATTTTATGGTTAAAATATTTTGTACAATTATATTAAAGTAGTTCTGTAAAATCATTAATATAATAATCACACAAACTACGTATAGCCTCTTCATCTTTTGTTGCATGATCATCTTGAACTGCATATATTTTATAACCGGCTTTTTTTGCAGTTAATATTGCATGAAGTGCATCTTCAAAAACAATTACACTTTCTTTTTGTGCTCCTGTTGCTTCCAACGCTTTGTCAAATATTTTGCTTTCTGCTTTTGTTGTTTCATAGTCTGTACAACAGAATATTCCGGAAAAATATTTTATATAATCCAATCTTTTTAAAACCGCCATTGCACAAACCTTATCTGTTGCAGTTGCCACTGCCATTTTAATCCCTTCTTTATTTAGTTTTTTTAAAAACTCTGTTACACCTTTTTTAGGCTCTATGGTTTTTTCATAGCTTTCTAAAATAATATCTTGCACACCTTGCACTATTTCTTCAACGGATTTTTTAACTCCATATTTTTCCTGAAACAACTTTGCCACACCAAAAGTTGTAAGCGGTTTTAAATCTTCCCATAAATTTGATTTTGCTTTAATTCCATATTTCGCTAGATACCTAAGACCCACTGTTTCCCATGCACTCATAGAATCAATAAGCGTTCCGTCTAAATCAAAAATTACCGCTTGTGTTTTTGCAAGTTTTTCTTTTGTTAATTTTTTTTCCATTTTTTTTCCCATATATAATTTAATTTTTTTGCATTTATTTTTTTCTTTTCATAATCACAGTTTTTCTTTATATCAAAAACAAGTATAAAATAAAAAATTAAATGTGCCAATCTATACTCTAAAGAATTCTGTGCTTCGTTGAATTTAAGATAAACAATATAAAAAAATTTACCGCACCTTAAAAATATTTTCTCCTTCTTTATCACCTGTTTTTTACTCTGTCTTTTTTTCTTTTAACCTTTATTATTATTACAAATATCTTTATCGCCTTGACCCTGTTCCCTTTCCTATGTTAAAATTCAACAGATTTATGAATATTAACTTTACTTTCTTTTTCACAAGTTTCTTATTAGGAACAGGACTTGCTATGGATGCTTTTTCCGTTTCTTTGGCAAACGGCATGAACGAACCTAATATGAAAAAACGAAAAATGTATGGAATTGCCGGAGTCTTTGAATTATTCCAATTTGCTATGCCTCTTTTCGGATGGATTTGTGTTTCATCAATCGCACACAAATTTTGTACATTTAAAAATTTCATTCCATGGATTGCTTTCTTTTTACTTAGCTTTATTGGAGGAAAAATGCTTTATGAAAGCATCGTAAAAAAACAAACCGGACAAAACTTTTCATCTTTAAGTTTTGGAATATTAATTGTTCAAGGAATCGCAACATCACTTGACGCACTTTCTGTTGGCTTTACAATTTCAAATTATAGTTTTAAAGAAGCTTTTTTAATATGCTCCCTTATCGGTTTAATAACTTTTTTCATTTGTTTTGCAGGTCTTGCTATCGGCAAAAAAGCAGGAACAAAACTTGCTGACAAAGCCGGCATTTTCGGAGGCATTATTTTAATAGCAATAGGTTTAAAAATTTTCATCACAAGCTTTTTCTAAAATATAAAATACACAATTTTCCACCAAGAAAATGCGAGAGAAAACTCAATTACGGATAATTATTTTCAAAAAACAATCCTACAAATAAATTTAAGAAACTCGAAAAAATGATTAATTAAAATTACAAATATAATAAATCATGTAATTTTTTACAATAAATGCACAAAATTCCATAAAAAGCATTAAAATGCGACAAAAAAAACACTTTTATGATGAATTTTTCTAAAGAATATAGTATAATCTATTAAACTTTAATGGAGGTATTTATGTTTAATGAAAACAGTTTTTCCCTCAAAGGAAAAATCGCCCTTGTAACAGGCGCTTCCTACGGGATCGGTTTTGCAATGGCATCAGGTTTGGCAAAATACGGTGCAACTATTGTCTTCAATGACATTAATCAGGAATTGGTAGACAAAGGGCTTGCCGCTTACAAAGAAATTGGAATTAAAGCTCACGGATATGTTTGCGATGTTACAGATGAACCTGCAGTTCAAAAAATGATTGCATCTATTGAAAAAGATGTTGGCGTGGTTGACATTCTTGTAAACAACGCAGGAATCATAAAACGCATTCCAATGTGCGAAATGTCAGTTGAAGATTTCCGCAAAGTTATCGATGTTGACTTAAACGCACCTTTTATTGTAGCTAAAGCAGTTATTCCCGCAATGATTAAAAAAGGTCACGGAAAAATTATCAACATTTGTTCAATGATGAGCGAACTTGGTCGCGAAACAGTTTCTGCATATGCAGCTGCAAAAGGTGGCCTCAAAATGCTAACTCGCAACATTTGTTCAGAATATGGTCATGCAAACATCCAATGTAACGGAATCGGTCCTGGTTACATAGAAACACCGCAAACTGCACCGCTTCGTGAACGCCAAGCAGACGGTTCTCGCCATCCATTTGATGCATTTATCGTTGCAAAAACACCTGCAGAACGTTGGGGAACTCCGGATGATCTCATGGGTCCAGCTGTATTCCTCGCTTCAGATGCCTCAAATTTCGTAAACGGTCACATCCTTTACGTTGACGGCGGAATCTTAGCATACATCGGAAAACAACCATAATTTTACAAGAGGATTGAAGTGCCTTTCAAAGTGTGCTTCTTTCCTCCAAAACACACAAAATCAGCCACTAAAAAATATATAAACTTATAATATCAACATCCTCAAAGTGAAAAAATATAATTGGAAGGTAATAATAATTTGGGCGTCACGGCAACTTCGTTGCCGTCAGGCTTTTCGCTGTTTCGCTTTCGCTCCATCCTTCAGCTTTGCTTCAGGACGCAAATGAAACATTTGCGCAGCTCCAATCCTTGACGCATATAATATCTGCTCAGCGGGAGCTCCGTTTCGAATCCCCCCCTTGCGTAGTTAAGCGGAGAGAGGGGGATTCGAACCCCCGGTACGTTGCCGTACACAACCTTTCCAAGATTGCACCATCGACCGCTCGGACATCTCTCCAAAAAAACAATCGTAAAAAAATGATTAATTATTATATTAATGATTTTAAATAATTTTTAGGAGTAGGTTTTATCCGTCTCCCTATTGTTTTTAATTATTCGCACTTGCTCAGCGGGAGCTCCGTTTCGAATCCCCCCTTACGTAGTTAAGCGGAGAGAGGGGGATTCGAACCCCCGGAACCCAGAGGGTTCAACGGTTTTCGAGACCGCCCGATTCAACCGCTCTCGCATCTCTCCAATCAATATAATGATTGATTATTTTTTCGAGACTAAGAGGATTCGAACCTCTGGCCTTCAGATCCGCAATCTGACGCTCTATCCAGCTGAGCTATAGTCTCATGAATAATTTTGCAGATTTACCTATCACCTGCTTTTTTTTCGCTTTTACTTAGCGGAGGCTTTTTTTTTAAATCCTCACTTGAAATTAGTGGGACTTCGGAGCAGGGGGGATTCGAACCCCCGATACCCTTTCGGGGTATAACTCCTTAGCAGGGAGCCACCTTCGGCCTCTCGGTCACCGCTCCAATAACACACATTTGACATGGTGTTACGATATATATTTTCGAGTTACCAATAAACTCGTAAGGCAAACACAAAAAAAGGTGTTTGCGTTTGTTCCTTCGCACTTGCTCAGCGGGAACTCCGTTTCGAATCCCACCTGCTTTTTACAATTATTCGGAGCAGGTGGGATTCGAACCCACGGTACGTTACCGCACAACGGTTTTCAAGACCGCCGCCTTCAACCACTCGGCCACCGCTCCAAAATTACATTTAAACATATTATCGATATTTTAAGAAAATGTCAATAGATTTTCCTTGAACTGTTGTCACCGGTAAGCAGTAAAATATAATTCCCCATAAAGAAAGGTTTCCAACCAACTGTTATAATGGAAATTGAAAGACTAAAAAACAGGAGGAAGGAAAAAACTTTGCGGGAAAACTCTATGTAAAACGTTAACTTAAAGATATAAATAAGGTACTACAGGCTCAAGGATTTGACGGGAAGTCGACAGTTTTGTCAAAAGCCGATTTTATAAAAGCAGTAAGAAACGATACGTTTATCGGACAAAGAACTTACACAGCACCAAACAAAGAAAAACTCGATGAATACATTGAAATGCTACGCAATGGCGAATTCTATGTTGATTGTAGAACTGGCGGACGTGCACACGGGAAAGGAATGTATGTAGCTGCGGACTACACAAAAGGGAAAGACTTGCGTCGTGTAGTTGCAGAAATGGAACACTACCAAGAAATAGGGCGTTATTTGCGAGATGAAAACTACACGATGACCGAAACTTTGACACTTGAACCAAGTGCAAAGATTATCGACGAAGCAAATATACGCTCCGAGTTCATATACAAATATACAAATAATACTTAACCCTGCAACATCGCAGGGTTTTATTTTTTCTATTGCCCCAAAATGACTATATATAAAAAGGGGCAAATAATGACAACGTTAGAAGACGCACTTGACCTAGTAAAAACACAAACCGACGACAGTATCCTCGCCGTGAACTTTACTAAACGCCTTGTTGCACTAGAAGCATTCGTCGAAAGCTTATCCGCTAAAGTAATACAGTTTCAAGAAAGCGTCTCCGCCGTTGCACGCAGTGGCACTGATGGCACCTTGCAAAGAGGCGATTTACAGATTACAATGGGGAAACTCCCCCGAAAGCGAGGCATGGATGAAACACTTTATAACACAAAGAATGGCAAATGGCATGATAGGCCTACTACTAATGGGTGGGCTTTTAAGTTGTGCACCGATATTAACTCCGCCTGTCGAAGGAGATGGAGGCGTAAAAGAGGTAAATATCTCACTAATGCAAGAAGGTGAAATAATTAGAAACTTATATGAGTTTAATAATATTTTATATATGACAAAAGAAAACAGAAGTACGAAAGCAAACAGTTTTTTAAAATCCTATGATTATGCAGAAACATGGCAAGAATATATTCCAAGTGTAACATTAAATAAAAATATTGTAACAGCTAATAATAAATTATATTCAGCAACAGAAACTCATATTTATTCATCAACTGATGGTATTTCATGGGAACAAAAATGTACTTTATCAAATATAGTGTCAGATGAGCGGCAAATAATAGCTACCAAAAATATAGTTATAATGAAGTATAGAGAAAAATTATTTATTTTAAATAGTGAAGAAACCGGATTTATAGAGATGCCAATCTTAGATGATGTTTTATACAATATAGCAATTGAACAAAACAATTTTTTTGTAATTACAGTTAAATGCACAAAAGTATATAAATATAAAATGGGAGAAAGTACAACGTGAGAACCTTTAGCGGATTCTCCTTTTGGAAAGTTTTGGCGTATTATTTTTGTTAATGGTAAATTATTAGCTTTCTGTGGTGGAAGCGGTGGTTTAAGATTATATGAATATATAAAAGAATCGAATACTTGGGAATTCATTTCAACCGTAAGCGACACAATAACAAACACACTTTCAACAATAACAACTAAAATCCTATACATTGACTTTGCACAAGCGGGTGCCGGTATCGTTGAAAGCAACTCAAATGACAACGGCCACTGGATACGCTTTTCTGAAGGCACACCTGTACAATGGGGAAAAGCTACAACAGATAGTACACAACAAAAGCAGTTTTATTTTCCAAAAGCCTTTAACACAGCTCCGGAAGCATTATTTGTTAGCAATAATTTTTTTTGACTTTTTTGTTTTTTGTGCTAGAATTTATTATATGATAAAAGCTGTTATTTTTGATTACGGCAACGTAATTTCAATCACAAATACCGGAGATTGTGCAGAAAAAATGCAAGAACTCACTAATGTTCCTGCTGATATTTTTCGAAAAGCTTATTCTGATTTTCGTTTTGACTTTGATCGCGGTCTCATATCCGGAGCTGAAATGTATTCACGCACATTAAAAGCTAACGGCTATGAAAATATTGCCAATAATATGACTTTAATGGAAGAAATTGCTCGTCTAGATTTAGAAAGTTGGCGCGTATTTCATCTTGATGTTACAAACTGGGGCTTACTACTTCAAAAAGCCGGATTTAAGCTTGGCATTTTATCGAATATGCCTCATGAGTTTTTAGACTTTTATGAAAAAGACATTCCCTTGTTTACTGCCGCCGATTGTGCAATTTTTTCTTGTCGCGTTCATTTAATTAAGCCTGAACCTGCTATTTACAAAATCATTTTAGAAGGCTTAAATGTTAAACCTGAAGAAGCTGTTTTTTTTGATGACCTCAGTGAAAATATTGAAGCTGCAAACAAATTAGGAATTCACGGAATCTTGTGGAACGGATTAAACGATGCTCAAAAACAGTTTGCTAATGTCCTAAAAAACAATTAATTTTTTATTGGGACATTGTATGTCGCACTGCCTCTGTTATACTATCTATAAATATTAACAACGGAGGCAAAAAATGCTTGCTAAATTAACAAAAAAAGATAAACCTTTTATTTATTCCCTAATCCTTATTTTAGTAGGATTTTTATTACCTTTAGTAATTGGACTTTTTGCAACTATTTTTGAATCGTCTCATATTTTCTTTCTTCAAATTCTTTATTCTAATTGTGCTGTTGCAACCATCTTTTGCTTACCTATTTCTATTGGAATAATTTATCTATCCATTCCTCTTTATGAACATTTAGTTAACCAAAAAACAAAAATCACGCCTTTATATAAAAATAAACAAAAGATTCAATCTTGTGGCATTGTAAATGCAGAAAAAGAAACAAAAGTTGCATAAATTTTATACTTTTTATTGTCGTCGTTACGAAATTTTGGTATTATGTTGCAGAACTTTTGTTTTATTTGTAAAATAGTTTTAGAGAAATATTTATGTCAGGATTTTATGATTCTTATGACGTTGCTGTTGTAGGTGGCGGTCATGCAGGCATTGAAGCTTCCGTGATCTGTGCTCGCATGGGTTTGAAAACAATTCTTATTACTCAAACAATTGACACAATTGGTCAATTATCATGCAATCCAAGTATTGGCGGAATTGCAAAAGGTAATATTGTGCGTGAAATTGATGCTCTTGGCGGTCAAATGGCTAAAATTATTGACCAATCAATGATTCAGTTTCGTCTTTTGAACAAAAGTCGCGGTCCTGCCGTACAAGCACCACGGGCCCAAGCAGATAAACAAAAATATGCAGAAGTTGCAAGAAAAATTGTCGAAAAACAAGAAAATTTAGACATCTACCAAGACACAGTTGTAGACATTCTTACTGAAGAAATTAATAATTCGCAATATCTCTTTTCCGGAAAACTTCGCCAAAAAATCACTGAAATTATAACTGAACGTGGCAGGAAAATTCCCGTTAAAGCAGCTATTTTAACAACAGGAACTTTTTTGGGTGGAAAAATTTTTATCGGCGATTTTGATGCTCCAAATGGACGGCTCGGAGAAAACGGAGCATACGGTCTTACAGAAAATCTTGTACGATTAGGTTTCACAGTAGGCCGTCTCAAAACCGGAACGCCCCCACGAGTACTCAAATCTTCCATTGATTTTTCAAAGCTTGAAATTCAAGATGGCGATGACGAAATTAAACCCTTTTCATACGACACAAAAAAAATAGACAGACCAATGGTTCCTTGTCATTTAGTTTACACAAATGAAAAAACACATGAATTAATTAGAAACAATATTGGTCGCTCTCCTCTTTATAGTGGCAAAATCTCCGGAATTGGTCCGCGCTACTGTCCATCAATTGAAGACAAAGTAATGCGTTTTGCATCTAGAGACAGGCACCAACTTTTTATCGAACCTGAAGGCTTATATACAGATGAAATGTATATCAGTGGTTTTGCTTCATCACTACCGGAGGAAGTTCAAGATAAATACTTACGTACTATGACCGGTTTTGAAAATGCTGTTGTTACGCGTCCAGCCTACGCCGTTGAATATGACTATGTTGACCCTACTCAACTTTTTCCAAGCCTTGAAACAAAATTAGTACAAGGCCTATTTAATGCCGGCCAAATTAACGGAACAAGCGGATATGAAGAAGCTGCAGGTCAAGGCTTGATTGCAGGAATAAATGCATCTTTGCAAATTAAAGCACAAGCAAACGGCACAAAGTATGAACCATTAATTTTAGGCCGTGATGAAGCATATATCGGTGTGTTAATAGATGATTTGGTTACTCTTGGTACCAAAGAACCATACAGAATGTTTACCGCTCGTGCCGAACATCGTTTAAAATTACGATACGATACTGCAGATGAACGGCTTACTGAAAAAGCATGGAAAATCGGTTTAAAATCCGATGAACAATTTAAACGCGTACAAAATAAAATTGCTCAAAAAAAAGAAATCGTTGAGTTGCTCATACAACATGCAAAAAAACATACAGGGAAAGAACCGGAAAACCCGGGTTATGACGCAGAAATTTGGGAAGCAGGCCTAATTGAATACAAATATACATATTATATTGAAAAACAAGACCGTCGCGTTGAAAAACTTCGCCGAATGGAAAATGCACGTATTCCTGAAGATTTTGACTATAGCACAATTCCAAGCATTTCCACTGAAACTCGCCAAAAACTTGAAAAAATTCGTCCTTTAACTTTGGGACAAGCAAGACGTATTTCAGGTATACGAAACTCTGATATTATGCTTCTGATGGTATATTTAAAATAATTTTTTGTGTTTTTATAATTTATTTTAACCCTTCATCTAAGATGTCAAAAATTTCTTTTTCTGTAAAAACGCCTGCCTTAACCAAATCTGAACATTGTTCGGAAACGGTACGATTAAAGAATAACAAATCATCTGTGCAAATTGTTACTTTTAGACCGGCATCATAAAATTTTTTAATAGGATGATCTTGTAAAGATGGAACAGCAGAAAGCATTACATTGCTTTCAGGAGTAATATTCAAACGTATTTTTCTGTCTAACATAAACTGTATTACTTTATCATCATTTGCAGCACCTATTCCATGTTGAACTTCTTCAAGATCAAAAAAGTTAATAAAGGTACGCACAGATGTAGCATCTGAGAACTCTCCGACGTGTGCTTTTCGTTTAATCCCTAGTTTTCCGGCACATTCAAAAAACGGTTTAAAATCTTCAATGCCTTCTTCAACTTCAGGGCCGTATAAATCTATACTTTTAAAAACTTTACTTTCAAGCAAAGGAATAACCCACTTATTCAGACTTTTTTTATCAAATAATTTACCCAATCCAAGCTCAGGACGAAAATCTATTTTTCCTTCATACTTTTTTTTAACTTTTTCTACTAAAGCTAAAAACTGATCGATATCTTCATTACAATGCTTCACAAAACCAATATCAACACTTCCCTCAAGAATCGTTATTCCATCTTCAATTGCATCTTCAATTGACATACAAAGTAAATCTTCCACATCTTTTGCTGTTACCGTGCGTGTTCGCGTATATTGACCAATTACTTCATGCATTTCTGCAAGTCCGCTCATTTTTCGCGGAAAATTTGGAATAAGAAATCCTGCCCATGATGCATATCTTGAATAACGCATTCCCAAATTCAGATGATTATGAGCATCAATCTTCGGATGTTTGACAAAAGTTTTTACATTGGCCATAATTTATTTACCCCAAATTAACATAAAATTTGCTCCAGTTCATTTACAATCGATGCAAAACGTTCAATCGCAGCCTGAATTGGTGCTGTAGTATTCATATCAACTCCTGCTATTTTCAATGAGTCCACAGGAAACCTTGAACCACCGGAAGATAAAAACTTAAAATAGTCTTTTTTCTCACTTTCTCCGCCATTAAGTACACGATATGCCAAAGCCAAGGCAGCAGAAATTCCAGTAGCATATTTATAAACGTAAAAAGCATTATAAAAATGAGGAATCCTCAATCCTTCCAAATCACTTGTTTGTTCAAAAATCATCTGAGGACCAAAATAATCCTCAAGCAATTTCCTGTATTCGTTTCTTAAAACATCAGCAGAAAGAGGGGTTCCATTTTCTACCATTTCATGTGTACGCTTTTCATATTCAGCAAACATCGTTTGTCTATAAAGTGTTGCCAAAATATCACTCGCTCGATTACATAAAAGATATGCTTTTTCATCTAGATTATCGGCATGTTTTAGCAAAAAATTGAACACTAATTCTTCATTGAACGTTGATGCTACTTCCGCTTCAAAAATTGTATAATTATATTGCATAAACGAATTATTTTTTGCTGAGTAATAACTATGCATGGAATGCCCACCTTCATGTGCTAAGGTAAAAACATCACGTAAAACCTCGTCTTTATAATTCATCAAAATATATGGATATCCCGTATATCCTCCGGATGAAAAAGCTCCACTGCGTTTCCCTTTGTTTTCGTATTTATCGACCCAACCATTCTGCAATCCGTTACATAAAATATCTGTATACTCTGCTCCAAGCGGAGACAATGCTTGACGGAGCAATTCTACTGCATCATCATATGGAGTAATTTTTTTAACGGACTGAACTAAAGGAACATAAACATCATAATGACGAAGTTCGTCAAGCTTCAAAACTTTTTTTCGCAAATTGTAATATTTATGTAACGGAGCAAAGTTATCACGAATTGTTCCCACCAAATTATCATAGACACTTTCAGCAACATTATCATCAAAAAGTTCCATAGCACGACTCGATGAATATCCACGTGCTCGTGCGTGAAAAACGTCAATATTAACACTACCGGCATAAAGACTGGCTATTGTGTTTTTATGAGCATCAAATGCGTTATAAAATTTAGTATATGCTTCTTTTCTAACATTTCTATCAGTATTTTCTAAAAATGCACTAAACGTTGTTTGACTAAGTGGCTTTTCTCCATCTTTTGTTTTTACTGTTCCAAAATCTAAATCCACATTTGTGAGCATTCCAAAAGTTTTTTTTGCCGTACTCATAGCTTCAGTTTGTAGTGCAAAAATACGTTCCTCTTTTTCGGAAAGAATATATGGCTTAAGTCGCAAAAGTTTTTTCAAAAAAATTCTATAATCATCAAATTTTTTTTCTTCAATCCAACTATTAATTTTTTCATCCGGTATGCTTTGAATTTCAGGAATTAAAAAACTAATCTGTGCCTCTACATCTGAAGCAATCATAATATATCTACCCTGCTTATCTTGAAATTCAGCATTAGCAACATCTGTTGCACTATTTAAAAAAGCATAATTTCCAAGTTTTTCAGAAATTTTTTCGCTTTCTTCAAGTAGTTTCAACACATTTAGTAAGTTATCCGCATTTTCAGATAAAACATCTTTATATTTAAGAATTTTTTCTGCATAAGTCGGTAATTTTTTTAAATCTTTTTCCCAATCATCATTTGTTTTATAAAGTGTAGTCAAGTCCCATTTATCATTGCTTGAAACATCTTTACGCTCAGGTATTTGTTTTGCATTCATAATTAAACATTATAACACATAATAAAAAAATTTAACAACTCAAATTTAAAATTATGATTATATTGGTTGTGATTATATGTTTACATTTAAAAAGATTTATATTATATTATTAGCATAAGGACTTTTTTGAAATGTCCAGGTCCTATGCAAAAATCTTCTTTCAAACCCCGTCAGATCCGGAAGGAAGCAGCGGTAGATTGTTTGATTTTGTGCCGTAGATCACCTGGACTTTTCTGAAAAGTCCTTTTTTTATGTTGTTTTTTTCAATTCGTAATGCAGAAACTTTAAAATTACTTGCACTCATTGTAACTATTCTTGGTGGATTAATCCTCATAATTACATACAAAGATAATTTCTTAGTAAAAGTTCTTAAATCTTCTATTTTTAAAGCCGCTTACATTGGATTTTATATGATTATTGTCGGTTGGATAGTTGCTATCTTCGGCTGGATTACCAAACGCTAAAACATTTTTTTATCAATTAAAAAGGCTGCCCTTTTTTGAAATGTTTGCTTTTATGCTTTTTCAAATATTGGACAGCCCTTTTTTTAACAGTTTTTTAAAACCCAAATTTCAAAAACAGTCCGACGTTCAATCCTCTTCCTGCAAAACTTTGCAAAAAATTACTTGACTCCATACCTACAAATAAATCCAGTTCAAAAACTCTTAAATCTAAAATCATCATAAGCTGTTGTTTCCAAACAGCGTCTTCTCGATACATATTTAAACCTAAACCTATCATCTTCAAAAGCCATGATTCGACTTTCATCCCAAATTCTAAGTCAAAGCCTTTTGTTAAAAACATTCCCGTAAATTGAGATGAAGGATCATTGAACTTAAAAGCAACAACAGGTTTCAAAACAAGCAAATCACTTTTCAGAGGTCTATATGCTGCTAAAAAAGATATTTTGAAAGGCCGATAAATTTTCAGATTTTCATTTTGTGAAAACTCAAAATCACTAACTTCAAATTCTCCGTAAGTAGTATTTTCGCCTTCTGGAGGTTCTTGAGTTGCCAGTCCGATAATTCCGCTATCATCAACTTCGAATTTTTCAGTAATTTTTTGTTTCATCACATAATTTAAACGTGCAGGTACAAGCGGAAAGCCTGTCATCTTTATTCCCAAATCCAAAAAACTCATCAACGGATATTCTGCTTCCATTGTAATATCCATACCACCACAACCGAACAAAGATGCTGCATCAAAATTATTCATGCCATCATTTAAAGAGAAAGGAGAATGCACCGCTAAATTTATTTCAGCTTCCGCCTTAATTGCACCACTTGACTTTGTAACAACGGTCACCGTTGCAGAAGTGTTTGGAATATAAATTACAGGCATAAAATATATCGGTGTTATTTTAATAATATGCTTCCTAACCGTTGTCCCAAAACCCATACCAATGTTTGCATAAACACTTCCACCAACTCCTGCTGTGCCAATGAAGGTCTCGTCAAATTTGTTTCCTTTTGCAATAAAATCAATCACAGATTTTGAAAAATTAAGGAATCCGCCTCCTTCAACATTTACAAAAAAATCCAATTTAATTTTCTTTAAATTTATCTTGAAAAAAGTATCTATTCCTGCATTTATATCAAACCTCAATCCTTTGTAGCCCATGCTTCTTGAAATATCATTAAAATCAAATACAATTTCTTCTTTAAAAATGTCCCCAAGTAATAAATAATTATTCGAAATTCCTGGATTTACACCTAAACCAAACTCTACTTTTCGTCGGGAAGGATTAATCTCTGCAAAAAGGCTAACAAACGTACACAAACAAAGTAATAAACAAACTATCTTTTTCATGTTATTCCCCCTCGCTTTCAGAATTTTTATCTAACTCAATTGTATAATCAACCTTTGAATCAACAGTCATTTTAATTGTTATCTTTATATTCGGATTTTCACTTGCAGGCGGAATAACAACATCATCATTTAATGCTAAAAACAAATTAGGCGAAAAAGGCACAGTTTGTAGCATATATTCCATCTCAGGTTTAGTTAAAGTTACAGATGTATTTCCCTTGCCCTTGTTAATAACAAAGCTTTTAATTGAGTTTTCCAAACCTGATTCAGGATTAATATCTTCAAGTATTGCCGAACAAGCTATACCTAAATTGTTTTCATATACTAATTCCATCTTGATTGAAGCATCTTCTATAAACTCATTAATTTGAGCGGTATCCAGAGGTTCCGTTCTGTTAAGTAAATCTTTTCGTGGCGATTCATCTCCATATATTAATTTTGACAAATCAAAGCTAGCACTATCTTTACCATCAACAATATTCAGTTTAAATGGAAGAACAAGCACAATATCACAAGAAATTTCGGCAGGACTTTCACCCAAGGATTCAATTTGTTCTTTCGTTACAGTAATTTCATCAAAAGAAAATAAATAATTTAATCGTAAATCTGCCGGATGTGAATTAAACAACGTTTCAAAATTAATATTTGCACTTGCTGCCGGCAATTCTGTTGTGTGCGTTGCACTTTCTAAATCAAAAACAGGTCCCGTAACAAAATTAATCGGAGCGCTTCCAGATTCTGAACCAATCATATCAACACGCGTCGAAACACTTTCTTCTGTGAACGTTCCCCACACCTTGCCTTGAAGAGCATTTTCAGTCAAAACAGTTTTTAACAAATCACTTGATAAATAAATTTTCCCTTCAATGTCATCAAATTCCAAGTCTTTCAAATAATCTGCTAAGACACTTATGTCTAAAGGCTCGGCATCTTCTTGCGGGAAAGCTCCACTTATATCCGTTTCTTCTCCCTCCGGTGCTATTGTTACATTTTTCAAATCTGTTATCAACGTAACATTTTTAACACCAAACACAACATCTTTTCCCGTTTCAATATTTACAAGTGTCATATATGAATTTGAACCTTCAACTGAATATCCCGGCAAAACAATTTCAATTTCAAAATCAAAGTTTTCAAGTTCCCGCGGTTTTAAAATCAAGTCTGTTTTTTCAATTTTTTGAGTAATTTCGGTTTCTTCTCCGATTCTTTCAAAGCTCATTGTATCATCAATAGTCAAAGCTGTTGATTTAACATTCATACCAAGTACGTTGTCTATCGGTAATCCATAATCTAAAACAAACTCAACACCAAATTTATTGAACTGAATTTCTTTTATCCAACTTTTTATTTCTGCCGGAACAGGAATTTCCTGTGTTTGACTCAAATTATTTTTCAACTCTTCAGGCACTTTTACCGTTGCCGAAGAAAATCCTTGAATACCCATTCCCATATTTACAGAAACATTCATATTTTCAGATTCAGGCAAAACAACTTTTGAAGGATTTTCTTCCGTCGAAACTATTGAAAATTCTACAGCACCACTAACTTCAATATCATTAGTATTCAATGTTTGTCCCGACAAATCGATAACTATAGGATTATCCGTTGTTTTTACCACTGTTTTATTTAATCCCCCCGACTGTGTTATATTTAATGAAACTGCAGTTGTTACACCGCGCCATTGGTCATAATTCGGCACACTGATACTTAATTGCAAAGAACCTTCTGAAATGGTTGCTTCTTTAAGTATATCGATTCCTTCAATAATCGAAAGCTGAATTTGTGTTGTATCAATATTTTCCGAAATAGGATTTTCCAAAGAAAAACCTTCTGCACTTGTAATACTTGAACCGTCTTTTATTGATGTTACTGCCGTTGTGCTTGCAAGCCCCGTTTCTCCTCCGGAAGTTGTTGCTTTAATATAAAGATACGATTCCGTAGGCAATATTTTTCCTGACATATCTAATTCTGCAACACATCCGCCCGGCTGAGTCATAATCAAAGGCACAGAAGAGTCTGTGCTTGCCAAAAGAGTAGCATTATGTAAAACAGGATAAGGACCTGAATCATCATAATCGCCAAGCTTTAACTCAATTGCGTCAATTTTCAAAGAATAATCAATTCCTGCATTAGTAGGTTTTGAAAAATGAAAACGTAAAACCGAATCGGCACCAAAAACAACATTATCAAGCAAAGGTTTGTTATCATCGTCTTTAACTTCAAATGGAATCGGACCTATTTCTACCGATGTTTCAAACGGACTTCCGGTTTCAACCAAAATATCTATGTCTATTGGCAACATACCGTTGTTTACGTTTTCAATAAGTTTTGTAGCAATATCAATGCCCGTACTTTGTGGAATTTCTTGTGAAATTTCAGGAATTGATACTGTAGCTCCACCATTCTCAGATAGTCCATCACCAAAACTTAAGTTTCCCAATGATTCTGAAATACTACCCAATGACTCTGTAAAATCAAAAGAAATTTTTTCCAAAGGATAATGTACTAAATACGTCATGGCACCCGTTTGTCCTGCTGTATATTCCATTACATTAAATTTTGCTTCTTCATTTCCGGAAATCATTTCCTTAATTTTTTCCGGTGTAAGATAATCTGATAATTTTACTTCAACTGTTCCCGCAGATGCGTTAAATGTCGGAGAAGTTTTTACTGTAATTCTCTTTGGCACTTGCCAATCACAGGACACAAGACTAATTATGAAAAACACGAACGATGTAATAATTAATATTTTTTTATTCATGCTTTGCCCCCATTCTAAAAAAATCTTCTAAGAATATTATACCACACAATTTACTAAAATCCACATTTTTAGTACAATATTCTTTATGAAAATGTCACAAACTTTAATTGCAACCCTTCGCGAAAATCCTGCCGAAGCGGTTATTGCAAGTCACCAATTAATGTTACGTTCCGGAATGCTTCGAAAACTAGGGAACGGATTATTTGCATATTTACCTCTTGGTTTGCGTTCTTTTCGCAAAGTAGAAAATATTATCCGTGAAGAAATGGATGCCATTGGTGCATTGGAATTTAAACCTTCCGTTATCGTTCCCGGTGAACTTTGGCGTGAATCAGGTCGTTGGGAAACAATGGGTGAAGGTATGTTAAGAGCTGTAAACCGTGTTAAAGCAGAATTAGTTGTTAGCCCAACGGCTGAAGAAGCTTTTACCGCACTCATTCGCGATGAACTTTCTTCATATAAACAATTACCCATTACAACGTATCAAATAAATACAAAATATCGTGATGAAATTCGTCCTCGTTACGGTGTTATGCGTGGTCGTGAATTTACAATGAAGGATGCATATTCTTTTCATGCAACTCAAGAAAGTTTAGATGAAACATATGATAAATTTGCTGTTGCATATCGACGCATTTTCAAACGACTCGGTCTTTCTGTCATTCCCGTTCGTGCAGATTCAGGAGCCATGGGCGGTTCCGGCAGTGAAGAATTTATGGTTGAAAGTGATGTAGGCGATGATACATTAATTTTATGCCCAAAATGTGGATACGCTGCAAACACAGAAAAAGCGTCTTGTGCACCTGATATTCCCAAAAACAAAGCAGGTTTTCCGCAAACAAAAACAGATGCCTCAATTGAGGAAGTTTCAACTCCTGGAGTAAAAACCATTGAAGATTTGGAAAGATTTTTTGACACAACTTCTCAAGAATTTATCAAAACCATTATATACAAAGTTTATAACTGTGCATTGGATTTAACTACTGCTCCCGGCGGCACAAATCTAAAACGCATAAAAGACAGTGAATTTGGCGAATACTATTATCCTGAATGCTTTGTCACTATTTGTATTCGCGGAGACTTAGAAATTAATGAAGCAAAATTATCATCGTTACTAAAGGCTGCAGAGGTTGAACTTGCTAGCGAAGAAGATATTATTCGCCTTTCCGGAGCTCCTGTTGGTTTTGTTGGCCCTGTTGGACTGAAAAACATACCTATTATCTGTGATTTTTCTGTTATGACAGGTAAATCCGGTAATTTTTTCGCTGTTATGCATGATGCATACACAGGAGGACGCAAAACAGACGTTCATCTTCGTCATGTTGAACCCGGACGCGATTTTCTTCCATATATGTGTGCAGATGTTCGCACTGTTGTCGCCGGTGATACTTGTTCTTGTGGAGCAACATATTACAGCAAAAAAGGCAATGAATTAGGACATATTTTTAAACTTGGTACAAAATACACAAAAAGCATGAACGTTACATATTTAGATGAAAATGGGAAACCACAAATTCCTACAATGGGATGTTATGGAATTGGCGTGGATCGAGCTTTAGCATCTATTATAGAAGAACACCATGATGATATGGGAATTGCTTGGCCTGTTTCAACAGCTCCTTATCACGTTGTTATTGTTCCGGTAAAATATGAAAATGAAATGAAATCCGTAGCCGATAAAATTTATGAAGATTTAAAGACAAATGGAATTGAAGTAATCTTAGACGACCGCAATGAACGACCTGGCGTAAAATTTAAAGATTCTGAATTAATAGGTTTTCCTGTCCGCATTGTTGTTGGCGACAAAAATCTTCCAAACGTTGAATTTAAAATCAGAACATTGGATAATTCACAAATAATGTCTGTTGAAGATGCAATATCTAAGTCAATTGATTTTATAAAATCACAAATTTCGGAGTTAAATAATTAAATGAAAAAAGCAAAGTTTAGAGTTGTTATATTTTTTATCATATTGTTTTTTTGTGGTATTTCTTATGCTCTCCCCGGAATAACCGATTATATGGAAACACAAAGCGGTCAATATGTTTATTATCGTGATTTTACATATATCGATGAAACGTATATCGGATTTTTACAATATGACGAAGCAACTTATTCCGCTCGATACTTTGCTCCTAAAACAAACAAAGGTCCCGTAACAGCAGAAATTCTTTTTACAATTGATGCCAGCAAAGATTATTTTGAGCTTACCGGCGAAAAAATTCTTGCGAAACCTGCAGACGGGGATGTTGCTCCCTTAAATTATTTACATGAACTTCTTTATGAATTTAACAGTAGACGAAAAAAAGCCGGTTATCTTGATTTATCAAACACACAAAAAATAGTTCAAGATTTTCCGCATTTTGGTGGTGAGGTTATCATATCATATGATTTTTATATCCCGCTTTTTAACCTTACCTCCATTCATAGCTCTGAAGGAAAAATGCTTTTTCAAGCCGTTTGTATAAATATCCTTACAAGCAACGAAGACACTAGTTTTTCTAAATTCACAGGATTTTCACAACCGCCCAAAAAAGCAAAAGACAGTAAAAAATCTGCAACTAAAATGGACAAACAATGGAAAATGGCAGCTGAAAATATGTGGCTTTTGGGCGACAACGCATTTATTTTTACAAGCGATACGGAAATCCCAATAAATGCAACTATGCAAAAAAATATAGAGTCTAATGAAATTCAATTTTCCTCAATAAATGCTGTTTTAGAATATTTTACACGCACAAATTTACACACGTCCGTAGGCAGTTATAATTATTTACCTGAAACCAAAATTAGTAAAACTAATAATTCTCTTATTGTGGAATCTTTACAATTTAATATTTTAAAAAACACGTGGACGGTAGACATAAAAATTATCAAGCATAAAAAAGATAGTATTTTTTCTTTTTCAGGAATTACCGTTTTTTATGATTTTTTTTATAAAAATAAAAAATATTTTACAGATATCATTGCTAAGTTTTTGAATTAATTTATCGGAAAGTGCCGCGTGCAAGAGGAGAACCTATCCAAACACCATCTCCCCCAAGATATTCTTTGCGTTGGCCTTCTATCAAAAATTGTACACTATCAATTGAAGAAAAAGCTGTAGCGGTAAATACAATTTGCATCAGTTGTCCAATATAACCTTCAACGCCGTACTTGTTTTGCATAAATTCATCACTAAAATTCAATGTCGCCACTCTATTGGAAACTGATGCACCAAGAAGCTTTGTCCCGCTTGGAATTAATGTCATATATCCTTTTTCCAACTCACCTATCGTTGGACCTTGCAAAAGCGAATTAATTGCCACTGTCAAAGGAGTGACGGTTTTTGCTACAATCCGTTCTAATTCATAACGAACTACCGCTCCGTCCGAATCAATAATTACAAAACACAACATCAATTTAGTTTGTGGTACACTTGGTTTTTCTTTTGGCACTGAACTTTCATCTGTTTTTGTCACTATAGTTGGTTGTTCTGCCTTGTTTTTTCTTTGATTTTTTGCCTCTTCCTGAACAGGCTCTTCTATATCGTCCATGGTGGGCATAATAATTTTTTGAACAGGTTCGATTGCTGCCATTAAACTTTCATCTTTTTCAACTATTTTTCTTAAGTTTTCGAACCTTGAATTTTTTGTAGTACTAATAACAAGGTTGCTTTCATCATTTACATTTTCACTTTTTTCAATTTCTTTTTCTTCTATTGGATTTTTTTGCATTACCTTATCAATTTTTTCAGCAATCCATTCCGGCGTTGTTCCAAAAATTTGATTAAAAAAATCCGTCCGTCCAAGGACAAGCAATATCTTATCTTTTGAAAAAAGAAAAACGATGAGAATTATAAAGAAAAAAGCAAGCCAAAAAAACAATGTTTTTTTAACAGATGAATATTTATCTTTTTTTGCCATGAGTTAATTATATTTTACAATTATTTTTTTGTATAGTGATTAATAAAAAATTAAAAAGGCCACCTTTTCCGGTAGCCTTATCCTTAATAAATATTGCAATAATTTATTCTTTTACAATTTCAGCAACAGGTGCATTTTTTTTAATTGATTCCACACCATTTTTGCAATTTCTGAGGGCTTCATACGCTTCGCCAACTGCAATAATTTGTCCATTGGTAGCTTTAAGTCTAAAGCGGAATTTGCCTGCTTTATCATTATAAATTTCAAACTTAGGATTTTTTTCCGTTGTAAAATCTTTTGCCGTTTGATCTTCTACCGCTGCAACAGGTGCATTTTTCCTTACACTTTCAATTCCGTTTTTACATGCTGCTTCTGTTGTGTAAACTTCCGAAGTTGCAATTGTTTCCCCGTTTGTTGCTTTGAGATTAAAAACAAATCCGGTTTTTGTTTGTTTTATTACAAATTTTGCGGCCATAATCCACTCCTTTCATTAATTATTTCTTACTTAATATTATAAATCATGATTACAAATTTAGCAATAAAAGTTGCGAAAATTTTGTGATTATGATAGAATAAACAAATTGAAAAATACGGAGGCACTTATGCTCATTAGTCGGCATTTAATTGAACCGGCAGATTTTACTTTGGAAGAAATTGATGAGCTCTGCGAATTAGCAGAACAAATGATTATTGACCCAATAGCCTATAGCGATATATGTCATGGAAAAATCTTAGCAACACTTTTTTTTGAACCAAGCACACGAACAAGACTTTCGTTTGAAGCGGCAATGTTACGTCTTGGTGGCTCTGTTTTAGGCTTTTCAGATTCTTCAGCAAGCTCCACAACAAAAGGCGAAAGTCTTGCAGACACTATTCGTACGGTTTCTTCTTATACTGACATAATTGCAATGCGCAATCCAAAAGAAGGAGCTGCTCTTTTGGCAAGCCGTTATTCTACCGTACCTATTATTAATGCAGGAGACGGAGGACACCACCATCCAACGCAAACCCTCACTGACCTTGTTACTATTCGTGCTTTAAAAGGTTGTTTTGAAGGACATACAATCGGTCTTTGCGGAGATTTAAAATTCGGACGCACAGTTCACAGTTTAGCTAAAGCAATGAGTCGTTATCCTAATAACAAATTTATTTTAATAAGTCCAAAAGAATTACAAATTCCCGAATATATTACAAATCAAGTTTTTAAACGTGCAGGCCTTGAATATGTATGTGAAGTTCATCTTGAAGATGTTATTGATCAACTGGACATCTTGTATATGACCCGCGTACAAAAAGAACGTTTTTTTAACGAACAAGACTATTTACGGTTACGTGACAGTTATATTTTAGACAAAGAAAAGATGCGTTATGCAAAAGACACAATGATTGTACTACATCCTCTTCCACGTGTTAATGAAATTTCCCCGGAGGTAGACGCTGACCATCGAGCCGCATATTTCAAACAAGTAAAATATGGCATGTTTGCACGCATGGCATTAATCGCAAAAATGACAGGTAGCATTTAGGAGTTTTTATGTTAAATGTAGATACTATTAAAAACGGACTGGTCATAGATCACATTCGTGCCGGTAGTGGACCGCGCATATTTAGTTGGCTAGGATTAGATAAAGCAGATTATTGTGTTGCTTTAATTATGAATGTACCTTCAAAAACACACGGACGCAAAGATATTATTAAAATTGACAATATCATAAATATTGATTATTCCGTGCTTGGTTTTATTGATCCAAACATAACCGTAAATGTTGTTGTTGAAGAACGTATCGCACGGAAAATTTCATTAAGTTTCCCTGAACGCGTTGAAAATGTTATAAAATGCAAAAATCCACGCTGTATTACATCGACAGAACCGTATATTCCTCATATTTTCCGCCTTGTTGATAAAAAACGTGCTGAATATTGTTGCGACTATTGTGATGAACTTTATAGGGCAGGCGTTGGTGAAATTTTTTAGGATTATATATGAAAACACTTTTTTATAATGCCCGGCTTGTTGATTCTGAAATTGACACTAACGGTGCACTATTAATTGATGACGATGTTATTGTTTCCGTTTATACCGGTAACTTTTCTACTGAACAAAAAGCTAAAGTACTGCAAAAAGATATCGCTGACGAACTTGCATTTATTGATTGTGAAGGCAAAACGTTGATGCCGTCTTTTATCGATATGCATGTACACTTTCGCTATCCCGGTCAAACAGAAAAAGAAGACCTGGAAAGCGGATTAAATGCTGCTGTTGCCGGAGGTTTTGGTACGCTTGTTCTTATGCCAAATACAAAACCTGTTGTTTCTTCTTCCGAATTAGCACATTCCATAGAAGAAGAAGCTGAAAGCTATGGTAAAGCATCTATAATTCAAACAGTGAGTATCACAAAAAATTTCTCCGGCACAGACACTTCTCATTTAGATAATTTAGACAGAATACCTATCGTTACTGAAGATGGATTCGATGTACCTACTGCAAATGTCATGCTTGAAGCAATGGAAAAATGTGCTTCTTCGGGCATTATTGTAAATTGTCATTGTGAAGACATGACCTTAACTCCACTTGCAAAAAAATGCCGAAATGCTGCCTTATCTTTAATTGAAAAATATGATGAAACAAGAGAAGATGCTAAAATTGTTGCAGCACAAATTGACGCATATTTAGAAGAAGCTAATATGATTTTATCGCTTTCCGAAGATATAGCAACTTTACGCAACATTGAAATAGCCTACGCTACTAACTGTCCTGTTCACATTTCACACGTATCTACTAAAAATTCCATTGAGGCAATACGTCGTGCAAAACAAAATGGCATGAATATCACTTGTGAAATTACACCTCATCATTTTTCCCTTGATTGTGATAAACCTAATATGTTACGATATTTAGTAAATCCTCCAATTCGCACTAAAAAAGACAGGGCTGCCCTTTTAAAAGCTCTAACGGACGGCACTTGTGATGTTATTTCAACAGACCATGCCCCACATACTCTTGCCGATAAAGTTGCAGGAGCTCCAGGTTTCCCCGGTCTTGAAACATCTTTTGCAGTTGCACATACAGAACTTGTACAAACAGGTTTTTTACCGCTTACAAAGCTAAGTGAATTAATGTCTGCAAAACCCGCACAAATTTTAGGCTTGGATAATTTTTCAGCAAATGATTTAACACCTCCACGTGGAAAATTACGCAAACATTTTTTAGCAAACCTTGTTCTTGTAGACTTACATGAAACATGGATAGTTGATTCTACAAAATTTAAAACAAAGGGGAAAGTTTGTCCTTTTGAAGGGAAACAACTTTTTGGAAAGGTTTGCTCAACCTATTATATGGGAAAAAAAGTATACTAAAATCCGTAAAACTTATATTGCGTTAAGTGCCTTATTTTTGTAAAATGAAATCATTATGGAATTTACACAAGAAATTATTGATGCCTTAGTTGTTAATGAAATTGATATAATGAAGCGCATCGCAGAAAAACTTTCAGTTAAAATGCAGCAAGTTAGTGCTGTCATTTCTTTGGTTAATGAAGGATGTACTATCCCATTTATTTCTCGTTACAGAAAGGAAGCACACGGTTCTCTTGATGAATTACAAGTTCGTGATTGTGATCACTTGTTTAAAAGTTATATAAATCTTGAAACTCGTCGTTTGGAAATTATTAAAGGCATTTTTGCACAAGGCAAATTAACAAATTTTTTGTTTGAAAGCGTAAATAAAGCTAAAACTTTAACAGAATTAGAAGATTTATGGGCTCCATTCAAGAAAAAGAAAAAAACACGCGGTATGTTAGCTATGGAACGCGGTTTAGAACCTTTAGCAGAAGCTATGCTTTTCATGGATGATATTTCTTTAGAAAAAGAAGCCGAAAAATATATTATTCTTGAAGCAGAAACGGAAGAATTAATTGTCAACTCCGCAGAAGCTGCACTTAATGGTGCTAAAGACATAATAGCAGAACGAATTTCACAAGATACGGATAATCGTAGCGATGTTTTAGGTTTTTATATGCGAACAGGATTAGTAAAAGTAAAAGGCATTGGTGATGATGACGTTGCTAAAACGTCTGTATATCAAATGTATTGGGATTATTCAGAACCTCTGAACGAAATTAAACCGCACCGCGTTTTAGCAATTAATCGTGGAGAGCGTGAAAATGCACTGGAAGTTACAATCGATGTTGATATTGACGGAGCTATAGATTTATTAAAACGCAAACATACATTGAATAATAAATATCATGCGGAGGCTATTGAAGACGGTTTAGTTAGACTACTATCCCCTGCCGTCGTTCGTGAAATTCGTAGCAATTTAATGGACGGAGCAGACACTCATGGAATTGAAATTTTTAGCGAAAATCTAAAAAACCTTCTCATGCAACAACCAATCAAAGGAACAAGAGTTCTTGGTATTGATCCCGGAATTCGAACAGGTACTAAATGTGCCGCACTTGATGAAACAGGAAAATATCTTGGATATTTTTTAATAAAACAAGTTGCTGACCCTGTTGGTTCTGCTGTTTTAATTCGTCAAGCCATAAAAGAATATAACATTCAATTAGTTGCAATTGGCAACGGAACAGGTAGTCAAGAAGTTCAACAAATTGTTGCTCAAGTAATCAATGATTATTTTCCCGATGTCGCATATACGATTGTTGATGAAAGCGGTGCTTCTGTTTATTCTGCAAGTGAGACTGCACGCGAAGAATTTCCTGATTTAGACTTAACTATTCGCGGAGCCATTTCTATGGGTCGTCGCTTACAAGATCCATTAGCAGAACTTGTAAAAATTGACCCGAAGGCAATAGGTGTTGGTTTGTATCAACATGACGTCAATCAAAAACGTTTGTCTGAAACTTTAGATGAAGTTGTTGGCTCTGTTGTTAATCAAGTTGGCGTAAATTTAAATACTGCTTCATATCATCTATTAAAATATGTTTCAGGAATAAACAGTTCTTTGGCAAAAAAAATTGTAAAATATCGTGATGAAAACGGTAAAATTACAAGTCGCGAAGACTTAAAAAAAATTGGCGGATTAGGTCCAAAAACATTTGAACAATGTGCCGGTTTTTTAAAAATTCCTGAAAGCTCTGATCCTTTAGATAATACATGGGTTCATCCGGAAAATTATGAAGTAGCTCGCGAAGTTATGCCTTTAGTAAAATCCGAAAAAGCCGTTTCAAGCGACTTAAAAAAACAATTAAAAGATAAATATTCACTTGGCGAAACAACAATCGTTGATATTATAAATGAGTTGCAAAAGCCCAACCGCGACCCTCGAGATGGTTATCCAAAACCAATTATACAAAAAGGCGTTGTAACTTTTGAAGACTTAAAAGAAGGTATGAAAGTTACCGGAAAAATTAGAAATGTAGTTGATTTTGGTGCCTTTGTTGACTTAGGAATTAAAGAGACGGGGCTTTTGCATATTTCAGAATTAAGCGATAGTTTTGTCGAAGATCCTATGGAACATATTAAAGTAGGCGATATTAAAGAATGTACAATTATTGCTCTTGATGTTGACCGCCGTCGCATAAGTTTATCGTTAAAAAGCGATGCATCTTCAAGAATTGCAAATGCAGGAAATATTAAACCTGCAAAATTTTCCAGCGATAACAATACTACAAAAGAAGGAAATAGAGGCTCAAAACGTGTTGTTCGCGTAAAAACAACAACAGGAAATACATCTGAAAAAAAGCCGGAAAACCGCAAAGAACGCAGTAATTTCGGCGGTAGCGATGATGGAATGTCTTATAATCCTTTTGCTGCTCTATTAAAAAACAAAAAATAATCTTAGATGGTTTATTAAAAAGTGCTTTTAAATAATGATTTTTAAAATGATTATTTAAGGCACTTTTTTTGCCAAATTTCTTCACATTTTCTCAAAATTTTACAACTTTTTTGTTTTTTTTCGTTGCACATTATTAAAAATGTGTTATAATTTAATTTATGAAGAAGATTATTTTTGTTTTATTTTTATTATTTATTTCATTATCTTTCGGTTTTACAAATGAAAGCACTATTGCAACAGATCAGTCCTCAGAAACAAGTACTGACCCGTTCGCTTTTGTAAAATCATCTGTGAAGATTGGTTATGCTAACATTGATTTTGCTTTTAACGAAATGACCGGTGTTTTACGTGTGACATACACAATTAAAGACCATCCTTTTGACAGAGGAGATGCCAACACAACAATTCGTGATGCTGTAGATAAATTTGCTCGCGATAATGGCTATTTTAAAGCACGACTTTATACTGATGAAGATGATTGTGCTTTTTTTGCTCAAAAAAACACATACAGATATAAGCGTTTTTATATTCTTCACGATAAATCACGCCTTTAGTTTGTATTTAGTTTTTAATTCATAACCTTACCTTAAAGAGTTTATTCTATATCCTGAATAAACTCTTTTTTTTGCTATCAGACATTTTTCTTTATAAAACGCTAAAAAAAGGACTTGCTTTTGGTAGAAAAACAAGTCCTTTAATTAAACAGTTTTATTAATTACAAATCTGCCCCAATACCTTTTGGTGCTTTATTATTTTTTTCGAACAAGCCTTTCATGTCAATATTTCCATTTGCTTTTCTTCCCGGCATAATTGTCATGTCAACGCTTTCAAAAATATCTTTTTGTATTTTTTTACCTTCAGAGTTTTTACTTTCAGCACCTGTCCAAAAATAATTGTCTTTTGAAGCTAATTGTGGCATTTCAGCGTATTCATCCGCCTCTCCACCTTCCATTGAAATATTATTTTGTGTTACGAATGTTCGCGGTGTTTCTTTGCCTTTTCCATACAAACTGATATTACGACTTTTATTTCCATATGATGTATTATTTATCAAAATAATAGCAGGATCCGAGTTACTTGTAATTCCATGCATTCCGTTCAAATAAGCAATTGAATTTTTAAGCACATGCGGAACAGCGATTCCGTCACCACCAAGTTTGAAACCATTTCCGTCACCATTACCTGTTCCGTCCGGTTTTGTTCCGTTTTTGAATGCTATACAATTTTCAATTAAAACCGGACTAATTGGACCTGTTTCAATTTTTGAATACAAGTCCCATCCATCGTCAATATTACTATACGCAATACAACCGCGGAAAACATTACCTTCTCCACATGTGAGTTTTGCTCCAAATCCATCGGCATTATTTTCTGCAGGGTCGCAGTTCCCCCAAGAAGTACAATTCAAAACTAAATTGTGCGTAGGCCATCTTTCAGGTGCTTCAATTGCCATTCCGGAAATTTGAATTCCTGTATCACGATTCAAATATGCATTAACACCTTTAATAATATTATGATTTCCACCTATATGCAGTGCTTTAATATTTTCCGGAGAATTTGTTAAATCAAAACCTTCCAAGGTCCAATAATCCGCCCAAAGTTGCATTGCTAAATTTGATGAACCAAAATCAATTATCGGGCGTGTACCTTTGTCTGCTTTAAGAACTTTTCGTTTTTTTGCATTTCCATTGTTTCCGCGTTCAAAAATTAGTCCTCTTGTAGGATAATATGTTCCATCCAACATAATAATCGGTTGCCCTGGCATGGCATAATTAATTGCAGTTACTAAATCAAGAGGACTATCTTTTGTTCCCTTGTTTAAGGCGTTTCCGGATGGTGACACATAAAGTTTTCTTCCTTTATATGTGTTATACATTACAGAATGAGTAATATTAATCGCATCATAATTTTCAACATACATTTTCAGTTCTTTATCATAAGAACCTATGCGCATTTTTTCACCCGGTCGGAAATTCTCATCCGGCTTAAATGTAATAACAAAATCGTTTATGCCACGAATCAATTTTACTTTCGGACTAACATATTTATTTGCTTTCACTACAAGATTTTCTGCCCAGATTTTACCGGATGTGTCTTTAACTGTAACAATTCCGTCAGCATTTGGTGTAATATTCATAACATAGTCAGCAATACCATATGCAACTGGTGAGTCAATTTTTACAGTTGTTTGAATAATTTTTGGAGGTTCTTCTTGTCTTGGAGGATCTTTTTTAGGATCGGTAATTGTAAGTTTAATATCACTAACAGTTGCATTACATCCTCGAGCAACAGCAAAGCCTACATATACTTTTTCTTTATCTAACTGTAATAGTTTTTCCGGTCCCCAAAGAGTAAACTCTGTTATTGTATCTTCCGATTTAATTTCTTTATCATAATAGCATGTATAACCTGAATTATCTTTTTTCATGCGTATACGATAAACATCGCCTTTTTTTACAATCTCTGATGCGTCATAACTAAATGCGTGAACTTCACTGAGTCCCGATTCAGCAATTCCTGCATCACCTTTTTTCAAAACCTCAGGAGTTATACCTTGAGTAAAGCGAACACCCAAAGTATCTTTTGATGTTTTCTTTACTTCACCAAAACGCTCTTCCATTTTCGTTGCTAAAATTGCAACAGAATTTGTATAGTGGTTTTGTGAAAAAACACCGTGTTTTCCAAGATGATCATAACAAACAATACCAAAACCTTCTTGTCCGTCAGCAGCAATATTTATATAATCAATCGTAAAAGTTGCTTCCAAATCAAAGTTTTCTGTTGCTGCATCAATTTCTGTATAATAAAAAGAAACTCCGTCATGAAAAGATGTGAATTTTCCACCTTTCAAGCCAATGTTACCGGTTTCCTCATCATAAGTACAAGAATTTAGTTTGAATTTCAAATTATCAGCATCAATCATTTCCATTGTATTTAAATTTTCTTTTGTTGATTGACCAAACCAAGTATGTTTCCATTCACGGTCTTTACCTTCAATAATTGTCTTAATCGTAGGTTTGCCGGCTTTTTTTTCAGTACCGCGAACAGCTGCAACTTTAACTGTTGTTTTTTCACCTATTGTTAAATCTTCCAAAACAGTTTTAAATACACGTCCTACGTTTTTGGTAACTTCTTTTTTATTACCGTCTTTATATGTAATTTCATATGTTTCAGCTTCATGAACATAATTCCACGTAACACGTAGCGTACCTTTTCCTTGATTTAATAATTCAACATTTGGAGATGCTAAAGGAAAAGAAAAATTAAAAGCCTTTGAAACTGGCCCCTTTTTTGTGGTCTCTCCCGTTCTAATACCTGTGATACGAACACTATATTTTCCGGATTTTGTCGGAACATATTCTGTTTCTTTAACATTGTTTCTTGAACGTCCCATTGTTTTACTTTCTAAAACATTTCCATTTTCCAAAATATCAAGCTGAATTTTATCTTGGCGTGTATCTGTAGGATAATCAAACTTAATAATTACAGTGCCGGGATTTTCAGCAGAAGGAGCTACCGAAAGAATTTTTGGATTTGGGACTGCAGACCATTCTTGTGCCATTAATGTTCCAACACAAAAAAACATTGCAAAAATTGCAACAAAAAACAAAGCAATTTTTTTCTTCATAAATACCATCCTTATTATAGATTTGTACTAACAAAAAAAACAGGCCATCCCCGCAAATACATTTAACGAAGTGACCTGTTTTATTTCTACATTATCATTCTTTGCCCTAAAATATGACAATTAACGAATGAGAATCATATAAATGTTAATACCGCTTTTCTTTGACGTTATCAAATAATCACCGGCACCAGGAAGCTCAACCATGCCAATGCCTGCGTTTGCTGTGTCATCAATTGGAGCAACAATCGTTCCAACTTCAACTAAAGCACCATCGATAATTTGAGAAACTACTAACGTGCGAGCTTCTGTTTTACTTGATGAGTTATTATAAACATAAAGTTTTGACGGTTTTGCAACACTAAATGTTACAGAACGGAAATCAAGTCCACCTGTACCATTAAGTTTAATACGTTTGTCGAAAATTTCTCCGTCAGGAGCTGTGCGCGGTTCTTTTCCAAGAGGCTCAACATTCATTGGTTTCTCGGCAGTACCTTTCATAATAAAGCCTTCAACTTCTTTTTCGCCGTCAATTGTCCATGCTTTACAGTCATTTGCACTAAGATAAATTTCATCCCCTACATAATCTTTTGCAGGAATTGCAGCCGGATCAACTTGAAAACTTGGTTTTGGAGCTGTTGCCGGTGCTGTCGGAGTAGGGGTGGCAGGTTTTGCAGCAACAGGTGCAGGAGTTGTAGCCGGTTTACTTCCACAAGCAACAAAAAGAAATGCCATGAGAATGATGGCAATCACAAATAATTTCTTCATAAAAATCCTCCATTATATATTTGTAATATAATTTTCTTAAAATATTTTACTACAATATTTCATAAAAGGAAAGGGGTTTTTTTGCTTTTTTTGTAAAATCGTGATAAAATAATAAAATATGAGCCAAGAAAAAGAAAATCCTAAGTATATTATCGCACTTGATCAAGGAACAACATCTTCCCGTGCTGTAATTTACAATAATCAAGCAAAGATGCTTTTTTCAAAAAACATCGAGTTCCCTCAAATTTATCCTCAACCGGGTTGGGTTGAACACGACCCTATGGAAATTTTTGAAACTCAGATAGCCGCTCTCAAATATGTCATAAAACAAGCTAAAGCAAAACCAACGGAAATTGCTGCCATTGGAATTACGAATCAAAGAGAGACTGTTATTTTGTGGGATAAGAACACAGGGAAGCCGGTTTACAATGCTATTGTTTGGCAATGCAGACGTACGGCAAAACTATGTGAACTTCTTATAAAAAAAGGCAAATCACAGATAATTCAAGAAAAAACAGGGCTGATTGTTGATGCATATTTTTCAGGTACAAAACTCAAATGGATTTTAGATAGTGATCCAAAAATAAAAAAGCAAGCAAAAAACGGCAATCTTTTAGCCGGAACAGTAGACACTTGGTTAATTTGGAAATTATCCGGCGGTAAGGTACATATCACTGATAAAACCAATGCTTCTCGTACTATGCTTTACAATATTCATACATTAAACTGGGATGAAGATTTACTTAAACTTTTGGACATTCCCCGTTGTATTTTACCTGAAGTAAAAAACTCCTCCGAAATTTATGGCATGACAGATGCTAGCATATGTGGATTTTCCGTACCGATTGCTTCAAGCATAGGTGATCAACAAGCAGCTCTTTTCGGTCAAGGTTGTTTTTCAAAAGGTCAAGCTAAAAACACATACGGAACAGGATGTTTTTTACTATTAAATACGGGAGAAAAACCTGTCAAAAGTAAAAATAAGCTTATAACGACTATCGCATTAAGTTTAAATGATAAAGTAACTTATGCTTTAGAAGGGAGCGTTTTTATGGGCGGTGCCACTATCCAATGGTTGCGTGACGAACTTGAAATTATTTCTTGTGCACCGGAAATTGACAAACTTGCAGAAAGTGTTCCCAATTCAAACGGAGCTGTTCTTGTGCCGGCTTTTACAGGACTTGGTGCACCTCACTGGGATATGTATGCACGCGGAACTTTTCTTGGTTTAACCCGCGGTGTAAAAAAAGCGCATATTTGCCGAGCTACCTTGGAAGCAATTGCCTTACAAGTTAAAGATGTAATCGACGCAATGACTGAAGATGCTAACATAAAACTCAAAAATCTAAAAGTTGATGGCGGTGCTAGTGTTAGTGATGTTATGTTGCAGTTTCAAAGCGATATCTTAAAAACACAAGTAATTCGACCCAAAAATGTTGAAACAACATCATTAGGTGCGGCTTTTCTTGCAGGATTGGCTGTAGGTTTTTGGAAAAATACCGATGAATTACTTCAATGTTGGCAAGTAGACAAAGTTTTTAATCCTCAAATGGATAAAAAAACATGCACAACAATTGAAAAAAACTGGAAAAAAGCAATTCAGAAAGCAAAAAACTGGGCTGAATCTTAACTTTATATTTTTTTTGTTTTTTTTAGTTGTATTTTTGGCTTTTTATAATATAATATTGTTATACTATATTTTATGTGAGCTAATGCTCAAAAAAGGAGTTCTATTATGGCAAAAGGTTACACAGCTATGTGGAAAACAGTGTTACAAATTGCAATGGCAGTTATGTTGATTGTAGGCGGAATTAACGCAATTAGTTTTTTAAACAATTGGGGAGGTGTTTTCAAAATAACAAACGAACCTCTTGTTGATGCTGTCGGAGGCTTATTCAGTGGTTCCGCTAAAGAAATTGTAGTTTGGCTAATGGCGATTATCGAATTAATTGCAGGTGTTTTACTCATTTTGGATTTTTTCCATATCAAATCTTTAGACAGACTCGATGATATTTTTATACTTATTATCATGATTGCTTGGCTTGTTTGTTTTGTTATTTTAGGTGATATTATTCCTTTTTTCAAAGGTAGCCTAACTTTTATGAATTTCTTAGGCAAGTTATCAAAAGATTTAATTATGCTTGCTTGTTTTGGAATAATTAAAGCTAAAATTTAGTTTTTTATTTATGTTCTTTTTTCGTCGTTGTTGTTTACTTTTGTATTCACAGCGACGTTTTTTTATATTTTACACTTTACCGCGTGGCTTAAAAGGTAACATTACTTTTTTTCGTTCCGTCAATGTTTCTTTTGCCTTATTTGTTAAACTTAATACAGCAAAATCAATACTTTTTTTCAAATATTCTTCTTCTATTAATAATCGTGTCAATTCAAACCAATCTTCTCTGGAACATTCTTTTCCAATGCCCCATGTACTTAATTTTTCATGCCTGTTTTCTAAAATTCGTTTCGATTTCGAACCAAGTAAAATATCCACAATGTATGAAGTACCATATCTTTCTTGTGTACGTATTATGCATGAAAGTATTTTTTGTACTAATATCGTTACATCAATAGTCAATATAGGACCAAAGGCACAAACATCACAAGAATCACATCCACAACGCGTTTTTTCTTCATATTTTTCTCCAAAATAACGAAGCAAAACTTTTCGCCTGCATTCATATGTTTCTGCATAATCAAGCATTGCACTGAGTTGTTTTTCTGCCATTAATCTTTCATGTTGCTCTTTTTCATCCCAAAAATATTGAATTTTTCTAATATCAGCTCGACTATATAAAAGTTTTGCTTTAGAAGGCAAACCATCTCGACCGGCTCGTCCTATTTCCTGATAATACTGTTCAAGGCTTTTCGGTAAATCATAATGCAAAACATATCGTACATTCGATTTATTTATGCCCATACCAAAAGCAACGGTTGCAACCATAATATCGCACTTGCCACTTACAAACAGATTTTGATTTTTTGTGCGTTTATTATCGCTTAGACCGGCATGATAAGGCAAAACATTCATTTTTTTACTATGTAAAAATTTCGTTAACTCATCTACTTGTTTTCTTGAAAAACAATAAATAATTCCGCTTTCATTCGGATATTGTTTTACAAATTCCAGAACCTGATTTTCAGCACCACCGTTTCTTTTTGTCCAACGCGACTCTACTTCTAAAAAAATATTTTTTCGATCGAACGAACTAATAAATTCTTTACTTTCTTTCATATTCAATGTTTTTTTTATATCTTTTCTAACATTTTCCGTAGCAGTTGCTGTTAGTGCTAAACAAACCGCATTTTCCATGCGTTTTCTAAAAATGGAAATCATTCTATATTCAGGACGAAAGTCATGTCCCCATTCAGAAATACAATGTGCTTCATCAATTGTAAGACATGAAATTTCTACTGTACTAAGTAATTCCTGAATTCTGTCACTCGCTAAAGTTTCCGGAGCCACGTACAACAACTTTACATCACCCAATCGAACTTGTCTCATGTTTTCACAATATGTTTCCCAATCCAAAGACGAATTTAAAAAAAGTGCTCCTATACCAAGATGTTTTAATTGTGAAACTTGATCTTCCATAAGAGCAATCAAAGGAGAAACTACAACCGTCAAACCCGAAAATATTAATGCAGGCACTTGATAGCACAAACTTTTACCGCCACCCGTTGGCATAATAGCTAAGGTGTCATTACCTGCAAGAACAGATTCAATAACTTCTTTTTGATTATCGCGAAAATTATCATAGCCAAAAACTGAATTTAGAACTTGAGAAGGAGTCATTTTTTTATGTATCATTTTATCTAATAAAATTTGTACGTATTTTTTGTTCTTGTTCAGGTAAAACAAGACCTTGTTTTTTTCCTGCTTCTATAGATTTTAAAAGCCATGCCATGTTTCTAGCAAGTTGTCGCATTGTTTGTAACCCTTCTCCGTCTTTAGCAACATCTTCAACTTGTGAACCATGAACTAAATTCCAATACACAGAACCTACAACCGGCATATTTGAAATTGTAAAATATTTATTTAAGACATCCAATGCGGCTGTTGTTCCTGCACGACGAGCACTAACCACGCTGGCACCAACCTTAAAAGAAAACTTTTTGCAACTGTAAAAAAGCCTGTCCAAAAAAGCACATAAAGCACCGGCAGGAGCAGCATAATGTACAGGAGAACCAAAAATTATACCGTCGCTTTTTTCTACAAGTTTTGCACATTCATTTACTTTATCATCGTTAAAAACACATTCGCCTTTTGTTCTACAAACACCACACGCAATACAACCGCGAACGGGTTCCGTTCCAATGTGAAAAATAGTTGAGTCAATGTCGCTTTTTTTTAATTCATTGGCAACTTCATTTAATGCAACATATGTACATCCTTTTTCGTGAGGACTTCCATTTATCATTAAAACATTCATAATTACTCCATCTTTACGAATTTTTTTTTACTGTTTTTATCAATAATTATTTATATAACATGAATAATTTCACGTGGCTTTGACCCGTTCGGAGGACCCACAATTCCACGAGCTTCCATTTCTTCTACAAGACGAGCCGCCCTATTGTATCCTACTTTGAGACGTCGTTGAATATATGATGCACTTGCTTTTCCTGCTTGCATAACAACTTCCAAGGCCTTATCGTAAAGGGGATCGTCTCCATTTGAAAACAAACTCAAGACAAGGTCTCCTTCTTCATCTTCTACAAAAATTTCTTCATCAATATATTCAGGCTCTCCATATTGTTTAACATATTCTACAACATTTTCAACTTCTGTGTCACTAACAAAAGTTCCTTGAATACGCACAGGGAACGGATCGATCGAGCTTGCATAAAGCATATCGCCACGACCTAATAATTTTTCTGCACCCACTTGATCAATAATGATTCGACTATCCATTTTTGATGCAACCATAAAAGCAATTCGTGTTGGAATATTCGCCTTTATTAAACCGGTAATTACATCAATGGAAGGTCTTTGCGTTGCCAACACAAGATGAATACCAACCGCACGGCTCATTGCTGCTAGTCGTGCCAAAGTACTTTCCAGCTCTTTACCTGTTGTTGCCATCAAATCGGCAAATTCATCAATAATAACAACAATATATGGCAATTTTTCCGTAGCAATGCGCCTTTCAACAATACGTTTATTATAACTATTAATATCGCGTACACCCATTTTATCAAGCATTGCATAACGACGTTCCATTTCACATAAACAATATTGCAAGCTTTGAAAAGCACGTTTTGGTTCCGTAATTACCGGTGTCAACAGATGCGGAATATCATTATATAATTTTAATTCTACAACTTTCGGATCAATTAAAATCATCTTAACTTCTTGTGGCGAACGTTTATATAATATTGAGAGAATTAATGAATTAACACAAACAGACTTTCCTGAACCTGTAGCACCGGCAATTAGTAAATGTGGCGTCTTTGCCAAATCTAATAGCTGAACCCCTCCTGCAATGTCTTTACCCAAAACAACCGGAATAGCCATTTTTTTATACTCATTCATATCTCTGTCAATAATTTCTTTAAAACTTACAATAGAACGTTCTGCATTCGGCACTTCAATACCCACGGCTCTTTTACCAGGAATTGGAGCAACAATACGCACAGAAGAAGCCGCCAAACGCAAAGCAATATTGTCTGCCAATGCTACAATTTTACTTAATTTAACTCCAGGAGCAGGCAAAATCTCGAACATGGTTATTACCGGGCCTTTGCGAATTCCTGTTACTTGTGCTTCTATTTTAAATTCGTTCAATGTTTCTTTCAAATGTTCTGCGGCTTCTTCAGTTTCTTTATCTATTACCCAATATTCATTATCGGGATAAACCTGAAGTAACCCATCTGTCGGCACTTTATAAACTTCTGTTTTATACTTTTTTTTAGTTTTTTTTTCTTCAAAATCAGACAAACTTTCACTTGCTATTTTTCTTTTCCCCGGTTCAAAAGGATTTTCAATAAAATCTGCTTCTTCCGTTGAATATAATTCATCAAAATCAACGGTCAATTCATCTTTTTCTTCGTCATAATCTTCTTCCATTATTGTACGTTCTTCGCCTAAAATATCTACAGGCGGAAAAGAAAAATCCATCTTTATCGGTTCATCATCATCCAGTTCTCTCTCATCTACTTTTTGTTCTTCCAAACCAAAATCTTTTTCAAAATTTTCTTCTTCGTTTGTTTCATTTAAATCATTTTCTTGAAAATCCGAGAAATCTTCGGATTCTTTTTTTTCTTCAATGTCAGTTTCTCTTTCCACACTTGATATTTCTTGCATTTCTTCAATTATCATCTCTTCTTGTAAAAAGGATAAAACTTCGTCGTCAACTTTTTCACATTCTCCATATTCAAACATAGTATCTTTCATTGTGTTAAAATTTTTATTTATAGATTCTTCTGTTTCTGCATCTAAAATTTCTATCACTTCTACTTCTTCATCACCAAAAGATATATCTTTCAATTCTTCTAAAGGATTTTCAAAAATTTCTATATTTTCAGACATTTCTTTTTGTAAAATTTTTGGAGAAGATTCTTCTTTTTTTTCAACAAAATTATTTAAATCTACAATTTTTGTAAATTCCAAATCTTCTTTTTGAAAAATAGGTTTTTTTATTGATAAAACTGCATCCAATGCCACACCAATTGTTATATATTCAATTGCAATTAACAATGCACAACCAACAATAATAGCAAAAAGTTTTATTCCAAAAATAGCACTTGTTTCTTCCATTAAGAGAGTCTTTGTTAATTTTTCTGCAACAACAATTGTATAAAATGGTAAAATTGAAGAACCTAAATATATTGCTTTTTTTATGTTCCAATTAGGCAAAAATAAAAGAATTGCCGCAATAAATAAAAAAACAGGCACTAAAAAAGATGAATATCCATATGCCGAAAACAAAACAAAGCCAAACAAATTAGCATTTTCATCAAAATTAAATATTTGAGTAAAAAGAGAGATTGTAAACAAAGCTGCAAGAACTAAAAGAACTACACCACTAACAATAACAGATTTTTCAGATTGTCTCATATATCAATTATCGGAATTTGAAATAAATTTTTGAGCAAAAAAACTTAATTAATGAAATTATAAAAAAAACACAAAACTTTCAAATAAACTATCACGTTATCTTTTTAACACACTAATATATCTATCACCACTGTCGGGAAAAAGAACAACCACGTTTTTTCCAATAAAATTTTCATTTTTTACAAAATCCACTGTTGCAGCTAATGCTCCGCCGGAAGAAATTCCCACAAAGACACCTTCTTTTTGTACAATAAGGTTTGTCATTTCCAATGCAGCTTCATCAGTTATAGTAAGAATTTTATCTACACAACTTCTGTTAAAATTTTTTGGCACAAAGTTTGCACCTATTCCTTGAATTTTATGTAATGAAGCTTTCCCTTTTGTTAAAAGCGGTGAACTTGCCGGCTCATATGCAATTATAAAAATTTTAGGATTTTTTTCTTTTAAATACTTCGCTGTTCCTGAAACTGTTCCTCCGGTTCCAACGCCGGCAACAAAGGCATCAATACAACCTTTGGTGTCTTGCCAAATTTCAGGACCTGTCGTCAAATAATGTATTTCGGGGTTAAGTGGATTGTCAAATTGCCCTAGAATCATCGCATTAGGTATACTTTTTGCCAAAAATTCAGCTTTTTTTACTGCACCTTCCATTCCTTCTTCTCCGGCAGTAAGTACTATTTCTGCACCGTAAATTTTAAGCAATGCACGACGTTCCTCGCTCATTGTTTCCGGCATTGTTAATATCACTTTAATACCAAAACTTGCACAAATAGCAGCAAGACCAATTCCTGTATTTCCACTTGTCGGTTCAATTATCACAGAATCTTTTGTAATTGTTCCATTTTTCAATCCTGTTTGCACAATATGAGAAACTATTCTGTCTTTTGAACTTCCTGCAGGATTTAAATATTCAAGTTTTGCAAAAATCTTACAATTTAAATTAAAATGCTTTTCTATATTTTGTAAATTAAGCAAAGGAGTATTCCCAACTAAATCACTAACATTTTGAGCTATTTTTACATTACTTTTCATCTTGCACCTCAAAAGCGTATATTATTTTTTCCAAAAACTAGGCATAAAAAAAATTAGCATTGTATAAAGCTCCAAACGACCAGCCAACATTGCAAAACAGAACCATATTTTTACTAACGGTGAATAAAATGCCATATTACCCACGCTCGGACCTACACCGGAAAAACCAGGACCTATATTTCCAACCATGGTTAAACTACTTGTTAAAGCCGTAATAACATCCACTCCATCAAGAGCAGCAATAAATGCTGTAACGATAACAAGAACTGCATATAAGAAAATAAATGACGCAACGTTGAACACAATATCTTTTCTGCCGGCTCGCCCATTCATTTGAATCGTAAAAACTCCATTAGGATGTAGTATTTTTTTTACTTCGTTTTTTACTTGCTTGCCCAGAACAACCCATCTAACAACTTTTATACCTCCAGCAGTTGATCCGGACATTCCACCTATAAACATAAGAATAAACAAAAACATTTGCGAAACCGGCAACCATTTTTCATAATCTGTCGTGCTAAAACCTGTTGTTGTAATAAAACTAACAACTTGAAAAAAACCATATCGTAGCGACTCAAAAAACGGATATTTATTAATATTTGAAATTGTAATTCCCATCGTAAAAAGAAAGATAATTCCAAGATATGCTTTTAATTCCGAATTTTCAAAAATTTCTTTTCCGCGTTTAAAAAATGCATAATAAAATAAACTAAAATTCACACCGGCAAGTAACATAAAGACAGCAATTATCCATTCAACAACAGGCAAATTATATGCTTCAACACTTGCATTTTTTGTAGAAAAACCTCCTGTTCCCAAAGTAGAAAAAGCATGAGATATGGCATCTATAAAATCCATCTTACCAAAAAACATCAATAGTATCGTTTGAACGATTGTCATACCCATATAAATGAACCACAATATTTTTGCAGTCATCGTTACTTTAGGTGTAATTTTTCCTTTTTCAGGACCTGTTGTTTCCGCTTTTATCAATTGGAACCCGCCCACGCCTATTAATGGTAAAAGTGCAACCGTTAAAGCAACAATTCCCATACCGCCAAGCCAATGTGTTTGACAACGCCATAAATTTATGCTTCGTGGAAGACTTTCCACATCCTTAAAAATTGTTGTTCCTGTTGTAGTAAAACCTGAAACACTTTCAAAAAATGCATTTATAAAATTTGTATATCCACCCAAATAAAAAGGAACAGCACCTAAAAGACTTGCAAAAATCCAGCATGATGCGACTATCACAAAAGAAGATTTAACTGAAAGATTAATTTTTGTTTTTAGAATTATAATATTTGTGAAAGAACTAAGAAGAAGGCAAAATCCTATTGGCAAAAAAAATGCACGAATAGCAACAGTCTCACTATAGATAAGAGCTACAATAGCAGGAAAAAGCATTGTTAAAGCTACTATGCCCAAAAGAAGACATATTAATTTCACTGCAGAAAAAAAATTCATTTCGTTAAGTAACTCCCAGCATTTCTAAAATCTGACGACTTTGTTCACATTCAATAATCATAATAATTTTGTCTCCGGCATCAATTGTTGTATTTCCATCCGGAATTATATATGCTTCCGTTTGTGCTTTATGAATTAACATTGCAAGAAAAGCGCCCGGCACGGCAATTTCTCTTAATGGCTTACCTGTAATTTTTGAATTTACAGGTATTTCAACTTCGGCAATTTCCAAATTTCCATCTGAAACACTATGCACAGCAGAAACACCGCTTCCGCGAAGATGACTCATTATTGTATCTACAACTGCATTTTTTATAGGAATTGCCACATCTATGTCCAATTTGCGAGCAATTGCCGCATAACTTTCATTGGCAACAAGACAAATTGTTTTAGATATGCCCATGTTTTTCAAATATGCTGCAGTAACCATATTTAATTCATGATTATTTGTTGCCGTAATTACAAGGTCATAATTTTGCAAACTTTCTTCTTCAATAAATCCTTCTTCTGTAATATCGAAGTTGTAAACTATTGCTTCAGGAAATTTTTCGCTTGCTATTTTTGCACGATTATCATCATTATCTACAATGACAAAACGTTGATTATTTTTTTTTCGTATACCGAAAAGTTTTTCAATAACATTTTGTGATTTCTTTTGAATTAGTTGCTCCGCAATGATTGTACCGATTCTTCCTGCACCAACCAAAATTATTTTTTTTAATTCTATCATCTTTGAACCACATAATTCAAAAAATTCAGACAAATTATTTTTTTCAGTAAGAATGCCGATTCTGTCACCAGCTTCTAAAACGGTGCTACCAATCGGTAACGTCGCCTTTGTTTCTCTTTCTAAAAATGCCAGCAAAAACTTTTTACTTGTCATTTTACGAATATTCTGAACAGCAACTCCTGAAAGGCGACTACCTTTTTCCACAGTAATGCAAGTAAGTTCATAAGATGAATTGTTAAATTGTATAACATCCGTAACTGCACCGTGTTCAACCGCACTAACAATAGCACGCGTGGCCTCAACATCCGGATGTACCATTTCATCTATGCCATATAGTCGACACTGCCCGGCTTGTGCATTTACCGCATCTGCATAATAATCATAGTTACGAACACGTGCAATTTTTTTTACTTTAGGATACACGCTGTCCACCATTGAACATGTTATCATATTCAATTCATCGCTTTCCGTAAGTGCTATCAGTGCATCTGCTTTTGAAATTCCGGCTTCTTCTAAAACCTGTAAACTATTTCCTTTTGCTTGCACAACCATACAATCAAGACGATTGGATGCATGTCTCACAGTTTTTTCATCACTGTCAATAAGAACAACATCGTTTTTTTCTGCTATAAGTCGTTTAGCTAATTGTGTTCCGGTAAATCCCGCACCTATGATTATAATTTTCATGTTTTTCTTCTATAATATACAAATAAGATTATAAGATACAATAAAATTATATGTTACTCATCATCTAAAACACTAATGTTAGATTTTTTTCTTGTTGTTCCTAGAATAATGCCACAAATTGCTACAGAAATTACAACTGCAGCTCCCGCTTCCAAAAGTGCTTGTGGCAAAAATCCTGCCATTGTCACAAAAAATCCGGCTCCACTCATTAGATTTGTAATTTCTTTACGATAAAAAAGAAAAAGTGAGCCTATAACAAAAACCGTATTCGCTAAAGAACCAAAGAAAGCAGCTATTCCATACATAATAATTTTTGGAAATTGTTTTTTCTTTTTTATTAAAGATAACAGCCCTTTCAATATTAAAAAAGTCACAACTGCAATTAAAATTCTAGGAACAACTGAAACGAGCGGGTTTCTAAAAAACGGATCTAATGCTCCCGTTGGAGAAGTTATTGCTCGAATCATACTGAAAATTCCAAAAATTGCACCTACTGCTATACCCGGAATTAAACCTTCAAGCAAAACAGCAATAATTACAGGCACATGCAAAATAGTAATTGCAGCTCCTGAAACCCAAGGAATAAAACCCAAATTTGTGAGACCCAAAACAATTGTCAATGCACCAAGTGCACCTATCACTGCAATAGTTCTTGCAGGATTTTTTTTCTGAAAAGTTATATTCATAACTAAAATTATAACACAATAAAAGAAAAAAAGTAAGGATTCTTTTACATTAAATTTTTATATGAAATTATTTTATATATGAAAAAAAACATTATATTTTTCTTTAAAAAAACTTTTTCCCGGATTTTTCACCAACCTTTATCCAGCGAATATTTTTTTTCTTTTGTTTATTTTTTAAGTTTTCTATTTCATCAATATATCTAAAAAGCCATTGTGCAATTTCGTCATCTGTTTCATTTTCTGCAATTACAAGAAAGATTTTTGGTGCATTTAATTCATCAAATTGAAAAGCAAATCCTTCCGCTAAAGACTTAAAAGCAGAAAATGCACTTTGAACGGGTATGCTTTTTGAAAAAAAATCTTTTATTCCTTTTGCAACAAAAACAATTTGCCCATGATTTTTTTTCAAAAAACGCGAAACTATTTCCGAAACAATATAATAATAACCACGAACAAGTTCGTCATCTGCCTTTGAAAAAGTTTCTATATCAAATTGTGAAAAACGTGAAGTATAAAGTGAAGAATCAAAAATTACCAGTGCCTCGTCCAAAATGCCTGTCTGGGTTTCTGCCTTAATAATAAGATTTTTTGCGGAAATAGGAGAAGATCTATTCCAATTAGCAAATTCAACTTCTGTTTGCTCTGAAATATCGTTTTGACTTTCCTTTGTGATGACAACATTTCTCTGTGAATCGACTGCGGCTGTAACATATGCTCTACCTGCCGGATAATCTTTACCAACAATTAAAAGTGACTTTTTCATGGTGCCATTATATCACAATGTTATAATTTTGTCTTTATTGTTTTTTTTCCAATAATGATGTATTCTTTCAATATGAAAATATGGATTAAATTTCTTATCGGCTCTGTTTTGGGCATTATAATCGCTTTAATTTTACCGGCTGAAGGTTTTTTTATGCAAAAACTTTTGCCATATATGACAAAGTTTGCAATTCGTTTTGGAAGATATTTATTACTTCCTTTAATTTTTTTCAGCATGACCGTTTCCGTTTACAAACTCCGTGAATCCGGTATTTTATTTAAAACTGCTGTAAAAACATCTTTAGTAATTATTATTTCATCTTTAATTCTCACTGCAATAGGAGTTATTTCAGGTTTAATAATAAAACTACCTCGCATTCCGATTCCCGTTGAAAAAATTTCACAAAGTACCTCTTTTGATATTGCCGGCAATTTACTTAAAATTTTTCCCGAATCAATTTTTTCCGTCTTTTTAGATGGAGCTTATCTTTTACCGCTTTATGTTTTGGCCGGATTTGCCGGAGCCGGATGTTACACAGACAATAATATTTCAAAACCCATTTTAACTTTATTTGATTCTTTGTCTAAAGTTTGCTATTCAATTATGTGTTTTTTCACAGATATGTTAGCCTTTGGCATGATTCCAATAGCTGCTAGCTGGACTGTTGATTTTCTTGCAGCTTTTAAAACCGGCATTTTCAACAATCTAATTATTTTACTAACTATAGATTTTATAATAGTAACATTTATTATCTTTCCTTTAATTTTACGTTTTAAATTTAAGGAATTTCATCCATTTAGAATTTTATATGCAAGTATCACCTCCATTTTAACTGCATTTTTATCAGGTGACACAAATTTAGTTTTAGCATTAAATATGCGTCACGGAAAAGAAAGCTTAGGTATTCATCGCAGAATAAACTCTGTGACCATGCCCGTTTTTTCTACCTTTTCACGCGGAGGCTCTGCCTTAGTTATATCCATTTGCTTTATAATTATTTTACGTTCATATTCAAGTTTAGGAATAAAATTTTTTGATGTTATTTGGCTTTTTGCAACGGCCTTTGCTTGTTCATTCTTTTTAGGAGCATTACCAACGGGGGGAACATTTATTGCTTTGACTATAATTTGTAGTTTTTACGGTCGTGGTTATACTGCCGGATATTTACTTCTAAAGCCAATAGCACCCCTTTTATGTGCTTTTGCGGCAGCTTTTGATGCTGTTGTTGCTATGTTTGGTTCGTATCTTATAGCATCACAAAGTAAATTAACCGAACATAAGGACACTAAATATTTTATTTAAGCCTTTAATTATTTTATAACTTATTTATTTTAAAAATTATTCTTTTTATAAATACTATATGGTAACAAAAAAACTCTTTTGTGATATAATTTTTTTATGAAGAATTTTTTTAAAAATATTGATGCTTTTATTTTTGACCTTGACGGAGTTCTTATTGATTCAGCACCGGATATTTCTCTAGCTGTTAATGCAACATTAGCTCATTTTAGTTTTAACACTTTACCCATTCCTCAAATCACTACTTATATCGGTAATGGTATTCGTACTCTTTTAAAACGCTCCATTAATGCATCTTGTGGACGCGATCCGGAATTTAACATTAAAATTTATAGTGATAACTGGCATGATATTTCTTCCAATACAACAGACGAACAATACTTATCGAATGAAGATGAGTCTTTTTTTGTCGGTACTAAAAACAAAGAAAATTTTCAACAAATTGTAGATTTTTACAGAGAATATTATAAAACTAATTCCGTAATAAAAACTTCTATTTACAAAGGCATGACAGAATTGCTTAATAAGATACATAAAAAAAACATTCCTATGGCTATTGCGTCAAACAAACCACGCCTCATTTCAAATGTTATTTTTGACAAACTAGATTTGACACATTTTTTTGATGTTGTTGCAGGACCTGAAGATGTTGAAAATATTAAACCGGCAAGTGATATGCTATTTTTTGTGCAAAAACAATTATCAAAAAAATTCAACAAATCTTTTACAGCTACTAATATGGTTATGATAGGAGATAGTGCAAGCGATATTATGGCGGCAAAAAATTTTGGTTGCAAAAGCGTTGCTATTACATCAGGATATGGCAATATAGAAAAATTAAATGCTTCCGGTGCAGATATGTTTTTATCTTTAGCTGGCGAAATTATTCAATTTTTATAACAGGATTAAGATATGAATGATAGTACAAATATACAAAACACACCTTTAGGTAATAAATCCGGATTAGTTGCTATTGTTGGTCGTCCTTCGGTTGGGAAGTCCACTTTTTTGAATACTGCTTCCGGAGAAAAAATATCTATTGTTTCTCCGGTACCACAAACCACACGTAATGCTGTGAAAGGAATTGTAAATACAAGTTTAGGTCAATTAGTTTTTATAGATACTCCCGGTTATCACAATTCTGAAAAAAAACTTAACCTGAAACTCAAAAATATTACTACAGAGCAATTAAATACAGCCGATGCCATTTTATACCTTATTGATGCAACTCGTAAAAGCGGCGAAGAAGAAAATATGACAGCAGAATTGGTAATGCCTTTTTCTCATAAAACTATTGTTGCCATAAATAAAATTGACTTAAAGGAAGCAAATGTTACATCTGTACGAATCTTTATTTCAAAGGCTTTACCACAAATTACAGCGAATCACGTTTTTGAAATTTCTGCACAAACTGACAAAGGCATCGATGAAGTTCTTCGTGCTTTATATTCTTTGGTGCCGGAAGGAGAACCTTTTTATCCTGAAGAATTTT
>JAAYNH010000108.1 GCA_012520945.1 Treponema sp. | reverse complement strand
CCATAATAGTACAGTCTCGTCTCAGGGTCAAGTTCTTTTCCTGTGAATTTGTACGGCAGAAATGCTAACCCTGTATTAGTCGTCTTCTCAACCCAAGTTTCACCGTATGGCGTATATTCTATGCGTTGATATTCATCACCTTTATAGTCGGTTATGAAGTGTGCACTGCCTAAGTGATCCGAGTGATAAAAATATTGCTTGTAATATTCTTCTTGGTATGTCGGGTCTTTTACGCTATTGAGTTTTGTAACAATGCGTGTTTCGCCTAAGTAGATATTCTTTGCAGTTTGTCCACCGTAGACAGAGTTTCCTGTGTCGGTATGATGTGTCCACATCTTATTAAAGTATAGTGTCTCTGAGAAATCCGTGTATTTATTGGTACGCTGTCCGTCTTGACCATAAATGTAAAAGGTACTGTACGATGAATCAACGGAGGAAATCAGCTGGTTACGTTCATTCCACGTGTACATACGGCGGTATGTTGTCATGTTGCTTGAGGAGCCTGTCGGGCTATCTTTAAATAAACCCCAGCCGTAATTGACTGAATAAATGTCTTCGGCTTCTTTTTTAAATTCACGATGATACTCCTCAGTTGTTTCATTAAAGGCTCCGTCTTGTTCACAGACGATATTTCCGTTACTATCGTATTTATAATATCTGTTGCCGACGTTTCGTAAGCGGTGTGCATATGCGTCATCGTACGTATATGCTAGTGAATAATTTAAGTCGTCTCCGATTGGCTTACGCGGGCTTACGGTTTCCGTACTTACTTTACTCATCATATTTCCCATACCGTGCGTGTCGAAGGTGAACGTTTGCTTGTAATTTGACTTGTACTCAGGGTCGATTGACGCATACGGATTATAAGTTGTTTGTCCTGCGACTTCAATCAGTTGATACAGTCCATCATAGGAATAGCTTTGGCTTGTGCTATAAAGCCCCTTTGTGCCGTTCAAGCCGGTTAAACAATTGTTTGTGTAGCCTAAGACATTGCCGACTGTGTCAAACGTATATTCGATATTTTGGAATTGCTCATTCCATTTGTTCACCGTCATAATGTTCGACAGCCACCTTCTTGCACTGTCATATGTATACTCTGTTTTCACGCCATTCCCGTATTCTATATATACCCGCTGCCCATATTCGTCATAGCCGATATCATTTACATAATTAAATGTGTGGCCATTTCGCTCACCGGTTACCGACACCACTTGAGCTCCTGCATCATAGCCGTAAATAATTTTCTCACCGTCAGGATAGACAATATGCTGCATACGTCCAAGATAGTCGCTTTTGTATTCCATGACGGCAGTGACCGTTTTGTGTGTCTTATTCAAGTGTGTGTTAAGAGTTCGTATTTCTTTTGTAACTTCACCTAACGCACCGTAGGCATATTCCAATGTACCGCTTGCGTCAATTATGAAGCGGATTTTCCCTGCACTGCCGTCGGAAACGTTCGCTCCTCCATACGTATAAAAAGTGTCTTCTGTGTCAGGGTAGTCAATTTTCACAAGACGATTTAGCCCGTCATAGACGTATTCGATTTGTTTATTTTTCTCCCTCAAGACACTTGTCTTTTCTGCAATGAGGTTCGAGCTCTCATCATAGAAAAAATCCTGCCTACCTGAGTCGACGCTTTCCAGTGTTGTGCGGCGACCAAGCATATCATAAGTAACAGCAACGCAATTCTCTTTCGGGTCAATTGCTTTAAGTAACTCATTAAGTGCATTGTACTCATATGTTACGCGAGAAAGAATCGTGCCGTCGCTATCTTCTCGCCGCACTTCAACGATATTTCCTCTGCTATCGCTGCGTTTCACTGCTACATTTGCCTGCGGGTCAGTCGTCTTTTGTACTGCAGTATTTTCTTCTATTATAAAGTCGCTTGTGTAAACTGAACCGTCAGGCAACACTGTTTTTACTACGCGGTCTTTTTCATCATAATCATAACTTGTATATAGCTCTGTCATTGTCGACGGTGTTGCAAATAAGGCATTCAACGAGCCCGTAATAAACTCACTCATACCCGACTGAATGACTCGGCCTTTGCAGTCATACATTATCGCTCCATTTACGTTCCAACCCGTCTCCTTAACGCCGCCTCTGTAAACATGACCCGTTTTTGCAGTACGCACCGCCCTACCAAGTCCGTCCACTTGCACAACCGTTTGTATGACAGTGTCATTATCGCAGTCAAAACTCACTTTGTTGTCGGTTATAGCATACCATGACTCCTGAGTTCCGTCCGTATGTTTCTCAGGTGTCTGATACGTATGGCGAACAGATGGAATCCCTTTTTCATCATCGTATTTTGTGCGTATCTCACTAATTCTCTGCCACGCATCATAAACATACGAAAGCGTATTGCCGTTGTAATCGATTTCCGTTTTCTTTGTCTGTGTGTCATAGTTATAGTCTATCGCACTTGTGTATGTATCGGTACTCATTCCACTTTGAGACACCTTCGTAACAAACATGGAAACCTCACTGTCATAACCGTACGATGTCGTCGCTCCACGACTGTCAGAAACACTCACAATATTACCGTATGTGTCATACGTAAGCATATTTTTCGCGTACCGATACGGCTCATAAAACGTTCGTAGCTCCGTCAGTTCTCCGTAGTCATTATACAATCCTTGCTTTTTACGTAGCAGTTTCATTTCCGCATCATAAATACAAATTTCCGTCGGAAGTCCTATAATGTATTTATCTATTCGTGTGTTGTCATATCGAACCTCTGAGCGTATCGACTGTGTGTTTCCAAAGTCATACGTTAATTGCGTACAATTACCGTACTCATCATATACATACGAAGCTATAGTATGCAAATACTGTTCCTCATCACTTGTGTTCTCATATATCCACATAGATTTTTTTGCAATTAAGGCATAAGGAGACGGACACAACTCCGTCTGCACTTTTGAAAGCAACGTCCCGTCAATTCCGTAGAAAAAAGACTCCAATCGAACGCCTTTTGCATAATACGAGCCGACACTGTACGTATCGATTGCATAACTTCCGTCTGAGTACGTTGTCTTCACTTTTTCAAAGCCGTAAAACTCTTTTGCCTCCCTGTCGTAATATGCACCCCGATATTCATATTCCGTTGTTATGCTATGTGAGCCGTGCTCTATGGCCGGCATACCTTCGCCGCATCCGTCATGCACGGTTACACGACTCATAACGTATTTAAATTGCGGACATGCAACAGTACCATACTGCTCTTTATACTCAAGAGAAACGCAACCCCCTTGCGGCAGATGAATGCACCGCAATTGTCCGTACGTGCCGCTTAAATTACGTTTCCAATAAGTGCCCACACCGGGAATGCGAAGCACATGGTCGGGAAGGCCGTCGCCGTCCAAGTCCGTCATTCTAACCGATGCGCCGTTTATTGTCGTGGAGGCATTCGCTCCGGCTCCTCCTGCAACTGTGATATTTATTGTACCAATAAAAACATAAATTGATATATTTACATTTAAGCCGATATTTCCATTCAAGCCAAGACCGACACTCGTATTCCAATCAAGACTGTCTGCATATTTTGTTGCTTTTGCTCCAAACGGATTTATCGTTATATTAGCTAAATCATTTTCAATTTTTGAGCCAAAAACAGGTATACCTTCTAAAAATGAAATATCAAAGCCGCTACTGTCCCCTTGCGTTAAAAAATGTTTGTTAGACTCCGAAACAATTTCTCCCCAAGAAGTAAGCACTATCGATTCTCCTCTTTGAAAACCGCTACCCGTATTATACTGAACATCTATCGTATCGTTTCCGGATTCCATTTCTAAAATATCTAGCAGACCATCTCCGTTAATATCAAGAAATACTTTTTCAGATGTGCTTGATGAACAATTGTACGTCATTCCTATGGTGGCACTTATACCCGAAGTAAGACTACTTGCTTCAAGTAAATTTTGTCTACCCATTCCTATTCCAAGAGAAAAATTTAACCCGATAGATTCCGTCTTGCTTATCGACGGCTTTTTCACTCCAACAAATAAATTGCCCACCTCAGTAAAACCGCTTCCCGTATTTATCTTAAAAAAATTTGAATCATAAAAATCCAATAAGCCGTCCCCGTTAATGTCATAAAATCCTGTATATTGTACACTTTCCCCGTTCGAATATGACACAGCACAACAAGGATTAACAGAACAATTAAATTCTTGCTGAACTCCCTTTATATTTCCCAAAGAACTAACAAGCGGTTTATTTTTCACAGAACCGACTGAAGATATCCCGCCTCCTAAAACTGTCGACTTTGTCTTATTTTTTGAAATATATGATATATCATTTAAAAAAATAAAAGGATTCTTAAAAACAATTGCTCCTTTTTCATTTTCTGCCAAAGTGCCTTTTGTAACACACATTTTTTCATCTTGTATTTGAACGATATCAGGAAGTCCATCTCCGTCAATATCTTGTATTGTTTGTTGTGAGGTTGACCAACTGTTGTTCTCTCCGGCATTTATTTTTCCAAGACTCACTGCCACGTCGTAACTCGACTCTCCCAAAGTATCTATATTTTTTATGTAACTTAAATCCACAGGACCTATTGTAACTTCTTCCACAGATGTTATATCAGTGCCCTGTGTATAAGTCTTCCTAATTGACGGCAACTGCATCTCTTGCGCTTCAAAAAATATTTGTGTGTCTGCCTCTCTTGCATTATATAAACCCTCTATACGATAATACGCATCCGAACCACTTCGCTCACTGTGAATCCGACTACCTTCAATATATGGCATCGAGTACTCATATCTTCCATGCTCTAAGACACCCTGTTGTGTTTCGCTCATACATAACGCAACTGTTCCTAACAAAGCTAAGTTGACATCCAAAGATGAAACATCTGCACTTTTTTTCAAGCCGTCTACCATCTTAAAAAATTCCGCATCGGCTTTGTGCGGAAGATAAAAACAAACTTCCATTTTTTCAGGCACTTCCGTGTTATTTTGCGGGTTTGTTTGTCGCTCCTTAAACTCTTCTTGTGTAAGCTGCTGTGCATTATATTTAAAATCAGTAAAAGCCGATGTGCTAAAAGGATTTTCAGTTAAGCTCCCTTTCCATATGCCGTAGTACCAATTATTCACTCCGCCATATAGCACTTCATCCGTACAAACTTCAATCTCTCTTTCTTCATTTTCTATTTCTTCATCAATCGTTACGGGAATAATATACTTGCCTAACGAAAGAGGTTCATTTAGATTTTCTGCACTGTAATCCGTTTGTGTCTTCCATTGATGTCTTCCAAGACGTAACGCTCGTTTCTCTTCTACAAGTTTACCACCTGTTTCTAAAATAACAAGCGTATAGCAACTGTCTTTATCTATCTTATATAAATATTCCGTATTATACACAACCGAATAAGAAAGTAATCCGTACGTTTCAAAACGATACTCATCACACTTTGAAAGCAATAAAGTATTTTTTTCAAGATATATATTATAAAACTTCTGTCGTGTTTTTTCGCTATCCATAGATAAAACACCGTCTGCAATATTCAATGCACTTCTTAAAGTGAAAAAATCCATTTGGAAAATTTCATCTTCTGTTTTCTCATCTCTCCAAAAATCTTTTAGCACATATCCACCGTCAGACAGTATGTAAAACGGAAATAATTCTTCCGTAACATATCTATACTTATACGCCGATAAAATCTCCTGAGCACCTGCATAATTCGGCTCATCTTTTAAAACATAATACGTATATTCTTTTTCTATTATTTCAAAAACAGGCTTTCCTTTTTCGTCTAAAACGGGCTCCCCTATCTCATAGTCTATTCCTGTTCGCTTTTCATACATATATTCAATAAACTCTTCCACTTCTTCATCAGACAAACCTAGAACTGCACGTATCTTTGATTCAGGATTCCTAACCTCTTCTTTTTTTTCATCCCATTGCCAATAATCTTCATAAATATCTACATACGGAACAGCAAAATCTCTAACAAGTTTATCCATTTCTTCTATATATATGTATGTCGCTCTGTTATTTTTTTCCTTACATACTACTCGAACCTCACAAGCAACTTCATCTTTGTCATCTTTGTAAACTTCCAAGTCAAATGTATGTGCAGGATTCCCTATTGCTCCGCCTTCCTTTAATTGTATCTTTGCACTTTCTTCACCGTCGACTAATATCTTTGCGTCGCTAAAATTATATGTTATGTTTTTTTCTTTCCCATCAATGCCTACAAGTGTACCGATATTTAATAAATGTGTTGTAAACTCTGCATCGGAATAAACAGAACCGGCTACATTTTTCGATCGCATTTTTTTAGAAACATCTTCACTACCGGTAGCAGAATAAATAATACCCGATGGTGTTATCTTCCATGTCATTCCATCAACATCAAACAGATGAAATGCCTGTTTTATTATTTCTCTTGTAAAGCTAGATGAATACTTCTCATAAAAATCAATACAATCTTCTGTCGATTCGCTTTGTAACACATAGATATCATCATTAACGATATATACAAAATGCTGCGCAAAATCCAAAACGTCTTTCCAAGAAGAATAATGCCGGCGAATATCTTCACACAGGGATTCAAAAACATCCGACGGATATACCCTAGGCAAAATATATTCATCTGCTACTAATTGTTTATATACTTTATTTTGTATTTTGCTATCCGCGTCCGTTGTTGCCTCTAAAAAAAACGGCGACTTTACAAGTGGCTTCAAGGCTTTCACATGTGAATAACTCAACTTAACTTCCCAATCTATATCAAGACCTTTAGGGTCAACTTGTGAATCGCTAATAAAATAAACTCGCTCTCCCTGTTCTATTCCAATTTGTGCTTGTTCTGTTTTACATGGAACGGAAAAAGAAAAATTTCGAGCATCCTCATCAGAAAAATGTGTATATATTTTTACCCCTTTTGTTTGATAAGCATCTGCATAACTTGCAACTTCTTGAATCGAAACTGTCCCTTCATAAGGGGAGCACCACATACGAAACGGCGTTTGTACATAATATGTCTTTCTATATTCCTGTGCTTTTTCTTCGGAAACTTGCTGAATAACATCTCTAACAGCCACTTGCGTATAAAAAGGTGTACTAACAAAATTAAGATTACCGGTGTTTCTAAAATAACTCGTTCGTCCGCTTACTACTATATCAACAAAACCGTCTCGGTTTACATCCATAAAAGAACATTCTGTTTGTAAACTTGACTCTTGCTCTACTTCAGCATAACTAACTCCGCCACTTATAATAGCATTTTTAGATCCGATTCCTCCATAAACGTTCCAGCCCTTCGTTGATCCCCTCGCTCTCTCATAATCTAACTTCCCGGTAAATCCGTCTATAACTATCGCCCTTGTTTCGCCAAAACCTATTCCGTTACCTAACGCAACATAAACAATATTACCGTCTTGGCGAATACTGTCAAGTCGACCGTCTCCATCTATGTCTATAAGTGTCTCTTCAGTATAACTTCCTCCAAAAGAAAACGATCCGCTCAATCCGGCACTAACACGTCCGTCAACAAATGATGTTCCATAGCCGACTCCGGCCGACCCGTTAAAACTAACTCCGGCATTACTTCCCTTGCCCAAATACAGTGGCTTCCCGTTCTCCCATTTCTTCGCTTCACAAAAGTATCGAACCTTATCTCCTTCCTTCTGCTCTTGCGTATAATCAAACGTATACTCATAACTTTCTCCGGCATTATTAGAAACCGTAAAATGTGTCAACTGTTTTACAAATGCAAAATCTTCCTTATATGTAAAGCTATATGTGCGTATTGGCTTTTCTTTATAACAACTTGTTATACTTCTCAATAACTTATTGCACCTCACAACAGAACGCGACCTGCCGTCAACTCGAACGTCTTTACGTTCATTTTCATAATAAAAACGAATACTATACTTCCCTCTTTCATTACCAGAATCTCCTGTCGTACTACGCCCGGTATAATAAATTGCTTGAGGATAAACATAGCCACTTTCTTTCTCATACGTAAACTCAACCGTATTACCACGCGCATCAACAATCATTTCTATATGCCACGTAAACTTATTCTTAGCACTACCCACACATGACGCCTCATTTTTTCCATAAATACTTTTTCGTCCGGTTTTATCCGTCACTTCCCACCAATCTGCGTCTGTGTCGGCTCCATAGCGAATAATGCGTCTAAAATTACTTTCTTTTTCAGGCTCATAATATATGGCTGCTCCCATTCGTCGCATTTCTTTCAAAACCACTCCGTCAAGCATATATGTGTCATATGTGTCATAATGTGGAAGACCGAAACGGGTGTCGCTCGTAATACTACTGCCGTAATGAATATCAAAACCGCGCCCCATAATCCCATTCGCGCCAGCACTTGAATACTGAATACGTAAACTCGCCTCCATACCTTGCCGCCCGGCCGGAACTCCTATATCAAAGCTAAAATTTGCCTCTCCAGTATTCGACGCTTGCGGGCGGTTAAACTTAATAAGATGACTGTCAGGTGTTACCGCCGATAAACTTTTTATTGAGTTCAAATTAACATCAACAGGACCTGCCATTTCCGGTAATGTAAGTGTTGCCGTTATCATGTCCGTAAAGTGCGTCGTCAGCGATCGCACCACACACGCTTGAGTATCAACTTCAAGACGCTCCAGCCGTATCCACGCCGATTTTTTCGTGTCATAAAAATACGTATATAACTCTTCAAGTGCCTGTGATTTCTCATTTAACGCCCTGTCATACGGCAACGTTATAATAACCGTTTTTTCAAACTGTGTGCCCGAAGGCAAAAAACGATACCCCTTCGATTGAGGTATTGCATTTGAAAGAGACTCCCCCGTTTTGGCAACAGAAGAAAGATGCTCTATTTGTATCATCTTATCTTCAGATAACGCACCTTCAGGTATTTCTATCGACGCTTCTCCTAGTGATAAAATTCCGCCACTTGAAGATATCGTCTTGGAAACTCTTTTTTCAACTCGATTATCCGAAACATCTTTCGTTACCGATTCAGCAACAACTGAAACCGGAAATAGTGCAAATAAATACGCACATAAAACCACGCTTGCAACTGTCTTGTGCATCCGTTCGTACATCATAATTTTCTCTCCGATTACTTTTTAAATAATATATTCCCCTGTTTTATTTATCATAACACATAATAAAAACCGTTCATCAACAATTTCATTATCATTTTACAACCTTATACTATTCACTTTTTATTTTTGCTATACCTTCGCAGTCTTTTTCAATATAATAATTAATGTCATAAATTAGGGAAGGAAAACCATCTTTTGCGATGCGAAGTTTTTCCTTCCCTAAAACCCTACCTTTCCTTGCGACGCTTGTTTTTTTGAAGGATAAAACTTTTTTTTCATTTTTTTTGGCATTAGTCTTAAGACATCGTTAGATAATGCCTTTCTCCTTTAATTTAACATACATGGTTATACTTTTTATCGTTTCTTCAAATATTCAACAATACTTCTTAGTCTAATTATTTCTTTGTCTATCTCTAAATATTTATAATCCTTCCCTAAATAATAATTTGTCATCAACAATTTCATTTTCGTTTTACATCCTTATAGTATTCACTTTTTATTTTTGCTATACCTTTGCCGTCTTTTTCAATATAACAATTATTGTCATAAATTAGGGAAGGAAAACCATCTTTTGCGATGCGAAGTTTTTCCTTCCCTAAAACCCCTCTCTTTCCGGCAAGTTTTAGCTTTACCAAAACTTGATAGTTTATTTTCGCATCTTGTAAAAATAAACGTATGACGCTTGTTTTTTTGAAGGATAAAACTTTTTTTT
>JAAYNH010000075.1 GCA_012520945.1 Treponema sp. | reverse complement strand
ATTTTTAATTCTTTGATGATCTTTCCCCAGCCTATTTGTGGCATAGTCCATTTCTCAGTAATTTTTTTAGTTGCAAGATATAAAGCTTTCAAAAGTGCCATGTCAGTAGGAAAAATAGCTCTGCCTCTATTTAATCGGCGGTAGCTGATGTTAAGACTTTCTATCGCATTTGTCGTGTAGATTATTTTTCGCACTTGGCTGGAATAATTGAAAATGGGAACTATTGATGCCCAATTATTTTCCCAGCTGTCCATAGAACCGGGGTAACGGGCATCCCATTTTATTTTCACTTCAAGCATATTTTTCATACCAACTTCTTCGTTAATCGCATGATAAATTGTTTTTAAATCTTTTGCGTACTCTTTTCTATCTTTGTATGAAACGTATTTGACAGTATTTCGCACTTGATGAACAATGCATCGTTGCCACACCGTTTTAGGATATGCTGCTTCAATCGATTCCTTAATTCCCGACAAAGCATCTGAACAGATGATGAAAATGTGTTCCACACCTCGTGCTTTTATGTTGTTTAATACACCAAGCCAAAATTTAGCACTTTCATTTTGCCCGATATATATGCCTAACACATCTTTATAACCATCTTCATCTAAACCTAAAACGACATAGGCAGCCTTTTTGATTATGGCTCCTTCTTCCTTGACCGAAAAATGAATGGCATCGATATATACTACCGGATATATTTGTGCCAAAGCTCTGTTTTGCCATTCTTCTATCTCGGGAAGTATCTTGTCAGTAATGTCTGAAATAAGACTTGGATTTGCTTGAAATCCGTATATTTCATTGATTTGATCGGATATTTGTCGTGTCGTCATTCCCAGTGCGTACATTGAGATGATTTTATTCTCTATCTCTGAAATATCTTTTTGCCGCTTCTGTACAACTTGCGGTTCAAAGCTGGAATCTCGATCCTGTGGAACGGAAATAACTGTTTCACCCAGAGACGATCGAACAGTCTTTTGTTTATATCCATTTCTGGAATTTGGATTCTCGGATGTCTCATATTTATTGTAACCGAGATGCGCATTCATCTCGGCCTTGAGCATGCTTTCCAGAGTGCCACCAAGAAGGTCTTTCAACGCTTCCTGTAAATCCGTCGCATCCTTGATTTCATACGCTTGGATTAATTGTGCAATAACGTCTTGTTTTGCACCATCTGTTTTTTTTCGTGTCATAGTATACAACCTCCTATATGGTATACCTAATAGAAAGTTGTTTGTATACTTTACAGACTTTTATGCACACCCTCCCAAACAAATTATATTCAGGGGCAAAACTCATCACATCGGGACAGTGTGATTAGATAATAAACTAATTTTGTCGATATTTTCCACGACCTTCATTATTTTCGGTTTTTTGATTTTTTCTGTTTCCTTTTTCTGCCCATACAGGACGACCTGTAGTTTCATCACGTAAAGTGTAAGCTGAACCACCTGTTTTAATTTGGCAAACTGCTATATCATCATTAAGTGCATAACCTGTAACTGTTGCTTCTTTTCCTTCTTGAAGACCAAGCCCTTGAGGAAATACTGTTTCGTAATTTCCAAGATGAATGTCATACACTTTTTTTCCGGCAGTCTCAAGCATCCATTCACCGTCAACAGATTTTAAAATCCCGCTCACAGTTTGAAATTTTCCTAAATCTACAATATCCGAACCTGTTACATCGTGTGCAAATAATCCTGCACCAAGAAATGCCAAAACTGAAAACATAACGATAATCTTTGTCTTCATAGTTATACCTCCTAAGTTTATAAAATGCAAGCCTTGCATTTCTTTTCGTTTCTTGACCTAAGAATACTCTATGAAGGTGAACATTCAACCCTTAATTTATAAAGATTAGATAAAGATAACGCAAAATGATACTTTTTTTTGGTTTTTATCATACTGCATATCAATTGACCAACCATGTGCATTGACAATTGCTTGCACAATAGAAAGCCCCAGTCCACTGTGAGTTTCAGTTCTTGCAGAATCTCCTTGATACAATCTATCAAAAGCACGTTCAATAATTTCATCTGTTACTTCTGCATAATTAGAAACGGAAAGACATTTTTTTTCATCTTCAGTTTTGTAAACAGTTATTTCAATATCGGAATTTGCAAATCCATATTCAATAGCATTAGAAAAAAGATTATAAGTGAGTCTTTCAAAAAGCACAGGATCTGTTTCAATAAATTCATTTGCAACATTAATTAAAAAATTCATTTGTTTCAAAGAAGCTTGCGATGAAAAAAAATGAACAGCATTTGTTAAACTATCAAGCAAAGAAATTGTTTCTTTATGCAAAACAAAATCAGGGGTTTCCAACTTTGACAAAAGTGATAATGCATTAACTAAGCTAGAAAGATATTTTACTTGTGTATTTATCACTTGCAATCTTTGAGTATCTGCTTTAAATACTCCATCAAGTAATCCTTCCATCGTTCCTTGTAAAACTGTAAGTGGGGTTCTTAAATCATGTGCTATATCCGAAGACCATTTTCTCCTAATTGTTTCTTCACGAAGAAGATTTTCTTGAAGAGTTTGGGCTGCAAGTGCAATTTGTGAAAACTCTTTTATCGAACTTTTAGGAATTATTACATTTCTATTTCCGGCAGCTATACTTTCCAAAACAGCAACTAGAGAAATTGTTTGTTTTTTTATTCTTTCAGAAAAAAAATGCGACGCAATAAATGCAAGAATAAAAGATGCAACACTTGCAAATATCAAAGCAATGCGAAAAGATTTTATCAATGTATTATTTGATTCGATTTCAGTAAACTCATGCACTTTAAGACTATAAAATAAAACGGCTTTTCCTTCTTTATCTACAATTGGTCGCCACAAATTTGTATCTTGCATTTGTCGCATATAATTTTGCATTTGACGTCCTGTACCACTTTCTCTGTAAAAATATAAAATCTCATAATTATCATCTGTAATAACAAGACGCTTTGGCGGATAAGGAAAATTTGTAAGAACGGCTGAAATATCATCTGTAGTTATTTTTTTATTTTGATTGGCTGATTGTGTTATAAGACTAGAAAGATTTTTTTCAACATATTCATACATACTTTCTGTTTCCATTTGTTGCCAATTATAAAGTAACCGATTAGAAATAATATGAAGAATAATAATAAGTGTTAGAGAAAAAATTGCAATACCTGCAATTAAAAGCAAACTTGTTCTTGTAGATAAACTGGCAGTTTTTTTCATGACTCACTCTTTTCTGAAGAAATTGAAAACTTATATCCAAAGCCGCGTACCGTTTCTATCCAAGGGGCATCTCCAAGTTTCGCTCTAAGATTTTTTATGTGTGTATTAACTGTTTTATCCGAACCATCATGATAGTAATCTAAACACTCTCCAAGAATTTTTTCACGACTCATTACTATGCCTTCGTTGTTTGATAGATATAGCAAAATTTCCCATTCAACAGCAGTAAGTTTAACTTCACGATTATCTACAATAACTTCATGAGATTTTTCATCAATGCACAGACAATGATTTTCAAGGTGCCATTCTTTTTTTGTCGAATATGAAGATTTATTTAATGAAGTATGCTTACTTCTTCTAAGAATAGTATTAACACGAAGAACAAGCTCCCTAGGTGAAAACGGTTTCACGATATAATCATCGGCACCAAGCTCCAATCCTGTTATGCGATCACTTTCCGATTCACGTGCCGTCAAAAAAAGAAAGGGCGTTTCAGGATATTTTTGCACTATAGTTTTTGCCAAAGAAAAACCGTTACCATCAGGAAGCATAACATCAAGAATTATAAGATCAGGTTGTTTAAAAGCAAACGCGTCTAAAACTCCTTGAACCTTATTGAACGAATGAATTTTATATCCTTCCAGTTCTAGATAAGTAACTATAAGTTCCCTAATGGCATCATTATCTTCTACAACATAAATCATAATAAAATAATATTATGCAAAAACAGAAGGGTCAAGAGTAATACTTATAAAAATAAATACAAAAAAAATTATACTAGTAATTATTTTATAAAATTTTATTAAGATTAGCACTTATTAACAACACTATTTACAAAACGTATTTTCTATCATACAAATGCTACAGTCAAACACGAAAAAAATTTACCGTTTGACAAGGATAGGAGACACAATGAAAAAAGCAGTACTAATTGCTATTACGTTGTTTTGTGCAATCAGTTTATTTGCTCAATCAACGTACTACGTGAGCATGACAAATGGCTCAAATAGGAATGACGGAAGTAAAGCTTCACCGTTCAAAAATCTCCAAAAAGCTCTTGACGTTGCTGAAGCCGGTAGCACCATTATGGTTGCACAAGGTGTTTATTATGGCTTACTTGAAAGAGGTTATTTGAAGATGAAAAATCCCGTTAAAATAATCGGTGGCTATTCAGACAATTTCTCAACCAGAGACGTTTTAAAATATGCCACAAAACTTCAACCGCCGGTTCTTTCAAGTAACGGAAATCCAATTCACGGAACGGCAGGAAACTTTGGCCTTTTAGAAATTACTACAAAAGCAAAAAATGTTGACATTTTACTTGATGGATTGATTTTTGACAGAGGTGAAGGGAACGGATACCATCCGACAGATGGAAAACCTGCAGGATTTGATATGGGTATATTGACACATCCACCTGCCACCGGAATCAATGGAACACACAAAGGTGTACGTTCTATTAAAATGCCACTTATTAGAGGACAATTTGACGGCAATATGACAATTCAAAACTGTACATTTACAAATAGTGCATGGTATGCAATTAGTATGTCTGTACAAAGTGGTAAACTTACCGTTAAAAATAACGTATTTGTTGCAAATACAATGTCTGCCTGTGAAGTATGGGGTGCTCTAGCAAAAGAAAATGCAAATATTGAATTTGCCTACAACACCGTATTGTTCACATGGAGTCGAACTAAAGACCTTGGCGACATGGGTTACGGATTCAGATACATGACTAAAATTAATGCAGAAGTGCATCATAACATCTTTGGAATGAGTACTTTTTCGGCCTTAGACAGAACACGTTATGATCCAAATGCTACAGCAACTGCCGAACACAACATTTTCTTCCTTAACAAACAAGCAGACTTAGTTGTACCCGGTGGCGGAATGTTCATGCGTGTTCGTTGCGATATGTTTGACGATGTTACAGAACTAACAAAAACAGTTGGCAACAAAGAACTTAAAGATGCCACTCAGCTAAAAAATGTAATAAACAAAGCATATTTGGAAGGTTTCCTTAGTGCAACATATACAGAATCTACCGACTACGATCCAAATTCACCGGCAAACCAATTCCGCTCAGCTATGGGTATGAACCAAGTTGGTACAATTACCAGCAAAGTGAGCATGTATGCAAACAAATATCCACTTGATGATGCTATAAAACTTTTTGGTGCAATAGATGGATATGGAGCACAAAAAAATAAAATAAAAATTTT
>JAAYNH010000074.1 GCA_012520945.1 Treponema sp. | reverse complement strand
TATTTTGACAATTTGCTTCTTGAAATTTTCCTCATAATATTTTTTTGACATGTCTTTCTCCTCCAATAATTTTATTATATCATGTTCGGAGAAAAACTGTCCTATTTAGTATAGCCTATCCAATATTAATAAATTTATTGTATTGCATAGGATTAGACATCATCAGCATATTCTGTTTGTTGTCAATGCTACGCATCATACCGGTTAATACTTTGCCTACACCAGTTTCGGCAAATACAATATTGTCTGTTGTCTCAATGATTTTTTTAACTCCTTCATACCACAATACTGTGTGACAACATTGATTTTTAATTTCTTGTTTAATATCTTCTACATCTGTTGCAAAATCACCTTTGCAATTCAGCATTAACTTACATTTTGGATTTGAAAAAGAAATCTTATCAACAAAATCCGCATATTCTGCTTCCATCTCTCGCATTAATGGTGTATGGAAAGCGTTTGATACTCTTATAGGTACTGTGCGCAAAGCTCCTTTTGATTTGCAAACTTCTTCAGCTCTAACAACGAATTCAGAATCGCCACCAATTACAATTTGATTTTGAGTATTGTATAAGGCTACCACAAGATTTTCAGCGGTTGGATCTACACTTTTACATATTTCCTGAACAATATCAAAATTCAATCCCAAAACAGAACATAACATTCCGGAGCGCTGAACTTTAGACATTAATTCTGCTCTCTTTTGTACTAGTAAAAACACTTGGTCAATTGTTAATACACCCGCTGCAACAAAAGCGGAAAATTGCCCCAAACTATGTCCAAGAGTAATATCAGGATTAACGCCCTCGCTTTGAAGTAATGTTAAATAAGAGAGATTCATTGCTGTAACTGCAAGTTGGGTGTTTTCAGTTTTTTGTAATTCTTCTGCAGTTGCGGTTAGACACAAATCTTTAATATTTCTTCCAGTAACTTGCTGTGCAATGTTAAATACACCATTGGCTTTTTCAATTTGATTGCCCAGCTCTCTTAACATTCCTGGCTTTTGTGTTCCTTGTCCAGGGAACATCAAACATACACTCATCTCTGTTCTTCCTTTCCATATGTATTAATAAATTCCAACATTGCCAACAAAATGTCATCATCCCAGTTTTCAACTTTATTAAAAGAAGCATCTACAATGGCAATTTTTATATTGGCTTTTATTAACGATTGATTGTGTTGGTTTTCGGTTGCAATTTGCTCAAACTCAAGTAATGGTTTTTGATGCACAATCAATGCAGTTTTTATTGTTACATTTTCGTGTATTGATGTGTTTAAGGGTTCGTAGTTTTCACATTGAACACGAACAACAACGAAATTTCCAAGACTTATATTTTTGTTTGGTTGCGTCTTTGTTTCATAAAAATCATAAAAATCATGCATTATGTCGAAACGAGCCATCTCGAAAAATTCGAAAATTTTTGAAAAATGAATTTTTCGTTCATATATGCAATCCGAAAATCTAGGAGATATTATTTTTGTAAAATATCGCTTTCTTTTTTCGTTTTCTCTAATCAAGTCGTTAGCCTGATCTATAGAATATTTCAAGCTCAAGTTTCGACACCTCCTCTATAGCAAAATCTTTGTGTTCATTTTTTTCGCACAGTGTCAAAAAATAATCTTCAGAAACAAAATAATCTGTTAGAAAATATGATGACGCATTATACTCTATTTTGTTACATAAGATTGAAACGTTGGACTCTCTCTTTCCATTCCATCCAACACCCAAACATTTCAGAAACGCTTCTTTTCTGCACCATATATAAGAGTGATAATATTCATTTCGTAGAGCTATGTTTAAATCGCTATCATCGCCTAAAAACATTTTGGCTGCAGCTTCTGACACAGTTGTTATTTCTTGAATATCCACACCGATATCCTCTTGATCAACCGCAATAACAACGTATTTTCCGCTATGTGATACATTAAAATACGGACCGTCTTTTATATACGGTTTGCCTGATTCCAGTAATTTGATATCATCAAACTTTTTGCCATATTTATCTAATATGTATCCTAATAAAAGCGAAGAAGCATACAATTGTTTCGCTTTTTCCATTTTTATTGCTTTATTTATTCTAATCTGACGTTCTGCGGGTAACATATCAAGGATATCGTTACTTATATTAAATTCTGTTATTTCTAAAACATAGAGCGACGGAACCAAATTTTTCACTTTTATACCGCCAATTACAACACTTTTAAAGAGATAAGTTCTTGGTCTTTCTTTACCGATGAGCCTACAGAAACTAATATGTCATCTATTTTCCCGTCCATAGGCGACACTATTTCGTTTTCCATTTTCATTGATTCCAAAACAATCAACGTTTGTCCTTTTGTTACGTGATCGCCACTTTTTACAGATACAGCAATTACCGTTCCCGGCAAAGGAGCTGAAATTGACGAATTGCTATCATCCTTTTTACTAAAATCAAAATCAGGAACATCAATATCGGTTACATCGTCTTCTTGCGATTCCAAAATTTTGCTTTTCTCAAGAATCATTGCTTTTGAATTGCCTATTTCCACAATGTATTTTTTTCCGTTTAAATTTATATCAAATTTCATTTTGTTCTCCCGTTAAACATTTACTGACATTCATAAACGTTTTTAATATTTATTTTGTTCACATCAACATTAATGTGAGATGAAATAATGGCCAGTAGGAGCACCAATATATCATCATCAACCTTTCTCAGGTCTGCCACAGGCAATTGCTGATCCTGGTCTTTGCTTTCCGAACAAGCAAATTTATACACTCCTTCTTCGACTTCTTTTTCTTTTGAAAAGAATTTTTCAGCCAATTGAGGAAACATAACGTGAATCAGCATATCCTCTGAATTCAGACCATTTGCAATACATTTCTCTTTTGTCGCTAAATAACTATCTACTGTTTTTTCAGATGAGGTATTGTTATTTATAATTTTTTCTTTGATTTCAAAGTCAATAATGCCCGGAGCTTTGCCATATTTGCCTAATACATACGCTTTAACTTCGTTAAGTACAATTTTATATCTTTCTCCTGCAATAACATTTGCAACTGCTTGTGTTCCAACCATCTGACTAATTGGAGTGACCAACGGGGGGTAACCCAAATCTTTGCGTACCTCTGGAACTTCGGCAACAACTTCATCAATTCTATCCAAAATACCTTGAGCTTTCAGTTGTGAAAGAAGATTAGAATACATACCGCCTGGGATTTGGCTTATTAAACTTTGTGTATCCGTTTGCAAAGAGTGATAGTTGATAGTTTTATCCTCAAATAATCTATCGAAAACCTTTTTAAAATGTGAATTAATCTTTGCAAGCGTAGGCATATCAAGATTAACTTTTTTTCCACAATTTTCAGCAACTAGTGCCATCGTCTCTGTCGGAGCTTGAGAAGTACCGCCGGAAAAGCACGATATTGCAGTATCAATCACATCGATTCCTGCTTCAATTGCTTTCAAACAAGTCATCTGCGCTATTCCGGAAGAATTATGTGTGTGCAAAATCACTGGTACAGATAAAACTTTCTTAAGTGCTCTAACCAATTCATAAGCTTTATCAGGCATCAAACAACCCGACATATCTTTTATGCAAATTGATTGTGCACCTAGTGCTTCCATTTCCTGTGCAATTTTCACGTATTCAGCGACATTATGTACGGGACTTACTGTATAACAAAGAGCACACGATGGATGAGCGCCAAACTCCAAAGTAGCTTTTACTGCATCTTTAATATTGTCTAAGTCGTTCAATGCATCAAAAATGCGAATAATATCAATGCCATTTTTTATAGCGCATTCAATAAAATCTCGGACAATTTCTGTAGGATAGTGATTATAACCCAAAAGATTTTGTCCCCTTAATAGCATTTGGAGTTTGGTGTTTGGCATCATTTTTCGAATTAATCTTAAACGTTCCCAAGGATCTTCGTCTAAATATCGAATACAGGAATCAAAAGTTGCGCCACCCCAACACTCAACGGAATAATACCCTACTTTATCCATCTCAGATAAAATATCTATAAAATCTTCCTTACTCATACGAGTAGCAGCCAATGATTGATTCGCATCTCGTAATACTGTTTCGGTAAATCCTAACATAACAAATTCCTCGCTAATTGAATCTTATAACGGTATATTTCCGTGCTTCTTATTAAGAATAAATACATTTTTGTTTTCAAATGCTTTTATATCTTCAAAAACTCTCTGGCGAATTTCATTGATTGAAATCACATCATCTACATAACCTTCTGCTTCTGCAATAGTCGGATTCATATATTTCTGCGTATATTCATCGACCAATTTACTCTTTAATGTTTCAACTTCTTCACTTGGAGTTTCAGACAACACTTTGTGGTATAATATTGAAACTGCTCCGTCAGCTCCCATTACTGCTAATGTCGCTTTAGGTGTCGCATATACATAATCTGCACCTAAATGTTTACTGCCCATCGCTATATATGCACCACCATATGCTTTTCTGACAATTACGGTAATTTTAATGGTTGTTGCTTCTGAATAAGCAAACAGCAATTTTGCTCCGTGTCGAATAATACCGTTGTGTTCTTCAGAAATGCCAGGCAGATAACCAGGCGTATCAACAAATGTTATAATTGGTATATTGAACGAATCGCAAAATCTAACAAATCGTGCTGCTTTATCGCTTGAGTCCCGATCAATACATCCGGAATTAACCATAGGATTATTCGCAACTATTCCAACTGTAATGTCATTTAACTTTGAAAATCCTGTGATCATATTAGCCGCAAAATCTCTATGTACTTCAATGAAAGAATCTTCATCGAAAATATTTGTTAATAGTTCACGCATTGAATATGCTGTTTTTCCATCAGCAGGAACAATTTCATCAATAGATTGTTCTATATCGGTATAAGATAAGTTTTTATAGCTTTTTTTATCCTCGAAACTTGATGGTAATGTTTTTATCAGTTTTCGAACTTCAGAGTAACATTTCTTTTCGCTCGAAAAAGAAAAATGAGTAACTCCAGATTTCTCTGAATGAACCTTTGCACCACCTAACTCTTGCAAAGTGCATTTTTCACCAGTAACGCTCTCAATAACTTTATTTCCTGTAATATACAACTGACCAATTTGTTCTACAATAAATACAAAATCAGTAATTGCAGGAGAATATGCAGCGGCACCCGCACAAGGTCCAACAACTATTGAGATCTGCGGAATAACACCAGATGCAAGCGTATTTTGATGCATCATTTCGCCGCAACCTGCTAACGCATTGATACCTTCTCCGATACGTGCTCCACCGGAATCATATAACCCTATAATAGGACAACGTGCCTTAATTGCTAATTCGATAGTCTTTGCAATTTTTCTGCCATGATTAAGACCTATTGAACCACCAGAAACAGTGAAATCTTGCGAAAAAATAAAAACCGTTTTTCCTGCTATTGTTCCTCTTCCGGTAATTACACCGTCGTATTCGGTAGATTTGGAATTGGATTCACTATGATTGAATTCGTAATTGTTGATACCACTACCTATTTCTCTAAAAGAATTCTTATCTAATAATAATAAAATTCTCTCAATAGCGTGGTACTTCTGTTTTTTATGTTGCTTCTCTATATCGTAATTTCTGTTCAAGGCAATGTCCTCCCAAAACATTTTTTAATTATGCTGGTAATTCATTAGTTCATATACTTCGTCTAAAAAATCGCCTTTTGTAGTTAAAAGTTGATTTGTGGCTGCATTAGATGTAAAAAACAAGAATAGCGACAAAAATGTATTCCAACTCATTTGCCTTTTCTTTATTTCTAATGCGCAGTAAGTTTGTCTTGAAATGCCAACTTTTTCTGCCAGTTCTCCTTGAGAAATTCCTAGTGCTGCTCTCAAAACCGGAAGAAAATCAGTCAATTCAAAAATCAATTTTTCCTTTTCTCTTTTTTTGTCGATGTTTCTCATAAATATTTACCTACTTGTGGATAGGCTATACTAAATAGGACAGTTTTTCTCCGAACATGATATAATAAAAT
>JAAYNH010000073.1 GCA_012520945.1 Treponema sp. | reverse complement strand
CTTCATTTTTTTTCTTCCCTCTCTTTTAAAAAATAAAAATACGCAACGCACAGCCGACACGACAACCACGATAGACAGAAGGGCAGCCGATAACAGCGGTTTGGCGCAAGCGGGGGTTTAGTGCTTCGTATGACAGTTTTTCGTAAATTTGAACATTCGTGCTTCGTAGGAAGTTTAGTGGTAAAAATCCCTGCCTGCGCCAAGCCGCAAACCGTTATCTGCAACCCCTACCGAGTGACCGTGCGACTTTCAATTGACAGAAAAAATTAAATAGTCCAATGCACATTCAAGCACATTTGGTTTTCCAACCGTACAAAGCCAACGCACAAAAACCAAAAGAGCTTGAACTTTCCCACCCCATCCAAGCTCACCCACCACCCGAAATATTTTGTTAAAATAATTGGTAAGACAGAATATAAATCCCTATTTTTGTCAAAATCGTCAAGATTAAAACATCAAGACAATGGAAGCAAGCTTTGGAGAGTATATTAGAAAACTGAGAACTCAAAACGGTTTAACACTTACTCAATTAGGTGCTAAACTTGGCATTGACTCTGGTGCATTGAGTAAAATTGAAACAGGTAAAAAGGAATTTGACGAAGCTTGTTTACCAAAACTTGCTACAGTTTTTAACCTTGATTTAGAAACATTGAAATCTGAATTGATAAGTGAAAAAATTGCAAATACACTATATCAAAATAAGTGTAATGAAAATGTTTTGGCACTTGCAGAGGAAAAAGTGAAGTATATCAGAGAAAAGAATACCAAACAAACAACATTAAAGCTTTAAACATTATGTACAACCAAGCAGAATTAGAAACAATCTCAACTGTGGAAGAGGCACAAATGTTTATTGACTTTAAGCCCAATAGACAAAATAAATCAACACATAAAATTAAAACGTTTAAAATTGTATCTCTATTTAGCGGTTGCGGTGGCTTAGATTTAGGTTTTTCAGGAAACTTCAACTTTAGAGATAGATATTTTGATAAAACAAAGTTTAAAATTGAATTTTCAAATGATATAGACCCTGCGGCTGAATTAGTTTACAATGCCAATACTTCTTTCTTTAATAATCACGAATTACATTGTGAAGACATTAAAAAGATAGACTTTAGTAAAATTCCTGATTTTGATTTTTTACTTGCAGGTTTTCCTTGTCAACCTTTTTCAAATGCAGGATTAAGAAAAGGCATTAATGATGAGAGGGGAAATCTTTTTGAAGAATGTGAGAGATTATTAAAAATTGGATTGGAAAGGAAAAACAAGCCTATAGGTTTTGTTTTTGAAAACGTTAAAGGCATTTTATCTTCTAAAATGCCTGACGGAACAAGTATACCAGATGAAATTGTAAAACGTACAGAAAAATTAGGTTTTAAAACTTGCTATAAATTATTAAAGACTAGCAACTATGGAGTGCCGTCAAATCGCCAACGTTTAATCATTATCGGTCTGAGAAAAGACTTTGATTATTTTGACTTCAATCTTCTAGACCAAATCGTAGCAGAATACAATTTACCAAACGAAAAGGATAATCCATACGATTTATATCTTGGATCTGTATTATGTGACATTCCTAAGAATGCACCACAAGTAAATGATTTTTGGAAATACTCACCAGGAGGACAATATATGGTGGACAAAATTGGTCCTTGTGATGACGGGAAAGAAGCACTTTCGAAATTCAAAAAGAAAGTTCCACTAAATAAAATAAGTAAAACAATTTCAAGCGGTAAGTCTTGGAAGAATATGAATTATGAAGATTTGACAGACCGCTTTCGTAAAATTTGGGATAACCCGAAAAAATATCACGCACCTAATTTTTATAGAAGATTTGCCTTGGGAGAAATTAATGGAACTATAACTGCTTCGGCTCAACCTGAAAACTGTGGCATAACCCATCCTTTTGAAAACAGAAGATTTACAATTAGAGAGATTGCAAGAATACAATCCTTCCCAGACAATTTTGAATTTCCCTACAAAACTATAGCGAATGCCTACAAAGTTATAGGAAATGCAGTTCCGCCTGTTTTTGCTTGGGTTATAGCTAAAGCGTTAGAAAAACATCTAGAAAATGGAGAGAATTAATCACATTAAAGCATATATTCTTGGACTATTAGTAGGAAGTGGAAAAATAGACGAAAACACATTTGTAATAGACCTTCCATTCAAAAAGTGGGGAATGGAACCTAAGCGAATGAATATCATAGCAACGGATATTCTTACAAAGATTTGCCAATATTTTAATACAACGTACAACTTCAATGTGACATACGAAATTAGTAATGGTAAATGGCTGATTATACCAATTGACAATTCGAATATTTCAAGTCTGAAAGATGATTTGCAATATTTGGGGTTACCAATTGGTGGTTTTTTACTTTCTTCTGTTGATTTGACTACTGCCAAATCTAAATTAACTGGTATAAATACAGCAAGTTTCTTATCGGGAATTTTTGATACAAGAGCAAGTTTAACATTATCACACAGAAGATTTACAGATGATGCCCCCGTAGTTTCTGTTGAAATTCCGGGAAGCACACGCAATTTTAATTTTGTTGTTCAGCTTTGTGCTTGGCTTACGGATTTAGGATCAACAACCGACCAAGTTTTATACAACCACCCAAATCAACATTCTGCTTCCGACCCTGACTACAAAGGATGGAAAAAGGGATTTAAAATTAGGTTTTTAGTTCGGTCATTTCTTACTCAATATTCGTTTGCATTACAGGCTAAATCTATAGATGTAACAAAAATTGAAAAACGTCAAAAGAAAGAAGAACAAATACCTTGTGTTTTACGAAAATTAAGAACCCCAAGCCCTGTTTCCGTACATACAGACCAAAATTCTGACGAATTACCAATTGAGGTGAGAAACAAATTATTTTTCCACTATCATCACTTTTGTGCTGTTTTAGGATGTTCACACGCACCTGTTGATGAAATTGAAAAATTAGTAAAGAACAAAAACAAGTATATCAACTTTTTTCCAAGATTATCAAAAGGAACGAAAAAAGAACTTTTGAAAAAGCTGAAAGAAATTCAAACAGAATATTTTCCCGAATTGGAAATTTCGACACATAAAGCCAAGGTTTCAAGACTTTTAGAACACGAAGAATTTGAAAGTTTTACAGGAATTGACCAAGGTATTGCTTATCTTTTTGCAGAAACTTTGAATGGGAAAAGACATACAGGCTCAATGGATTATATTATCCAAAAATATACATCAGAAATACTAACATTGAAAACAATTGGAAATACTTTTGATAGTCCTTTATTAGTCATTAACCCAGAAAATGATAGAGCTTTTATCTGTTCGGCTGTAAGCAATAGTTTGAACCAACAACTCATAAAAACAAGAATTAAAGTAGATAACCTAACCGTAAATTTGAAATAGTGATACAGAACGAAATAAGCTATTATGAAGAATTTTCAAAGAAATTCAGCCAATATCTGAATACATATCTTGGGGAAACTTACAGCGTTTTCTATTCTTGTAATAAAACCTTAGACTTCATTGTCTCGGATTTAGAAAACCAATCTGGTATTACGATAAAGGAAGAAGGAACTTACATTCCTAAACTGAAAGTCGATATAGTATTTTCTATTATCAATCCCGACAAAAAAGTACGATTGATATTAATTGAAGCAAAGTATTTAAGCCAATTAAGTTTAAAAGATTATTCGCAATTAGTTGGGTATTTACAGGTCGCCAAAACTATCGATTTAGGATTGCTACTTCTTATTCAAAAAGGAATGTCGCCTAACAAACTATCCAACGATTTTCAAGAAATTGTTCGATTAAAAAAACTTCCGATGGATTGGTTTATTGATATGAAGAAGATTAACGAACAATACAATTTTAAAATTGGAATTATCAACTATTTGCCAGCAGGAGGAATTGATTGGATTGACACAGCAGATATTAACGGAATTTCATCGTTTGAAGAATTAGCAGAAATATTGAAAATGTAATGAATAAGCCAATGCACAAGCACACACATTTGCAAGCAGCACAATGCCAACGAACAAGCCAAAGCTTGCTAAAGAGTGTGCTTTTGCCAACGCTCAACCAACCGACAACAAAAGCGACCGAGAAAAGGGGAAGCAGATAACAAGGTATTGGCGTAATGGCGGTAGAACGGCTTCGATTGAGCATTTGTGCAAAATTGAACGGCAGTAATTCTATTCAACTTTTGTGCTAAAATCCGCCACTACGCCAATACCCGAACCGTTACCAGCAACCCTAAGACGACACGGCAAACAAAAACGAACAGTAAAACGACAGACAAAATGCCAACCCTTCGCAAAATAAAAAGAGCTGCAAGCCAACGCACAAACCGACACAAATTGCAG
>JAAYNH010000072.1 GCA_012520945.1 Treponema sp. | reverse complement strand
TTTCTAAAAATTGTAAAATTTTTGAAATATTTTTTGAGAAAAACTCAGGAAAATCATAATATTCATTACAACACATTCTCATCAAAAGAGGATATAAACCCTTCACAACTTGACCTGAAATATAAAGCCATTCAGTTGCTGCATCGCGAGTATGTCTTAAAAGAATTTCGTTTGGCACTTCTGAGTTTTTTGAAATTTCTGTATAAGCAGATTTAAAAAGGTCCGTAAGATTTTTTTCTCCATAAAAATATAATTTTAAAAGTATTTGATAAATTGTTTTTGTTAATGGAATTAAATCAACAATATTAACATTGTTTGCTGTTTTTTCTAATTGTGTGTAAAGTGCTTTTATAGGTTGAATATCCAATTCATTTATAAATTTTAAAATACGATAATTAACTGAATCATTTTCATTAACTTTATTTTTGAATTCTACACTTCCACCGGAAATTAATTGTTTAACTGAAGAAATAAATTTTTGCATATGAAAAATATAATTGTCCAAAGAGGTAATGACAAAAGATTCAGATACTTGATCTGTGTTTCTTTTTGCAAGCATAATTAAATAAGTGAAAAAACCATATTGATTTTTTATTAGATATTGATTCGATTGCATTAATTTATCCATAAGAGATTTTTCTTTAGAAGAAATAGTAGGCAATCTAAAAATGTTTTTAATTTTTGCTTTACTTTGTTTAGCATTTGTTTTAGGGAAGAGCGTTTGTTGAGTTACATTAGTATCATTGGAAGATAAATTTGTATTTGAAACATTGTTTTCAATTTTTGTTTTATTGTTGATATCTCCACGACGAACAAAAGTTTTAGATTTTTGTATGTTAGGTTTATCATAAAGTGGAGTTTTTTCAACTCCTATTTCTCCACCTAATAGTTTTGTCATTTTTGTTGCTTCGTCTGGATCAATATCTCCGATGTTTTTTCTGGTTCTGTCTAATTCTCCCGGCTCATAAATTGCTTTTGGTTTTTTTTGTTGTGTTTTGTCTTTCATAAATCCCTCTGACTTTTATAAATTTAAAATCTAATACGTAGTACATTAACAATTCCTGTAAAATCTTTTAGTGAAATTGATTTGCCTTCCTTTGTTAATAGCACACCATTAAATTTACCGTAAATTGTATGATGTTTTGAGCGTAAAATAAAAATACTCAAGTTACGTATATTTGCAGATATAGGAGTAAAACTAAGGTCAATCATATTTTCCGTGTCTTGTATAATCCATTTTTTATCAATACCATAAGGATATGTAATTACAACCGGAGGCAATGGAGTAGGTTCATCATTTACAAAAAGAACATTTTCATTAAATTTGTTAGCGTCGATGCTAGAAGCAGAGCCAAGACCTATTTGGAAAAAAATATTATCATCGTTAATCTTACCTATGCCTGTAAGTTGTTCGTGTTTCGAGCGTAGTTTTTCATATGCACGGCGAATGTTAAAAAACATACTACCGGAAAATTCATATGGTAAAATTGGCTGGTCGGTGCTTTCAAAAAACAAAGTGCCAATGATAGGTGAAACAATTTGTGCTAAAGCCGTGCATCGTGCTGTTGTAGGTGCCGGCATTACAGAAAAAATTTGTCCGACTTTTTGTGAGCGAGAGTCAATTAAAAATGAGCCGGAAAAAGAAGGTCGTATACTGTCTCCGGTCATATTAAATAAAACGGATAACGTATTTTTTTCTTTGTTCCAACGGATGCGAATATAGCGTCTTTTTGAGCGAATAGTGGTTCCGGCCTTTTCTAAGTTTTTGGGTACAACACGACGGCGAATACCGGAAACATGTCTGTATGAAAATTTCTGGTTAGTACTACGTTTCCAAAAAATTAATTCAGAATATGAGAAAAATTTTGCATCTAAAATAAACAAAGTTCCAACAAAATCTTCTGTAGAAATTGAAATGTTTATGGAACATCGAATGCGTAAATTTGTGATAAATGTTGGTAGAGGAAAAACACGAAATGGTCTGCGGACTCCTTTAATATCCATGTTTGTCGGTAGTTTTGAGAATGTTCCAAATTGTGGTTTTCCGTCAGCAATTAGTTGTGCCGGCGGATCTGTCATTTCTCTTTTGTACATAATGGCCTACTGTAAGTCATATGATTCACCGTATTTAGCTATTTGAATTTCCGGAAATCCGTTTTCACGTAAGTATTTTTGTAAATGATCTTGTGCTTTTTTTTCTCCATGTACTAAGAAAATTTTCTTTAATCTTGAAGTGTCGATTTCACGAAGCCAGTCTAAAGTTTCTTTATAATCTGCATGTGCACTGAATGAATTAATATGCTCAATGTTTGCATTTACTTTATACCAATCGCCCATGATTTTAACTTCCTTTTCGCGTCGATATAAACGGCGTCCCAATGTATCTTCTGCCATAAAGCCGACAATTAAAATTATTGTAGAACTTTTGGTAATATTATTTGCTAAGTGATGTAAAACGCGACCGGCTTCACACATACCATCTGCACTAATAATGACCATTGGTCCGGGCTTGTCATTAATTGCTTTGGATTCGGCAACACTTGTCGTAAAAGTAAGCTCATTGAAACCAAATGGGTTTTTATGATGAGCAATAAAAGCTTGATGTGTTTCTTCATCATAACACTCCGGATGTACACGAAAAATTGAAGTTGCATTTGTTGCCATAGGAGAGTCAACATAAATCGGAATTTCAGGAATTCGTTTTTGGTCAACAAGTAAGTGAAAATAATAAATTAATTCTTGAGTGCGTTCAATGGCAAAGGCCGGTATAATTATTTTACCTTTTTGTGCAACTGCCTTTTTTACAATCCGTTCCAATTCATCCATTGCAACATCAATGCTTTCATGCAATCTGTCACCATAGGTACTTTCTAAAACAATATAATCTGCAGGCGGTAAATTTGTGTCAGGATCTCTGATGATTGCTTTACCTTTGCGACCTAAGTCACCTGTAAAAAGCACATTAATGGGCTCATCATTACCGTTCTTATCTTTTCGTTGTCCGGAGATTGAAAAATTTACATAACTTGAGCCTAAAATGTGTCCGGCATCAAAAAATTCAATTTGTACATTAGAAGATATATACATTTTACGTTTATACGATAAAGTTATAAATTGATTCATAATTTTTATAACTTCATTTTCACCATATAAAGGTTCCCACGTAAATTTTTCTCCTTTCTTTGCAGCTTTTTTTCTTAAAAAGGCAGCGTCATTTGCTTGAATGCGGGCACTGTCCATCATTATTAAGTTTGCTAAGTCACGAGTGGCTGGCGTCGAATAGATATTTCCTTTATATTTGAATTTTGCAAGCATTGGTAAAAGTCCACAGTGGTCATAATGTCCGTGTGTTAATATTACAGAATCCAATTTATCGGCATCAATTCCAAAGTTGCGGTTTTTTTCATCACTTTCTGCACGTTTTCCTTGAAAAGCTCCACAATCAATCATGATAGGGCGTCCGTCAATTTCTAATATATGCTTTGAGCCTGTAACTTCTTGTGCTGCTCCCAATGAATAAAAACTAATAGCCATAAAGTTGTCCTTTTTAGAGTTGAAAATATTTTACTCTTCTATTTTAAACTGAATTTAAGAAATTCGCAATAGGTTTGTGTTGACATTTATTTTTGTTTCATACCAATTAAGCCATGCTTTTGAATTATCATATATATTTTCAGTATTTAAAAGTTGATATCTTTTTTGAATAGATTGTATTATTTTTTTTGAATCATATTTTTTAATTCGTGTATTAAAAGAAATTAGGATTTAATTTTTATCGTCTTCATTTGCTTTATATTGCGGAAAACTTAAAATTTTAGCTTCTTTAAGAAATTTTTCATTACATTAATAAAAATATTTTCGTAATGCATTTCTTTTATGTTGTGTCAATTTGAGATTATGTTCTCTAATAAATTGAACAAAATTTTTGTCAAAATATCTATTCATTTCAAAAAGAATAGAAAATAATATTTCTTTTGGTATATTTAAGGAAGAAGAATAATCTTTTTCTGTTAGAGGAATAATTATATTATTTATATTAACTTTTGTGTTTTTCATAAAAGCATTATACTATTTTTCTGTTTAGAAATGCAGTGCCAAGAAAATATTTCTATTTTTAAGGCACTGCAAATACAAGCAGAAATTTGTTTCACACATAAATTAATTGTATAAATTACGTTTTGTATAAGTTGTGTGTAGCAAATGATGAGCTTTTTCGCTGTTTGGTTCACCAAAATAATCTGCGTAAATTTTTGTGATTAATGGATTGTTATGTGAGCATCGTATTTCATGTGTTTCATCATCTGTATAGAGAGCGGAAGCACGTTTAATACGAATTTCATCTGTTGCTCCATATGGTTGACCACCACCGGCAATACATCCTCCGCGACAAGCCATAACTTCAATGAAGTCATATGGGCGTTCTTGACCATTAGCTTTTGCGTCTTTAATTTCTTTAATAATTTTTTCAACGTTGCTAAGTTGGTGAACAACCGCTAATTTTACTTTTATGCCGTTTAGGTCAACCTCAGCTTTTTTTACACCTTGTAATCCACGAACAGGTGTGTAATTTACATCGCCAAGTTCATTGCCGGTTACAAGTTTGTGTGCTGTACGTAAAGCAGCTTCCATTACACCACCTGTTGCACCAAAAATGGTTGCAGCTCCTGTATATGGTCCAATAGGGCTATCTGCTTGCGAGTCTTCCAAGTTTGCAAAATCAATACCGGCTTGACGAATTAATGTTGCAAACTCGCGTGTTGTTAAAACCATGTCAACATCTTTTGCACCGGAAGAAATCATGCTGTCATCGCGTCGTGCTTCCCATGCTTTTGCTGTACAAGGCATAATTGAAATGTGAAAAATCTTATCTGCTTTAACGCCGATTTGTTGTGCAAAATACGTTTTGGTAATGGCACCTTGCATTTGTTGTGGAGACTTTGCCGTTGAAAGATTCGGTAACATATCGTGCAAATTTTTTTCCGCATAATCAACCCAAGCAGGACAACAACTTGTAAACATCGGCAAAGCACCACCTTTTGTTAATCGACCTACTAACTCTGTGCCTTCTTCCATAATTGTAAGATCGGCGGCAAAGTTCGTATCAAAAATATGCTTGAAACCGAGCATACGAAGTGCCGAGTAAATTTTTCCCGTAGTTAAGGTGCCAATAGGCAAGCCGAATTCTTCACCCAAAGTGGCACGAACGGAAGGTGCAATGGACGCGACGGAAGTAATTTCAGTGTCAGCTAATATATCGCTAATTAATTCAATTGGAGTATGAGTTGTGATTGCACCTACCGGACAGTGAGCGGCACATTGACCGCATTTAACACACGGGCTATCAATAAGTTTTGTTTCGCCAATTGGTCCAATTATTGTTTTATCGCCACGACCTGTATATTCTAATGCCCAAACATTTTGCATATGTTGACAGGCTTCAACACAACTGCCACAACTAATACATTTTTTTCTGTCTAAAACAATAACTTCGTATGAGTCATCTGTTGGTTGTTCGAGAATAATTTTTTGGAAACGATTTTCGCGTAATCCAAATTCTATTGCTAAATTTTGTAATTCACATTTTCCTGAACGATTACATTTTAAGCAGTCATCCGGATGGTTTGATAAAATTAATTCCAAAACAGTGCGACGAGCTTTTACTAAGTCGGGGTCATGTGTAATAATAGTCATTCCTTCCGAACAAGCTGTGCAACATGCACGAGCCATACGTGCTCTTCCTGTTCGTGGATCCACGTTTTTGAAAACACAAATACCACATGATGCCCACGCAGGTAAATCAGGATTGTAGCAAAGTGTTGGAATTTTAATATTCAGTTTTTCTGCAGCTTTTAGAACCGTAGTTCCTTTTTTTACTGCAATTTGCTTTCCATTAATAGTAACATTAATCATCTATATAACTCCTTGCTTTTTATCCCTTAATAATAGCGTTGAACTTACACGTACTTTCACATGCACCGCATTTGATACATTTGCTTTGATCAATAATTTTCCACGGTAATTTTTTTCCTTCATTTACTGCATTTGTGGCATTGTTTGAGATTGCATCCGCCGGACATGCTTTAACACAAATTCCACAACCAATACATTTGTCTGCAATAATTTCATAGCGAATAAGTTTTTTACATTTTCCTGAAATACATTTTTTATTTACAATGTGATCGATATATTCTTGTTCAAATTTTGCAATTGTTGAAAGAGTTGGATTTGGAGCCGATTGTCCTAACGCACATAGAGAAGAATTTATCATTGCTTGACCAATATCTTTAAGTTTTTGTAAATCTTCCATTTCTCCGTTGCCTTTGGATATTTTATCTAGGATTGTATAAAGTTGTCTTGTTCCAATACGACACGGAGAACATTTGCCACAAGATTCATCGACACAAAAATCCATATAGAACTTAGAAACGTCAACAACACAATCATCTTCGTCCATAACAATCATGCCACCGGAACCCATCATTGAACCGAGTCTAACTAACGCACCAAAGTCAATAGGTGTGTCTAGATGTTCTTCGGTTATGATACCACCTGAAGGACCTCCTGTTTGAACGCCTTTAAATTTTTTGCCGTTTTTTATTCCCCCACCAATTTCGTAAATAATTTCACGAAGTGTAGTACCCATTGGAACTTCTACCAAGCCGGAATTATTAATTTTTCCCGTAAGTGCAAAAACTTTTGTTCCTTTTGAATCTTCCGTACCGATTTTATTAAACCAATCGGCACCTTTTGTAAGAATAACCGGAATGTTTGCCCATGTTTCAACATTGTTTATAATTGTAGGGCGACCCCAAAGCCCACTTTGTGCAGGGAAAGGTGGTTTTGGTGTAGGCATACCGCGCAATCCTTCAATTGAGCGTAAAAGAGCTGTTTCTTCACCACAAACAAAAGCACCGGCTCCCAAACGTATTTCAATGTCAAAGTCAAAACCTGAGCCTAAAATGTTTTGTCCTAAAAGACCGTATTCTCTAGCTTGTTTCATAGCAATTTTTAGGCGGTCAATAGCTAACGGATATTCGGCACGTATATAAATAAAACCTTTATGAGCATTAATTGCACGACCGCAAATAATCATGGCCTCAATAACGGAATGCGGATCACCTTCTATTGTTGAACGGTCCATGTAAGCACCCGGATCGCCTTCATCAGCATTACAAACAACATATTTTGTATCTCCCTGTGCTTTTAATCCGGCTTCCCATTTCAAACCGGTAGGATAACCTGCTCCACCGCGACCACGAAGTCCTGATTTTTTTATTTCATCAACGATTTGTTCCGCAGTTAATTCAAACAATGCTTTTTCTAAAGCAACATATCCATCGCGTGCAATATATTCATCAATGTTTTCAGGATTGATTATGCCACAGTTGCGTAAAACGACGCGAAGTTGTTTTTGATAAAAATCAATTTCATGGACATCTTCAATTTTTTTCTTTTCTTTACTATATAAAAGGCGTTGAACTTCACGACCTTTTATAATCTGTTCGGCAATTATTTCTTTTGCATCTTCCGGTTTAACTTCAACATAGAAAGAATCTTCCGGAAGAACTTTTACAATTGGACCTTTTTCACAAAATCCAAAACAACCTGTTTTTACAATTTGAACTTTATCTTCTACACCTGATGCTTTTGCTTCAGCTATAAGATTTTTGTAAATTTCATCTGCTTTGCTGGATTCACATCCTGTTCCACCACAGACAAGAATAAAATGGGTATAAGCCATGTTTTTCTCCTAAATCTTACTTTGTAATGTCAATTGATGGACGGTCAATAATTTTTTTATCCAGCAATTTTTTTCCAATAATGTGAGTGTTTACAATTTCCGTAGCAACAGAAGTGTCAACATTTCCATAAATAACAGCAGGCATTTCCGGCACAATTACTTCAACTGTCGGTTCATTGGTACATAGACCCATACAACCGGCTTGGCGAATAATTGTATTTCCTGCAAGGTTTTTTTCTTCAAGGATTTTAACAAATGTATCCAAAGTAGCTTTTGCACCTGCTGCAATTCCGCAAGTTCCCATACCTACAATAATTTGAATGCTTTTTCCGTCCGTTTCGCGACGTTGCAATTCACTTTGCACATTTCCACGAAGCTTTCTGAGTTCTTCAAGAGACATCTTTGCCATAATATTTTTCCTCCAAAATTATTCATCTTCTTCTTGGCTTGTAAGAAAATCCCCCAAAAGAGATAAACTTGACACCGTTTCCAGATTTCCCAACGCATCAATTAATTCACTGCGCAAAAGCACATATGAATTATTTGGTTTTGAACGAACTATTTTCATTTCATAGTTGCCATTAAATGTTAAAATCTGGCGAAAAAAAGATGGAATGTCGCCAACAGGTGGCGTGTCTATATTTTCAGTATTAAACTTTGCAAAAATTGTTGTGCCGATGTTTTCTTCAGATGTAATATTCCATTCTCCTGCTGTTTCATTTGCCGTTTGAATTAAAAATGGAATCCCAAGCCCAATTTTACGTTTTGGATGTTTAATACCGTCAGTGTAAAAAGGGTCAGTGGCTTGTTTTAATGTTTTTTTGTTCATTCCAATGCCATTGTCCCGAATATACACGGTAATATCCCTTTTTGTTTCTAAAATCTCTACAGTGATATATGTTGCCTTAGCATCAACAGAGTTTTGCGTTAAATCGGCAAATAAATCACAGAGAGTATAGTGCATTATATGTTCTTATATTTTTCTAAAATGCCGGCAACATGACTTTTGTCCAATTTTCCATAAACTTCGCCATTTACAGAAAGAACAGGAGCAAGTCCACAACAGCCAATGCATCGAACCGGTTCAACACTGAACAAACCATCTTTTGTAGAAATGTCGCCTTCGTTAAGGCCTAAAATTTCTCGTGCTTCATCTATTAAGTCTTGTGCACCCTTTAAGTAACAGGCTGTTCCTAAGCAAACATTGATTTGATATTTTCCCGGTTTTTGTGTTTTAAAAAAATGATAAAATGACATTACGCCATAAATTCGTGCCAAATGTGTGTCCGTTCTTTCTGAAATTGCTTTGGCGGCTTCTTTGGAAATATAACCTTGTTCTTCTTGAACTTTGTGCAAAATCATAATGAGATTGCCGGGCTTTTCTTTCCATTCATCAATAAATGCTTCAAGCTCCTTTGAGAAACCGGCATTTGTCAAAGTTGTCATGTAAGACCCCCACGTCTTTAGTTATCTAATTTAATTCGATAAATTTTGTACGAAAGGAAGTATAATGTATTTTGATAAAAAATTCAATAAAAAATTTTATCTGAATGATTAATTATTTTCTTTTATAGAAGAAAATTACAATTTTTTTGACAAAAAAACTCAAATATGCTATGCTACATATCATGGAAGAAAAGGAAAAATGGGCGTTGGTTACCGGTGCTTCCGCCGGTGTGGGACGTGAAATTGTTTTAAATTTGGCTTCAAAAGGATATAATTTGGTTTTAGTGGCAAGAAGTTCCGAAAAACTTGATGCACTGAAAAATGAGATTCGTTCAAATTATAATATTTTTGCCGAAAGCTGTGTTGCAGATTTGTCTTGTGCGGAAAGTGTTGATTCTGTTATAAAGTTTTGTGATGATGCACAAATTGTTGTGGATTTGCTTGTAAATAATGCAGGTGTCGGCCTTTTTGGAGAAAGCGTTGAATTAAAAGATGATGTACTTGCGATGATTAATTTAAATGTGATAGCATTAACGCGTCTTTGTGCAAGTTTTGGAGCGTTGATGAAAGCACGAAAAAGCGGTTCCATTTTGAACATCGGTTCAATTGCAGGAAACCAACCAACTGCATATTTTGCAAGTTATGCTGCAACAAAAAGTTATGTGTTAAATTATTCATTGGCATTACGACATGAACTTGCACCGTATAAAGTAAATGTAACATGTGTTCAACCGGGATACATTCGTACGGCCTTTGATGATGCATGTAAAATTACCAGTGAAAAATATAAGAAGTTTTCATACAAAAATGGTATGTCCGCACGGGAAGTTTCTGACATTGCCGTGAAGGCGGTACTAAAAAAACGTTCTTATGTTAGAACCGGTTTTTCAAATAAACTTGTTTCATTCTTTTCAGGGTTCATTCCGCGAAATTTTTTAGCGTGGTGTTTAGCTGTTTCAGTACGGGCCATGACAAAAACAAAATAAAATATTTAATTTTCAGGATATTAAAATGAAAACAAATTTTTCTGTTGTTCCAAAACTTTTTAAAAAAGATAAAAAACTTTCAATGAAAATGGCTCGCGGTTTTTTTAAAATGGGTTTAACCATGTTAAAAAAACGTCATAACTTTGGCTACGATCATATGAAAAATTTTTGCCTTGTTTATATGAAGTTGACGCCTGCATGTAATTTGCGTTGTGTTATGTGCGGTCAACGCGGAGATAAAGGTGTGCTGAAAGGCCAAACCGGTATAGATGAGTCAAAAAAAGTTTTGCCTTTTGAAAGTTATAAGCCTATGATAGATGAGTTGGCAAAAGGGAATATGGTTTATTATCTATGGGGTGGAGAACCGCTGATGTATCCGGATATTTTTCCCTTAGTTAAATATATTCAAGATTCAGGTGCTTTTTGCAGTATTAACACAAATGGCACGTTGCTTGAGAAAAATGCACAGCGTATTGTTGCAGAAAAATGGCACACACTTTTTGTTTCTTTGGATGCTTTTGAAGATGTAAATGATGCAATGCGGGGCAAAGGTTCTTATGAAAAAGTAATTAGAGGCTTTGAAGCAATTAATCGTGAAAAGAAAAAGCAAGGTAGTCATCTTCCGTTTATGGGAATAGTTACAACTGTTACAAATATGAACTATGAATCCTTAGCAGATTTAGCGGAAGCAAGCAAAGATTTTGATATAGATTGGCATATCTATAATTTGGGTACATATACTAACGATCAAATTGTTGCGGCACACAAACAATATATGAAAGAAAAACTTGATACGGATATTTTTTGTTTGGAAGGATATAATACCGGATACAATGAAAATATTGACGGTGAACGTTTACATGCAATTTTAGAAAAAATTCATTCTACAGATTATGGACATCTTTCAATTACAGTACCTGCTTTAAACCCTGAAAAAACACATGAATATTATGCAAAGCTTGAAGTGCCGGTACGTAATCACTGCATTGTTCCTTGGTGCCAATGTAATATTAATTACAATGGAGACGTAACATTTTGTGCCGATTATAATGAATATGTTTTAGGAAATATTACACAGCAAAAATTTTCAGATATATATAATGGGGAACGTGCAAATAAGTTCCGTCAAGCAATTGATTCATGTGAAGGTGGAATTTTCCCGGGTTGTTTACGTTGTTATCAAAATATGCTTTTTGGAAAAAAGATTAAGGGCTTTTAAATTTCTCGATTCGATGATTTTGTGTACATATAATTAGTTTAAAAACTTCGTTTGTTTTATTATGCAAACGAAGTTTTTTTGTTTGATGGGCATTTTATGAAAAAACAACCGGAGATGAAATATTTTGTAACGTATTTACAACGCTCCATGCCGCAATTTGTGCTGTTTCACTGTAAACATCGATAATTGCTTTTACTTGGTCATTTTTAATTTCAATATGATGTCTGTCACCAACAAAATTCGGTATGGAAGTTATGGATACCTTCATATTTTCCGGACCTACAGATGCAAGAGATGCAGCAACGGCAACATTAACTTTTGTCGGAAAAAGTTTGATGGCTTCAATAGCATTTCCTTTAAATACCGTTTTTTTGTTTTCTTGCAAACTTTCAGTGTATACATTTGAATCTTTTAAGGAATTAGGTCCTTTTTCCGTATCAAAGCTTGCAGTGCAATTGTAATTTTCCGCAACACTCATCAATGACGTTGTGCGTAAAACATCAAAGCCACCAATAGCACCGGAAACTAAATATATTTTAGTGCCGTTTTCCGATGCAACTTTTTTTGCTTTTTCATAAAAATCTACATCGGCAAATGCTCCTATAGAAAGAGCTATTATTGAAGCCCCTGATGAAAGAGCAGGTATTGCTAATTCTGTCAATGCAACAGGACTAGCAGATTCAACAATGTAATCAGGTTTTAATTGTAATAATTCTTCCATAGTTGAACATGCAGCACAGTTTGAAATACCGTCTTCTAATTTTCGTGCAACTTTTTCAGCAACAGCATCTGCAGATTTTTTTGAACGAGACATAACTCCAACTAAGGCGTAATCCGGCAAAAATCCGTCAATTAACGCATTAATAACAATGTCAGCTAATTTCCCGCAGCCAACAAAAGCAAGTTTTTTTATAGTTTTCATAGATATATTATATTATATTATTGTTCCTTCTGAAAGAGTAACCACGATTTTTTTATATTATTTGCGTCTATAAACGGATGTTTAAGTAAGAATAGTAAGCTGAAAATAGATTTGATATATTGAATGTTATTTATAGGTAAAAAACAAAACAAGAAATAGCGTTAAATAATATATCTTTTATTCTTAATAGTACTAAAAGTGTAAGTTCAAAAAAAACGGTAGGGCAATGTAAAGTGAAAAACCAATGAGTAAAACATAACCGAAACAACTTAAAATAAAGGCAGTGATGGAAGCTTGTTTTTCATTTTGTTTAAGTATTTTAAAAATACCGGTTTTTCCGAACCATGCAAGATAAGCAGAAAAAATAATTGGAATAGACATACCAAGAGACATTGCTAAAACACTTGCTATGCCAATTTTTAAGATTTTCAATGTAAAAGAAAGAACTAAAACTAAAATAGCTCCCGGACAAGGATAACAACCGGAAATTAAAAAAGAAATGTATCCTATTTTATTTTGTGAATTTTCATTGGTACAAACAGAAGATGAATTTTGATATTTTATAAAAGAAATTATCTCATGAATTAATAAAACTACTGCTGTTACAATAATTAACAAATAAGAAAAGCCTTCAAGATAAATTGCAACATTGTTTGTTTTTGCAGAAATTGATGATGATATTCCTGAAAAAAGCATCATTAAAAATATTGCTGTTCCGCCATGAAGAAAAGCCAAAGCAAGACCGGTTACAGCAGGTTCCCATATTTTACTTTTACGTGTTAGATACATTGAAAAAACAATGGTTTTTCTGTGACCTGGACCTGCTGCATGAAAAATGCCGTATAAAAAACTAGCAAGTAAAATGTTCCAAATGATTTTTTGATTATGTGTTTTATCAGAACTGTTTTTTAAGTCAAAGAAAAACTTTCCCAATTTTTCGCGAAGTATTTTTTGCTTTTTAATAAGTGATTCTCTTTGTTTTGAAGAACGCACGGGAGTTGGTGTTGTGTTATTTTTTACAGTTTCATTTTCAGTGTCTTGTTCAATATTATTTGTTTCTAGTTTTTTAGATGAATTTCCTAAAAATGGATTACAGAATAAATATGAAGCAAATGTAAAAAATAAAATTATAAAAATATATTTTAACTTATTATTCATAAGAAATTTTTATTTCCTTTGGATAATATGTTTGCAATCCTTTTTTATATTCATAATAAATAGTTGTGTCATCTATTGCTCCAAGTGGATTATAATAAACGGGATATTTTCTATTTTCAATAATGTCAAAGCGTGGATTTATATAGTTTTTATCATAAGTGAGTTTCACAGGATTTTCTTTTGTGTAATCAATTGCACAAAAAAACGTATAGTCATAAATTGCAACATTTATTTCTTCTTGTTTATAATCACTAAGATCAATAAAAAAATTATATTTCATAACACCGTTTTTTTGAGAAACAGAAAATTTTTCAACTTTAGAAGGATTTGTTCTTTTATCGCCCTGTCGGATAAATGTAAAATAATAATAGTGACGCAAATTTATAAATGCACTGTCATAAACATTTTGAGTTTCAAGAGCATTAAATTTTCCGTCTTGATTTTTATCACAAGCGGCAATTATGTCTGCTGAAAAAAATTGATCAAATGTCCACTCTATAAAAACGCCGGAAAGCTTATCTTTGTTCCATACAAATTCTGCAGAGCATTCCATAAACATATGCGGATGTGAAAAAAGAGAAATTGAACTAATTAAAATAAAGAATATTAAAGAAAAAAAGTGTTTCATAATTTTAATTTTTTACCTTTCCTATAATAAAAAAAATTAAAAAGCAAATTAAATTTGCAATAACAATAGTGGCTCCTGCCGGTGTTGAAAAAGCAAATGAAAAAATCAAGCCTATAAAAAAACATATTATTGAAAGTATGGCACTGGAAATTGTTACGGATTTAAAACTTTTAAAAACACGCATTGATGTTAATGCAGGAAAAATAATTAAGCTTGAAATCATCATTGCTCCCATTAAGCGCATTCCAACAACAACTGTAAGTGCAGTCAAAACCGCAAGCAATGAATTATAGTTTTTTGTTTTGATACCACTTGCCGTTGCAAAAGTTTCATCAAATGTTACAGCAAAAATTTTGTGATAAAAAAAACAAAACAAAAACAACACTAACGTACAAAGAATAATGCTAATAATAACATCATTTTTGCTTATGGATAAAATGCTTCCGAACATATATGATGTTACATCCGTGTTCAGACCGCTTGTAATAGATGTTATTAAAATACCTGCAGCAAGTGAGCTGGAGGAAACTAAGGCTATTGCGGCGTCTCCGTTTAAAGATGAGTCATTTGAAAGACGAAGTAAAAAAAATGAGGCTATAATAGAAATTGGAATGGAAACGCCTAGAGGTGAAAAATTTAATGCCATTGCAATTGCCAAAGTACCAAATCCTACATGGCTAAGTCCATCTCCAATCATGGAAAATCTTTTTAACACCAAGCTAATACCTAGAAGGGATGCACACAGGGCAACTAAACTTCCTGCAATAGCAGCACGTAAAATAAAACCATATGAAAATAATTCTGTAAAAAATTTAATCATTTTTATGCATTCCTTTCTAAATTGCAGTGTACACAATCTTCTGTTTTTTGTGCGAAGTTTTCTTTATTAATAATATGACTTGAAATGCAATCCGGTCCGCAATGCATACAATAATGTGTTGTACATGATTCTACGCTAGACATTCGTGTAAATAATTCCGTTTGTTTGTAATCTGCAACAGTGCCAAAAAACAAACTTTCTTTTTGTAAATGTAAAATGTGTGATGCATTTTGTACGGCTCTATGAATATCGTGACTAACCATTAGCACTGCCAAATTTTCTTGTCGGTTTAGTTTGCGAATAATGGAATACAGCTCATCCGTAACTATAGGATCAAGGCCGGTTACCGGTTCATCAAGTATAAGTAAATTATCTGCAGCACACAAGGAACGAGCCAGTAAAACTCTTTGCTGTTGACCTCCGGAAAGTTCAGCAAAACTTTTTTTTGCAATGTTTGCTATTTCCAGTTTTTGCATTTGCAATATTGCATTTTCTTTATCTTTTTTTGTAAAAAAAGGTTTCCAAAATTTATGATGTGCAACTGTTGCACTTAATACAACTTCAAAAACGCTTGCCGGAAAATCTTTTTTTATAGCAGAGTGTTGTGGTAAATATCCGCAAGAAGTGAAATTTTTTTCAATTTTTCCTGAAGCAAAAGGAATGAGACCAAGTATAGTTTTAACTAAAGTTGTTTTTCCGGAACCGTTTGCACCGACAATACAAACATAATCACCTACATTAATTTTCAGTGATACGTTTTTTAAGGCACAAAAACTTCCATAGTTTACAGTTATGTTTTCTACATTAATTAATGTCATATCAACATTTTACGAAACAATGGAAGTTTTTGCAACAGAAAAACTCAGTCATTTTCAGTAATTAATTCAATGCAATCTGAAAATTTTCCATATTTGCCTTCAGCGTTTCTTGCACGAACAACAAAAGAATTATAATGAGTATCCTTGATTGAAAAAGTATAAGTAGTTGTTTCAATATTTGTTTTGTGTAAATAAAAATCAAAGTTATCATAAGAATTATAGCTAGTATGATATACCTTTACATATATTTCATAATAACTTGCTCCATCAACGGCTTCCCAATTCAAAGTCAAGGCATCTTCATTTAAAACATGACTTGTTATTGTAGTTTTTCCCAGTACCAAACTTTCATTTTTTAGAGTTATAACTTTTTTGGGTGCGGTATAATATGCATCACTTGAATAATATCTTTGGCTTCTTATTCTGTACTCATATTCTGTTTCTGAATCAAGAAGTTTGTCAACAAAAATATAGTATTTATCAGTGTCTATTCTAAATTGATAACTATTAGCTATGTTTTCAAATTTAGAATTAATTTTTTTTTGCAATTCATAGTTATAAATGTCATCATCCTTTTCAATATAAATTGTTACGGTGTCATATGTTGGAACCAGTTTTGAAATAGTAATATTGGTGGTATAGTCATAAAGACAAGATGTAAAATTAAATAGTGAAAAAAATAATATTAATATAAACAAAAATTTAAATAGTTTCATAACTTCTTCTCCTAATAAATGATATTATAATTTAAATACGTTAACTATTTTTTTTAATAGTATAAACATTCGTTTGATTGCTAGCATTAGAAGTTTCTCCAAAGACAAGATCAATAGAAATATAATATTCAGAATCTGTTGTTAATTCAGAAAAAATAATATCTTTTTCTGAAACTGCATAAACAGTTTTCAAAAATGTCATTGTATCATCTGAATCTTTTTTACAAAGAGTAAAAGATAAAACACTAGATTCAATATTTTGCTTAGCAGTAAATTTTACTTCCGTTGATAAACCGGTATTAAATTTTATCCATTGAACATTTGATAAATTTGAAAATTCAAATGCATATGAACTACCGTCAGAAACATCAATTGCATTATTTATTGAAGTGTTCTTAAACCAAGTTCCACAAGAAACAATTTCACTTTTTTTGCTAAAATGTCCTACATCATTTTTACTTATAATGTAATAGTTATAGATTTTTCCAACATCAAGTCCCGTATGTACGTAATTTGTGTCTGCAACTGTTGTTAAAACTTTATAACCGATATCAAAATCATGCATATAATAAATTTCATATTTTGTTGTGTTTTCAGTTTCTTCCCATGATAAATTAATTTTTGTACAATCGTTTGCATCACACATTACATAAATACTTTTTGGAGGGAAAAGCAATTGATCCGGATTTGTTGGGAGTGTTGTGAAAGAAACTACATTTGAATAATCGCTATAAATTTCACTGCTAATATGACTTCTTACCTTAAAATAATACTTTGTATTAGGCAATAAAGACTTTAACTCAAAATTTGTTGCAGATTCGCATTGCTCAATTAAAGAAATGTAGATTTCATCGTTAGATGAAAAAGCAATGTTATAAAAAGAAGCCACTTCAACAGTGTCCCATGAAAATGAAATTGAATAGTCGGTTATTTTTACTTCCGTGAAGTTTTTTGGAGGAACAAGTTTTGGGTCAGTAATAATAATAGGTTTACAAGAAGTAAAAAGTAAAAATAATATAATTAAAGCGGTTAAAAGAAATATGTTTTTTTTCATTATTCGTCCTCTCCGTGAAGTAAGATTGCTATTCTGTTGTCATTGTTCAAACCTTTTGTGTAATCCATGCGAATAAAATATTTATCGGATGGATTGCCATTTATTTTTTCTGTTAGATTTTTTTTACAAAAAATTTCTTTAATAAATTCTAAAGAATTTGCGTTATCTTTATAAATTGAAATATAAATAGAATTTTCATTGTTTGAATAATGATTAAATGTAATATCTGCTTTACCATTTGCATCTGTTAAAAAAGAAACCCAGATGCTTTCTGTCGATTTTACAAAGGAAAAATCTTCAATCAAATTTTTTGTTAAAGGAAGTGCTTTCATTTTGTTAGAAAAATCTTCTTCACCTTTTGGCTTAGTACGCTTGTAAATATACCCAAACTTGCCTATGTTACCTTTTGCATCAATAGCACGCACTTTATATGTATAATAATTTCCAACGGAGCAACCATTGTGTGAGAATGTTGTATCTGTTATGGGAGATGCGGAAAAAAGCTTTCTTTCTTGTTTGTAATTATCATAGTACAAACGTTTGTAATTATTGTCAAATTCTACAATGCTAAAAACTTCGTAATAAGCGGCATTAGGAACGGGGTCCCAAGTAATGTTAATAGATCTGTTAATCGTTTCAGATGCTTTAACTGTGATATTTTCAGGTGCATCCGGAATATTCGGTTTTATTCCTGTCGTTGTAACAATAACAGTTTCCGAATTTTCTCCATAGTAGTAATGTCTATTATAATATTCTGCATAAACTTCATAGGAATATTCCGTGCCGGGTATTAAGTTAGAATCTAAATAACTTAATGAATTTGTGCGAAAATGCTTTGTACCAAAATCTTTATTGCTTCGAATTATATGATATGTTGCACTTGCGATAACCTCTGACCAAGAAAGCATTACTTTCGTTTCAGATATTACTGTTGCAGTGAAATTTTGAGGTGGTGGCATTGTACCTACTTGAACATAACTACATTGAAACGAACAAAGTAGAAATGCAGATACAAAAACAAAAGCTAAAAATTTTTTTTTTTCATTCTTCTCTCCTGATTTTATGTACCGTGAAAAATGGTTAATCTGTTTTAGATGGTTTTTCAGGTATAATAATTATTGCTATAATATATGCTAAAAGTCCTGAGCCTACAAAAAGACTTAAAAGAACAGTTCCAAGTCGTACAATTGTAGGGTCTGTATTAAAATATTCAGCTATTCCTCCACAAACACCAAAGAGCATTTTATCTTTTGATTTGTATAATTTTTTTTTGCTCATTTAATCCTTCTTTTAGCTTATATTTCTTTATTAGATTATAACATCTAAAAAGGTAAATGGCAATATAATTTTTTTTGTGTAATTTTTTAGGGGTAAGCAGTAAAAAAAATATATATATTTTACAAAACGATTTTATAAGTATTTTTTAAATTGCCACTTAAAAAATCTACCAAAGTTTCAGTGTAAAAAAACTTTTTTCCGTTAGATGTAGTAAAATTCAGTTTAATTTTTGCTTTATTTAATTCTTCTGCTAAACTTTCACCATAAATTACATTTATCAATTCAATATATTCATCACTTGGCATAGAAGTACCGTCAAAGCATGGTGCCATTAATAAAGCTAAATAATCATTTATATCTGTAGGTAAAAAATTTGCAACGTTTTGCATTACTTTTGGAGATAAATCAAAGTAGATAGTGTTTTTTTCAATCTTTACCGCTTCAGGTAATATGTTAAATGCTTTGTTGAAATTTTGAGTTTTTAATAATAAAGTAAGACCAAGTTTTCCTTTAGATTTTACATTTATTACTTGAAAATCAGTTTGTGAAAAAGCTTTTTCAATTTCTTCTTTTGAAAAAAAAACAACATCTTCTTCAACGCCTAAAAGTGTGGAAATTGTATTTTCAAGAACTTTGCTACTGTTAGTATCTATTTCGATTGTTGCAGAATTATTATCGTTAATTGTAATATTAATTTCTGTGTTGCATGAAATAAAAAAAACAGACATAAATAATAGAAAGAAAATGATTTGTTTTTTCATAAATTGCTCCGTCAAAAAAACAATTGAAAGCGAAAAATAGTTACACTATTCTGAAAAAATTTTTGCAATAGAATGATATTCTGACTTAAAAGGTTCGTCCTTTAATGTAGAAATTTGTACTCCGGGTTTTATTTGCGAATCAAAAGAATGAATGAATTTTCCTTTTCCAAGAAAAACACCGGCATGATAAATTTGTCCGTTTTTATGAAAAAATATGATATCACCGGGTTGTGCGGAAGATTCTTTGATTCTATGTGCATATAAAAAAAGGGCACCAACTGTGCGTGGAAATGTTTCCATGCCGAATAAATCGCGAGCAATAGCAAAAATAAATCCGGAGGCATCAACTCCGTTTTTTGATGTTCCGTCAATTTTATAAGGAGTGGCAATGCAAGAAAGACAAGCATCAGTGAAAATTTTGCGTTTTTCTTTGCCGGATAAATTATTAATATTGGGAGGTTTTTTGAAAACCGCAACTTTTTTTTCACTCTCCGCCGTCTTTTCAGATTTGAGGAAATCCGAATTTTTAGGCTTTTCGGCAATCTTTGTAGAATTTATGTGTTCGCTTGTCTTTTTAGCTATTTCAGTTGTGTTTTGTATTTTTGCACTTGGTAAAATTTGTCCTGCACTAATGAAATTTTCTGCCCAATAGTTTTCAGCAACAGATGATATGATAACTCCGGTTTTGCTACCACTTGAAGCACAGTGAATAAATTCATTGTTTCCTAAATAAATGCCTACATGACTGATGTTTGGATCCGTGTTTGTTTTAAAAAAAAGCAAGTCGCCTTTTTCTAAGTCATCTTTTTCAATTTTTGTACTTTTGGCAGACATTGCTTTTGCACTTCGTGGTAATTGTAATTTTATACCATTACGTGCCGCCATATAAACAAAACCCGAACAATCCATGCCACTTGTTGTTGTTCCACCCCATACATATGGGACCCCTAAATAAGTTTTGCTATGTTCGACAAAATTTTCACGTTTGGCAATTGCATCATTTTGTCCATACAATGAGAAAAAAAAGAAAAAAACTATGGTAACAAAAATAGATTTTTTCATACTTAATAGATTATAGACCGAACGAGAAGAATTATCAATAATTTTTTTTATTTGATTATTTATTTTTTTTGCAACCTTTTTTAAATATTTGTGTCTACATAAATTGGAGAAATTTTATATTTATAAGGATATATAAATGGTTAAAAAAAATAAGCCACTAATTTGTCCATGGGCTTTTTTGGATGATTATCGGGGAGAAGTTTTCAAAGGTGAGTGGCCTACTTTGCCGGAGCTTTTTACCATCACTGCAAGTCGACACGGTGAACGCAACGGATTTACGGATTTCGAACCGGATCGAAATACATTGACTTATAATGAAGTTTATGCAAATGTACAACGACTTTCTCAGTGGATGTTAGAAAAAGGTGTTTCAAAAGGAGATAGAGTTGCTGTTTCCGGAAAAAACTCACCTGAATGGGCAACTGTCTTTTTAGCGGCCGGATTTGCAGGTGCTGTTATCGTTCCGATAGATTATGCTTTGACAGAAAAAGAAATGGAAAATCTTTTGAAAGTTTCGCAGCCAAAATTGTTTTTTGTAGATGAAGAAAAACTTGAGCATTTTTTAAATTCATCGCTTGATTATGTAAAAAGAATGAAAATTTTATCGTTAAGTAAAAAACATTCAGAAGAATACGTATATAATTTAAAAGCAAAAAAAACACATATCGCAAATATGCCTAATGAAAATGATTTAGCGGCAATTTTGTTTACATCGGGAACAACAGGAAATCCTAAGGGTGTAATGCTTTCTCACAAAAACTTAGTGTCTGATGCTTTTATCGCTCAGTCTCGTCTTTTGATTTTTCCGGAAGATGTTTTTTATGCACTTTTACCTATTCATCATGCGTATACAATGCAAGCGGTTTTTATTGAATCAATTTCTGTGGGTGCTGAAATCGTTTTTGCAAAAACAATGGCAGTTACGCGAATGCTTAAAGAATTAAAAGAAGGCAAAATTACAATGCTTTTGGGAGTTCCGCTTTTGTTTAATAAATTGCTTGCCGGTGTTCTGAAAGGTGTAAAAGCAAAAGGTCCGGTAGTTTATGGGCTTATTCGTTTTATGATGGGCATTTCATATTTTGTAAAAAAATTATTCGGTGTAAACCCCGGTAAAAAAATGTTTGGTTTCATTTTGAAAAAAGTCAGTTTGGAAAATCTTCGTGTGGCTATCTCCGGTGGAGGTCCATTAGCTCTAAGTGTTTTCAAACTTTATAATCAATTAGGAATTGATTTTGTTCAAGGTTACGGTTTAACGGAAACATCTCCAATTATTGCATTGAATCCTAAAGAGCATTTTAAAATTGAAAGTGTGGGACAATATTTTCATCCGTACATGGAAATGAAAATTATTGACGAAGATGAAAATGGTATAGGTGAAGTTGTTGTAAAAGGTCCGATGGTAATGCAAGGATACTACAATATGCCTGAAGAAACTGCAGAGGTTTTTACCGAAGATGGTTTTTTCAAAACGGGAGATTTGGGTAGATTAGATAATGAAGGATATTTGTATCTTGCAGGACGAGCCAAAAATATGATTGTTACTGAAGGTGGAAAGAATGTCTTTCCGGAAGAAGTAGAAAATGCGTTTCAGTTATTTACCGATATTGAGCAAATTACAATAAAAGGTTATATCATAGATAAAGCGACAAAATCCGAAGGAATTGAAGCGTTGGTTTATACTTCAGACGATTTGTTTAAACGCATTGATATGACGCGCGAAAGTAAAGAAGGCCAAGAACGAATGAAAGTTGAAGTTGCAGAAATTATTGCTAAAGTGAACAAAACATTACAACCTTATGCACGCATTTCGAAAACAACGTTTTTGGATAAGCCTTTAGAAATGACAACTACAAAAAAAGTAAAACGCACTTATAACGAATAATGCTCATGTTGCGAAAATGCATTTTTTCTGTTAATCTTTAAGTATGGAAATAACAGAAGCGTCAAAATTAATAGAAAAATGCAAAAAAGAGATTGCAAAACGTGTTGTTGGTCAAACGGAGGTTGTTGACGGAATTTTAACAGCGATGATAGTTGGCGGGCACGTTTTGCTTGAAGGTTGTCCCGGTTTGGCAAAAACTTTGGCAGTGAAAACATTTGCACAAGTTAGTGATCTTTCGTTCAAACGAATTCAATTTACTCCGGATTTACTTCCGGCTGATGTTTCCGGAACATTAGTATATGAACAAAATACAGGTAAATTTTCTGTTCGTAAAGGACCTGTTTTTGCCAACGTTGTTTTAGCGGATGAAATTAACAGGGCTCCTGCAAAAGTTCAGTCTGCACTTTTGGAAGCAATGGCTGAATATCAAGTGACAATTGGAGAGCAAAGTTATGAGTTACCCAAGCCGTTTTTTGTTCTTGCAACGCAAAATCCTATTGAACAAGAAGGAACGTATGCTTTGCCGGAAGCGGAGCTTGACAGATTTTTGCTCAAAGTTCACGCAAGCTATCCAAGTGTAACGGAAGAAGCAAAAATCGTTGCACAAGGCGGTGATTTTGAAAGCATTGAAGTGCGGAAAGTTTTTACAGCGGAGCAGTTGTATGATTTTCGTAATTTGGTTGAAAAAATTTCGTGTGATGAAACACTGATAAATTATATTGTTTCTTTGGTTTCTGTCACAAGAAAAAACACACGTGTAAATCCTCTAGGAACGATGTCTGTTGTTAGCGGAAAATCAAAAAATTATATTTTGCGTTATATTTCATTTGGTGTTTCTCCGCGCGGTTCAATTGCACTTTTAAAATGTGCTAAAGTTGTCGCAATGTTTGCCGGTCGTAATTATGTTTTACCGGAAGATATTAAAAAAGTTGCCCCAATGGTTTTGCGACATCGTCTTGTTCTTTCTTATGAAGCTCTAGCCGATGGAATAACAAGCGATGATTTAGTTGAAAAAATTCTTACATTGGTTCCGGTTCCATAAAAATGGAAAGGGATGAATATGTTCCTCTTTTTGAAGATTCCTCAAATTTAGTAAGCCGTGCGTCTTTGTTACGCCTTTCTGCAAAAAGTATTGCAACTAGTATGCAAAGTGGTGCGTTTCGTTCTTTGCGTCGCGGTCAAGGAATTGAATTCTCAGGCGTTCGCGAATATTTCATCGGTGATGATGTACGTACAATTGACTGGAACGTTACTGCAAGAATGAATAAACCATATGTAAAAATTTTTGATGAAGAAAAAGAAATGGTTGTATTTGTTTTGCTTGACCGCTCTTTATCAATGGAATTAGGAAGTGGAAAAAAATCGCGTTTACAAGTTGCAAGTGAAGCTGCATGTTTGCTAACTTTTGCTGCTGAACAAAATGCTAGTCCTGTGGGATTAATTTTATTTGACGGTGAATTACAGTTTATCTCAGAACCTAAAACGGGCAAAGACAATGCTATGCTTTTGTTGCAGCAATTGAATCGCATACCAAAAAAAATTAAGGCAGGTTCTGTATTAACAAATGCATTGCGCGGTGCTGAAAAAATTTTGAAAAAACGTTCGTTGGTTGTTATTCTTTCGGATTTTCGTTGTGCATTTTATGAAGATGCGTTAGCTTCACTTGCTATAAAGCATGATGTTGTTGCAGTGAATTTAAGTGATTCAATTGATACGGATTTTCCGAGTGTAGGTATGTTGCCTTTTTATGATCCTGAAACAAAAGTTTTTGAAATGTATCCCACAGAAAATGAAAGTTTTAAAAAAGAATGGAAGATTGCGGGACAGAAGAGAATTGAAAAATTTGTTTCTGTTTGTAATAAAAGAGGTGTTTCCCCTTTGTTTCTTTCAACAAAAGATGATCCGGTTTTTGTTTTGAATAAGTTTTTTTCTTCACGACGTCGTGGATAATTTTATGAGGTTTATATGATTCAAAGTGCGGTTTTAATTCCAAAAGAAATATATTGTGGAGATGAAGCAAATTATATAATTACATTAAAAACAAATTTTGAATTTTCCAATGATGAAATTATAGACATTAATATGGAAGAAAGTTTTAAAACAATTGAAAATGATGTAACTATTTTGTCAGCACAGTTTTATAAAGAAGGCGGAAATGATATCCTTAATTTGAAAATAATTCCATGGAAAACCGGAGCTATACAATTCAATCCAATACAAATAACGGAAAATTTTTCAATTAATGTTCCGGAAATTTTTGTTAACTCTATTTTAGAAAAAACGAATGAAGAAACATTGCAACCTTTACAAAGTCCTATTCTTGTTCCCGGAACAACTTATTTTATTTACAGTATTATTTTTATTACTGTTTTGTTTTTTGTTTTTGTTACAGGATTTCTTTTGAAGTTTTCACAAGTAAAGAATTTTTTTAAAAAAGTTTTTTTTAAAAATCTTCATTCGCGTAATTGTCGAAAAACGTTGAAAAAATTAAAATTGCTAAAAAAAAGTTGCTTTGACCTTGAAGAAAAAACATTTGCAAAAAAATTGTACGAAATTTTATGTGCATTTTTTTCTGAAAATTTTTCTAATGATTTTTTTGTTTTAACATCCTCAGAGATAAAAAATTATTTATATAACTTTGTTACGTTAAAGCAATTTGTCTTTTCTGAAAAAGAAATTCAAAGAGATAACTTTAATGAAGAAAATTTAAAACTAGAAGCAAAAAGTAAATGTGAAAATCAAAGTTTAGAACTTTATGAAATTTTGGAAATGCTGGATAAAATTAAATTTTCTTCAGAACAAATTGCGTTATCAGTGGAAGAAAAAAATCAATTAATTGAATCTGTAGAAAAAAATGTTTTGTTTTATGAGGAATGTGAAAATGTTACACTTTGAAAATCCTTTTGCTTTTTTGTTTTTGTTATCAATTCCTCTGTATTATCTTTTACGTAAATTTGGTATTTTAGTAAAAATTTCTTTTCCGTTAACTATCTCGGATTGGAACGGAAAAACTTTTTCATGGAATGCTTCTGTTTTTAAAGTTGCACGAATTGTTTCAACGGCATTTTTTATTTTAGGTTATTTTTCATTGATTGTTGCTTGGGCTTCTCCTGTAATTTTAAAACAGGAAAAAGTTTTTACATCAAAGGGCAGTGAAATAGTTTTTGTCTTGGATACAAGTCCTTCAATGGCTGCAAAAGATGTTGGAGTTGATACAAGATTAAATATTGCAAAAAATGCAATTAAACAAATGATTGAAAATATGCAAGGAACATCTTTTGGGTTGGTTGCATTAGGTTCTGAAGCTGCAATTATTGTTCCGCCAACAACGGATTATGATTTTTTCAAAATACGATTAAACAATTTGAAAATTGGCGAAATGGGCGAAGGAACTGCTTTAGGCACAGGAATTAGTTCTGCGGTTTTGCATCTTTCAAATTCACAAGCTCCAAAAAAATCCATTATACTTTTAACAGATGGAGAAAATAATGCAGGGGTAATTCATCCTAAAACCGCATCGAGGCTTGCAAAAGAAAAGAATATTAAATTATACATTATTGGTATAGGAACAAAAGGTACTGTGCCACTTGAGTATACGGATGTTAAAACCGGAAAAAGATATTCCGGCTATTTAGATTCAAATTTTGATGATAATTTTTTACGTACACTTGCTTTAGAAACAGATGGTTCATATTTTTCTTCTGAAAATGTTTATGCATTAACAGATGCTTTATCATATGCTGCAAAAAAAGAAAAAACAGTGCAAAGTTTTTTTTATAAAAATTCAAAAGAAAAATATTTTAGTTATGCTTTACAAGTTGCACTTTTAGCTTTTGTTATGTCTTGGGTTTTGCGTAGACTTTATATGAAGGAGTTAATTTAATGAAAAAGTATTATTTATTTTTTTTATTAATTCCTATTTGGTTATTGTATTTTAAAAGACAAAAAAAAGTTTTAAATCATTTAGGTGCTTTTTACGGCCAACAAAAAAATACGCTGAAAGTTTTTAATCAATATAAACGGAGTAGTTTTTTTCGCATATTATTTTGGTCTTTTGCATGGATTTGTTTGGTTGTTGCAATCATAAATCCTAGTTGGGGAATTAAATCTGTAGGTGTTACAAAAAATGCCAGTGCTGTTTCTTTTGTGTTTGACACTTCACGTAGTATGCTTGCAGAAGATGTTTTAAAAACTTTGGGTAGGAATCGTCTTTTGTCAAGTGCTCGTTATGCTGAAATGATTTTATCAAATTTGGAAGACATAGAAGTTTCTGCTGTTATTGCAAAAGGAGACGGTGTTCTTGCTGTTCCTTTAACATCTGATTATGAGGCAATTTTTTCATTGACAAAAAGTTTATCGGTGGACTTAATGAGTGCTCCAGGAACTAATCTTGGAAAAGGTATTAAGGCAGCAATAAATTCATTTTCAAGCCAAAGTGCAAAATTTGCTACAATCATTTTATTTACAGACGGAGGTGAAACTTTTCAAGAGCTTGAAAATGCGTGTTTTGAAGCGGTTCGTTATGGAATGAATGTTGTGATTGTTGGATTCGGTTCTGAAGAAGGAACAAAAATTTTAGCAGGTGATAAAGTTACAGAAGTTCATTCTAAACTTGAAGAAAATTATTTGAAAACAGTTGCAAAAAAAATTAATGAAAAATTACCTTTGAATAAAAATGCAGTAACGTATGTTAGAGCATTTGAAAAAGGTTCTGTAACAAAGGTTTTAGAAATTATTTTGAGTAATAAAAATTCAAGCGGTGTTCAAAATGGATACGAGCTGCATTCTGTAGAACGCCATGGATTTTTTATTTTTTTATCTTTGCTTTTTATATGTCTTGGTTTTATTTTTAGCGAAGTTAATTTTTTTTCTTACAATAAATTTAAAGATAAAAAAACTAAAACAATAATAACTGTTATATTTTTGCTTTCTTTTTTATATTCATGTAATGTGGTTTCAAAAAGCTCAATAAAAATTTTAGAAGGGACAACTTTGTTTCATTCACAGAATTATGAAAAATCTGTTGCAAAGTTTTTTGAAAGCTATGAAATGTTAGATGAAAACTCAGATTATGCTTTGTTTGGTTTGGCTACATCATATTTAATGTTGAAAGAAAATGAAAATGCATTAAAAAAAATGGAACAAATTTCTCCTGATGCTCCGGAACATATTTTATTTGGTATATATTATAATAGTGGAATAGCACTTTATGAAAAAGGTCATTATGAAAAAGCATCTGAGTTTTTTAAAAAAGCAATGTCGCTTGATTCAAATAATGTTAATGCAAAAATAAATTATGAGCTTTCAAAAAAACAAAATACTTTAGTAAAAGATTCTCAAACAGAAATTTCTAAAATGATAGAATCAAAAAAGCAAAGCACAATTGAAAATGCAGTTTTTACTATTATTAAGGAGGAGGAAAAAGAAAGATGGCAAAGTCAAATTTCAAACGAAAATATTTCTGCACAAAACGATTATTAAGTTTGCTATTTTGTTTTTTTGTATTTTCTCATGTTTTGTTTGCTTCAAAATATACGCAGTTGCGTGTAGTTCCCAAAACTTCTTTTGCATTTACAAATGAAGACTGTATTTTTGAATTAGTAATTCCAGGTGTTTCTCCTTCGATCGTTAAGACAACAATTCAGTCTTTGCCTGAAGATGTACGTTTTGTTTCTTCAAAAAAAGAACAGTTTTTTCAAGGTGAAGAAAAAGCAACATTAGTTCAGTTTGTTTTTAATTTTGCAAAACCAGGTATTTACAAATTACCGCGTCTTGCAGCTCGAATTAGTTATGGTGGTTATTCATTGCCTTTTGAACCAATTGAAATAATAGAAAATCCTATGACGCTTTTACCGCAAGTTTTTTTTCAATTGCCACTTGATAAAACATATTATGCAGGAGAAAAATTTTTTATAACACTATTTGCAAAATATTTTAAAAATATAAATTTTATTTCTTTATCCCTTTCAGAGGATTTTATTTTAGTTGAAAAACAACGATATGTAAAACTGCCATATATTGTAAATGAATTTTCTACGGAAGAAACAAGTTTAATATTATTTGAATGCATTCCCCTAAAAAGTGGTGAGTTAATTTTACCGGAAATAGAAATAGGATTTGAATCATGGAATGGAAGTCATCCTGTTTTAAAAAATCCTGTTAAAAAAATTAATGTTTATTCTAAAGATAATAAAAAAGAAATAAGTAATATTGGAGCATTAGATTATTTTATCGATTCAACAAAAGAAATTTCAACAGTTGATGTTATGCAAAGTAATATTAATAAAACGAAAATTAACTTAAGCAAGTTTTTTTTCATACGTAAAATATTAAAAATTTTTAAAATCTTTTTACTTTGCGTTTTATTTGTATTGTTTGTTCTATCAATTCTTTTTTTTATTTTTAAAAAGAAAAAATTTGCATCTGTTTTGTTTTTCTTTTTAATCTTTTTTTCTTTTGTTGAAATTTTTATTACAGTTGCACTTACAAAAAAATATGTTGTTGCACAAACAAATGCACACTTTTATAAAATTCCGGAAGAAACATCTGAAGTTATTCAATTGTTTCAATCTGAAATTTTACTTGAGCTTCATTTTGAAAAAAATGATTGGATGCAAGTTTCCTTTTTTAATTTTGGAAATGAAATTGAACATCTTTATTGGATAAAAAAAGAAGATGTTATTTTTTATTAATTAATTTTTAAGGATGTGATAAATGGATTTTGGTGAAATTTTAGAACAGTGGGAAAGTGAAACAAAAAATTTTCAAAAAAAAGATAATATAAATAAAACGAGCGGACAGGAGTGGCGAAATAAAAAACCTAATGCACCGAAAAAAGAAATTGAAAGAAAAGATGAAAAAAAAATAACAGAAAAACAATTTGAAAAAAAAATTAATGTTATGGAATTGGCTTTGCGTCGATATGGTATTGTTGATAAAGATGCGTTGATTGAAAAAATCGAAAGAGAAAAACGAACAATAACAAGAGAAGATTTACGAAAAAAAACTCCTGATGCAACAATTGATTTACATGGTTTAACATATGAAGAAGCTTGGAAAAAATTAGAAGCTTTTGTAACAGAATGTGTTAGACGAAAGTTATATAAAATTTTAATAATTCATGGCAAAGGAAATCATTCGAATGATAATCCGGTGCTTAGAAATATGGTACGAACCTTTGTGGAAAAAGATTATCGACTTGGCGAATCCGGGCATCCTGAAAGAAAAAATGGTGGTAAAGGTGCTACATGGGTAATTTTAAGACAATAATTTTTTTCACTTCCGGTGGTGTTGTAACTTTGAGTAAAATTAGGTATTTTATTAATGAGGAATTATATGGAAGATTTATATGCGGTTTTAGGCGTTTCAAAAAATGCATCTGCCGAACAAATAAAAAAAGCTTTTAGAAAATTAGCTTTACAATATCATCCTGATAAGAACCCTAACAATCCTGCTGCTGAAGAAAAATTTAAAAAAATTAATGCAGCATATTCTGTTTTGGGCGATGAGATGAAAAGAAAACAATATGATCTTTATGGTACGACAGAAAGACACTCAAGTGCATACGGTTCCAGTTACGGACAAAATACACAAGGAGCAAATACAAATGATTTTGACGATTTGTGGCGATGGTATACTCAACAAGCCCAAAAAGCAAATGAACAACGGCGTTATTACTCAAATTATTCAGATGAAAATTATCAAGAACAAAAATTTACAAAACGCGATGCCCTTCGTATGATTTTGAGAAATGCAATTTCAATTTTTGCAATTATGATTTTTGGTCGCTTTCTTTTGTTTATTTTTCCAATTGGACCGATTTTCGTTTTGATGACTTTATTTAGAAGTGGATTTGGCATTTTGAGAGGCATAAAGCTCCTGTTTTCTGCCAAATCAACAAAGTCATAGTAAAAAATTATCTTTCTCGGAAAATAATTCTGCCACGATTTAAATCGTACGGTGATAGTGCAACTTTTACGCTGTCGCCTGGAACAATTCTAATGTAGTGTTTGCGCATCTTTCCTGATAAGTGTGCAAGGATTATATGTCCATTTTTTAATTCAACACGGAACATTGTATTCGGCAAAGCCTCTTTCACAATGCCTTCAACTTCAATAGCTTCTTCTTTAGCCACATTTCCTCCATAAATTATTAAAACTTAAAAAAAAAAGCAAAAAGTGAAAAAACGATTTGCTTTTTAGTTTATTCTCACGTATAATTCTATGAGTTACAATTAAGTTTGTCAACATGGCAACGAAAAAAAAATCAAATATAATTATGTAGGAGTAAAAAAATGGACAAAAAATTTTTGGAAAAAATGAAAGTTGCTTTATTGGAAAAAAAAGAAGATATATTAAATCAATTGGCGGCTGCTAATTCAGACTTTAAACAAATGTTGGAAAGGATGGGTGGTAAAGATGAAATTGATGTGGCAACAGATGTGGCAGATCGTCAGTTGATGGAAAGTGTAGGCGAAAAAGAACTGAATCGTCTTAAAGCTATTGAAAATGCATTGAATCGCATTGAACAGGGGAAATATGGAATTTGTATGAAATGTGCAAAAAAAATTCCTGAAGAAAGATTGAAAATTTTGCCATATGCCGTGCTTTGTATTGATTGTAAAAGTGCCGATGAAAGACGTAATCGTTAGTTAAAAACACATAAATTTATCATAACCGATGTTTTGAGCTTTGGTTTTTGCAAAATCAAATGCAAAGTCCAGAGTTTCAAAACTGTGAGAATCGGAATTTATCATAATTGGAACATCGTATTTGTACAAAAGCCGCAAAAAATCATCGGAAGGATATGCGTCTTTGAGATCATCTCGTGCCATACCTCCTGTGTTAATTTCAACAATTTTACCGCTTTGTGCAAAAACTTTTGCGGCATCTTCTAATTCACGTTTGTACCATCCATCGTTTTCATTGAAAAAATGTAAAACATCGTTTCTTTTTCGTACTAAATCCGGATGTGCAATTATGTCAAAATCAAAATTTTTTGCCATTTGTTTTTGCAATTCAAAATAAGTTTGCACATATTTTTTTCCATCACCTGCAAAAACTTCATTTAAGCCTTGTGCAACTTCATCGACGGGACCATCAATTGTAAAGCGTTTTCCCTTATCAAAATAAATATAATGTACAGAACCAATCATAAAATCTATGTCAAATAGTTCGTATGTTTTGTAACTTGGGACAGTAAAACCCGGAATGTAATCTGCTTCAAGACCACAAAAAATGTCGATAACTCCTTTGTGTTTTTTTGCTAATTTTTTCACCAATAAAATATATGTAAAATAATTTTCGGGACACATATGCCAGTTTGTTTTACCGGGAAACATTGTATGTGAAGAAAAACCTAATTGGTCAAAGTTTCTATCTATTGCACTTTGAACCATTTGTTCTAATGTATTTTTCCCGTCACAAAATAAACTGTGAGTGTGGAAGTTACATTTTTTGTAATTTTGTTCTCTAAATACTAATTTTGTTTCCATTTTTCAATAATTTCCTGAATATGTTTTTTCTTGAACGGTTTGACAAGAACGTCGTCCATGCCTCCGTTAATATACGCTTCTCTATCACTTAAATCACCGTTTGCGGTGCAAGCGATTATTGTGCCTTTAAAACCGATAAGACGTAATTCTTCAGTTGCTTCAAGACCGCTTTTTTTTGGCATTTGAATGTCCATAAAAATAATATCTATCTTTGTGTTTTTTTTATATATATCGATAACTTCTTGCCCGTCATTTGCTATTATAACACTTGCTCCAAAACTTTGCAAAAATGTTTGAATTAACTTTTGATTAATAGGATGATCTTCTGCAACTAGGCATGTAAGTCCTTTTGCTAAAAAATCTTCAGGAATTTCATCAACCGCTTCTAAGGTTTCTAAATTCGGCTCAACAACTTCCAAGTCAATCGGAACATCAATTGCATCATTTAAAACTGAAACAAGCATATTTCGTTTTATAGGTTTATAAAGATAGCCGTTAAACCAATCCAGTAATTTCATTTTGGCATCTGCACCCATCAATCCTTCAGGAACAACGAGGTAAAGTTTTGTGTTGTTGATGCGTCTGTCATTCGTAATTTTGCTTGAAAGACGCCAGCCGTCCATAACAGGCATTATCATGTCAATAAAAGCAATTGAAAAAGGAGTGTTGTTTTTGCTTGCGTCTAAAAGTTTTTCCAGAGCTTCAGCACCTGAAGTTGTCGTTTGAATATTTTTGCAACCAAGAGAATGAAGTTTGTTTTTTAAACTTTGTAAAGCCAGTTCATTGTCATCAACAAGGAGTATATTATCTTGTTGTTGATAAACGGGTGTTTCCAAGTTAGGCATTCCTTCAGCTTCAAGGCAAGGTAGGGTAAACCAAAAAATGGAACCGCCGTTTTTATTAGATTTTACGCCGATTTTTCCGCCTAAAATTTTTACCAAACTTTGGCAAATTGCTAGACCAAGACCGGTTCCTCCGTATTTTCTTGTTGTAGAAGCGTCAACTTGATAAAAATCATTGAAAATTTGCTGTTGTTTTTCTTCCGGAATGCCAATACCTGAATCTTCAATTTGAAATTTAATATATTTGCCGTTATCAGTGCTTTTAATGATAATACGAACGTAACCTGAAGGCGTAAATTTGACAGCATTTTTTATAAGATTAAGAAGAATTTGTTGCGTACGAGTGGGGTCGCCGATAATATATTTGGGCAAAGTATAGTCAATGTCGGTAACGATTTCCAGTCCTTGATTATGTGCTTCAATTGTAATTAAGTCCACAACTTGTTCACAAAGTTTCGTTAAATTAAAAGGTATTGTTTCTATATTATATTTTCCGGATTGAAGTTTTGAAAAATCAAGAACATCATTTACTATCGTTAAAAGAACATTTGTACCAAACTGAATTTGACGTACGTATTCAAGTTGTTCTTTGTCAAGTTTTGTATCACCAAGAAGTTCAAGCGTTCCAATAATTGTTTGAATGGGAGTGCGAATTTCGTGAAGAGTTGATGCTAAAAAACTTCCCTTAAAATAATTTTCAGGCATAAAATTAACCTCTATTTTCTTGACAAAAGTTCTAAAGATTTTTGCAGGATAAATTCAGGTTGTTGGGGCTTGATTAAAAAAGTTTTGGCTCCAAGATTAAGAGCTTGCATAATTACATCGCGATTCGTTGTATTAGAATAAATTAAAAACGGTGAAGGATATTTTTCGCTATGCATACTTGTTAAAATATCAAAACCGGAAAGTCCGTACATCATAATGTCCAGCACAACCAAATCATAAATGAGTTTTTTTGTACTTGCAATAAATTCGGCACCGGAATCGAAAAAGTATACTTTAGCACCAATTGAACCGTAAATATTCATCAAAATTGTTTTTGTATATGTGTCATCGTCAAGTAATGCGATATGATATTTAAAACCATCGTTAAAAGTTTGAGCAGCATCGGCTTGCATACTTTCGGTATAAAATCGCGTTTGGACTGTACCTTCTGAAATGTGCCGTTCTGATGATAAGATTTTATCGTTAATTAAGTCTGCAATGTCAATTTTTTCGTGGTTTTCTATTAAACTGTGCAATACTTGTGAAAGATTTGTAGTAACTTCAATCCCGCTATATTCAGTATGTCCTTCAATAAAATCTTTTGTAAACTTATCCAGAGAAAGAACTTTTATGTTTCGTTTTTGAATTCGTGTATCTGCAATAACATTATTAAATAAAATTTCTAAGTTTGAACCGTCAACAAAAGTTAAGGATAAGTTTGTAAGCATGATTACAACTTTAGGTGTTGAAATATTGTTTTCATCAATAATTTCAGAAAGTTTATATTTAAGTAAGGCAAGTTTGTCTCTGTTTAATTCTTGAGCAATTTCTATGAATATAATATTTCCGTTAACATGAGTCTCCAATATGCAAGGTGTTTTGTCTATATTTATTGCAATTTTTACTAATCTACCGATTGCTTCAAAAAAAACGTCAAAATTTATGGGTTTATTAAAATATTTTACAACATTATAAGGTTGAAGCATTGCAACTTGTTCACGTGACATAACGGGACCTGTAATAATAATTGGAATTAATGCGGCGTTCGGATCTTGGCGTTTTTTTTCAAGAAAATCGACAATATCGCGAATAGAATTGGAAATATCTAGAACAATTAAACTCGGTAGCGTTGAAATCATTTTTGTGAAAGCATCGCGACGTCCTTGTGCAATGTCAATTGAAACACGTTCTGCAGAAAGTTTATCTTTGAGAAATTCGCGGAATAATAGAGGTGCATTAACCAACAAAACATGTTTCATATATACATAATAACGTAAAAAGTGTATATTTACAATATGAAAAAAGCAATAATTCTTTTAGCGAACGGTTTCGAAGAAATTGAAGCTGTGGTGCCTGCTGATTTAATGCGTCGAGCAGGAATTGAAGTTGATTTGGTGGCAGTAGAAGGTACAAATCCGATTGTTACCGGAAGTAGAAGCATTTCTCTTTGTGCAAATTCGACTTTTGATAAAGTTGATAGCAATGCCGATGCTGTTGTTATTCCCGGAGGAATGGCCGGAGCAAATGCATTGGCGGCAAATTTAAAAGTGGGCAACTTGTTGACAGATTTTTTTGCAAAAGGAAAATTAGTTTGTGCAATTTGTGCGGCTCCCGCTGTCGTTTTAGCTCCGCTTGGAATTTTAGACGGAAAAGATTTTACATGTTATCCTGAAATGGAAAAAGAAATTCCAAATTGTAAAGGAAATCATAAGATAGCTCCTGTCGTTGTTGACGAAAATTTAATTACTTCGCGCGGACCGGGAACCGCAAGTCATTTTGCTTTTGCAATTATTGAAAAATTATGCGGTAAAGAAGTAGCTGAAAAAGTTACTTTAGGTACATTATATTAAAAAAAATTATATATAAATATACATTGGAGGAATACGAATGAACTTCGTTAAAAAATTAGAGGAAAAAGCTGCAAAAGCAGGAAAAAAAATTGTTCTTTGCGAAGGCGAAGACAAACGCGTCGTTGAAGCTGCGTCAATAATTGTTAAAGCAGGCATTGCAAAAATCGTTTTGATAGGTAATGAAGATGAATGCAAACAAGTTGCACCGGACGTTGATTTGACGGGTATTGAAATTGTTGACCCTGAAACATCTGAAAAAACAGTTGAATATGCAAAAATTCTTTATGAAGCACGTAAAGCAAAAGGCATGACGGAAGAAGAAGCCGGCAAACAGGCAAAAGACCGCACAATGTTCGGTGCACTTATGCTAAAAGCAGGAGATGTCGACGGCTATGTTTCAGGAGCATGTCACTCAACGGCAAATACACTACGACCGGGTTTACAAGTAATAAAAACAGCACCCGGTATATCGACGGTTTCATCAAGTTTTATAATGGTTGCTCCGGAAGGAGGAAATCCGTACATTCCTGAAAGCGTTTGCTTAATGGCAGATTGTGCCATAAATATTGAACCGGATGCTGCACAATTGGCGGACATCGCTATAGCAACAGCAGACACGGCAAAAAAAATCGGCGGCATTGAACCGCGAGTGGCCATGCTTTCTTTTTCAACAAAAGGTAGCGGAAACGATGATAAATTTTCCAAAACGGTATCAAAAGTGCAAGAAGCAACAAAAATCGCCATGGAAAAAGCACCGGAATTATCGTTAGATGGCGAGTTTCAGTTTGATGCCGCCGTTGCACCGGAAGTGGGTGAGCTGAAAGCTCCCGGCTCAAAAGTTGCCGGACGTGCAAACGTATTCGTATTCCCAAATATCAATGCAGGAAATCTTGGATATAAAATCGCACAACGCATGGGTGGCTGGATGGCAATAGGCCCAATTTGTCAAGGTTTTGCAAAACCTCTTAATGATTTGTCGCGCGGTTGTACAGTTGAAGATATTGTTGCAACGGTTGCTGTAACAGCCCTCCAAGCATAATTTTTTTTTGGGTGCGTTTTTCGGCTTTTCGGGGTTCGCTATCCGCTCATTCCCCACAAGCTCAGTGCTTGTGGGTGAACGCTACATGAAGACAGCTCAAAAAATTTCGCAATCTTCATTTGCGCCCCTCCAATCCGACGCACGGTTTTTTAATGCAAAATAATTATTTTATAAAGAGTATTTATGTTTTCAAAAAAAGATTTGTGGTTATTAATTTGGCCACTTATAATTGAAAGATTTTTAGCAATAACAGTTGGTATTGTTGATATAATCATGGTTGGCACTTTGGGAGAAGCTGCAGTTTCAGGAGTATCCCTCGTTGACCAAATTTTTATAATGATAGAACAAATCTTTGCGGCCCTTGCAACGGGTGGTGCCGTAGTTTGTTCGCAATACATTGGAAAAAAAGATTTAACAATGGCTGGCAAGACTGCAAAGCAACTGATTTATTCCATAGTTTTTTTATCCATAGCAATTATGATAATCGGTTTCATAGGGCGACAAAGACTTTTATCTTTAATTTTTGGTGTTGTTGAAAATGATGTTATGGAAAATGCACTTACATATTTTTTCTATATGCTTATTGGATTACCAAGTGTAGCGCTTTACAACGGTTGTGCTGCCCTTTTTAGAGCACAAGGAAATTCAAAAGTTTCTATGCTCACAGCAGTTTTGGTTAATATCATAAATGTTACAGGTAATGCAATTATGCTTTTTGTAATGAAACGCGGAGTAGAAGGTGTTGCAATTCCTACTTTTATTGCGCGTTCATTTGCCGCCATTTTGTTATTATATTTACTGAGCAAAAATCCGACAAGCAAAAAAGAAAATATAAAAAACATAATTAATATTCAAGGCATAACAAAAGTAAACATCGACTTTGTTTTGATTAAACGGATTTTGCAAGTGGGCATACCCGCAGGAATTGAAAATAGTATTTTTCAAATTGGTAAAATTTTAGTATTGTCTTTAATAGCAACTTTTGGAACTGCTTCCATTGCGGCAAATGCGGCAGCAAATACAATTGCGTCTTTTGGTGTAATGAGCGCAAGTGCAATTGGTGTGAGCATGTTGACAATAGTCGGCCAATGCATTGGGGCAGGTCGCCCTGATGATGCTCAGCATTATACAAATAAGTTACTGAAAGTTGCATATGCGTCATTGTGGATAATAAATATCCCAATATTAATTTTCCTTAAACCTATTATACGTTTGTATAATCTTTCTTTAGAAGCGTCATTTATCGCTTGGCAAATGCTCATGAGCCACGGCTTAGTGTGTTTAATTGTTTGGCCTTTGTCATTTTCTTTGCCTAATGCATTGCGTGCGGCAAATGATGGCAAGTTTACTATGGTAACATCTATTGTCTCAATGTGGACAGTGCGGATTGGGCTCAGTTATGTTTTAGCACGATTAACAAACTTGGGAGCACTTTCAGTATGGGTTGCAATGATGGTAGACTGGGTTGTGCGTTCAATATTTTTTGGCATAAGATTTAAAAGCGGAAAATGGAAAACAAAACATTTGATTTGAGCAAATAAAGATCTAACTTTTTTTAATGAAAATAAAAGCACAAAAAAAGCTGCTCCGTTAATTACTTTATTAAAGTGTCGAAACAGCTTTTATGTAATTAGTAAAAACATAGTTAAAATAATTTTATAAAAATTAATTATTTAAAACATTAGCGTCAGCAAAACCTTCTTTTTTTGTTACATTATTTAAGTTATTATTTTTTTCATTGTTTAAAATTGTAATGTCCATTTTAGAATATGGAATTTTGATGCCTGCTTCCGTAAATTCTTCTAAAATATTAATATAAAAATCCGTTCTTGTTTGACGAAAATTTTCAGGCTTGAACCAAATGCCTGCAGTAATAATTACACCTGATTCACCAAAGCTGCTTATCCATGCTGCAGGAGCAGGATCTGACAAAACCGTAGGGCATCTATTTACCGCTGTAATAACTGTCTCCAAGGCTAAACGTAGATCCGTATCAAATTCCAAATAAATATCCATTGTTAAGCGACGTTTGTCATGAAATGAATTATTAATTAGGTTTGAATTAATAATTGTTGAGTTTGGAATGCGCACCATCTGATTGTCATATGTGTGAATGCGAACCGATAATAAATTTACTGCATCAACTACTCCGGTAATTCCGTCCACAATAATTGTGTCGCCAACATGCACGGAACCTTCCGTTAAAACGAAAAGCCCTGAAATTAAATTGCTCACGGAAGTTTGTGCGGCAAAACCTAATGCAATTCCGGCTATTCCTGCAGCTCCCCAAATAGCACTAAGCTTAACACCAAAAAAATTCAAGACATACATTGCAATAATTGTATAAAAACCATATTTAATGCCACGGCTTAAAAGCATGTAACCTTGATCATTGATTTTTCCAGCGGGAATTTTTTTTACAGAGCGAATTAAAATTTTATAAATAATCCAAGTAATAAAAATAAATGCAATTGCTCCAATAATTTTAAACATATTTTCCCAAGTCATAAATGACTTTATAAAATTAATAAAATTTAACGATTGATCTTTAAATAGTTTTGTAGCTGTATTTACGCTTTCAGTAAAAATATCTGTTTGTTCGTCCATTAAAATATCCTTTAGCATTAAATTATATGTAAAGTAAAGTATAAAACAAATTTTAATTTTATTATAGATGTTATTTTAAATATTGTTGCAACCTTTGTTATTTTGTCTGTGTCTAAATAGTGAAGGTTTATGTTTGACAAAATAAACAAAAAACGTCATATTGTAAAAATACATTTTAAAGGGGAAAAGTATGGGAATTATTTTACGTAGTGCCGGTAAAGCATTACCTGAAAAAATTTTAACAAATGATGAATTGGCAACTATTATTGACACAAGTGATGAATGGATAAAAAGTCATACAGGCATTTCAGAACGTCGCATTGCAAAAGATGATGAAAGGGCTTCTGATTTTGCCGTAAAAGCATGCGAAGAAGCATTAAAAAATGCAAACAATCCGGAAAAAGATTTGGGGAAAAGTTCTCCGCATAAAGTGGTTAGACCGGAAGATATTGATTTGATTATTGTGTCAACAGCTACTCCTGATTTTCCGTGTTTACCGGCAACAGCTTGTGTTTTACAAAGAGAATTAGGTTGTACAAATGCAGCGGCTTTTGATTTAAATGCCGCTTGTTCGGGTTTTTTGTATGCAATGGATGTGGCTTGTGGTTTGATGGAACGGCATAATTATAAATATGCTCTTGTTTGTGGAGCGGAGTTATTAAGTAAAATTGTGGACTGGCAAGATCGCGGTTCGTGTATTTTATTTGGTGACGGTTCCGGAGCGGTTTTGTTAGAAAACGAACAAGCGGTTGGTGAAAAAATTACAGAGCGTGGTTTTACTTCGTTTATTTTAGGTACTGATGGAACAGGAGTTTCTGCACTTTATGGCGGGGAAGACGGCAAAATTAAAATGGACGGTCGTGCAGTGTATAATTTTGCTGTTGGCATTATGGCAAAAACGCTTATGGATTTGATGGAAAAAGAAAATTTGTCTGTTGATGATGTGGACTATTTTTTATGCCATCAAGCCAACGAACGTATTTTAAAAGCAGCAGGTAAACGTGCAAAATTACCTGAAGAAAAAATAATTTTAAATTTAGCAAATTATGGAAATACATCAAGTGCTTGTATTCCAATGACATTGTCAAGTTATATAAAAGATAAACGTATAAAACCGGGCATGACAATTGTTTTTGCGGCTTTTGGTGCGGGGCTTACTTGGGCGGGTGCTATTTTACGTACTTAAAAATAACATCAAAAAAAATATAAGAATAACACCTTGACAAATTTTGTAAAAGTGTTATTCTTTATATATCTAAAATGACAAAACATTGTAAAAATGTCATCAAGGAAAGTTAAATGAAGAAAAATATATTTTTGTATCCGGGGCAAGGAGCACAGTTTTCAGGCATGCTGAAAGAGTTTTGTCAAAAAGGCAGTGAAGACTCTGTTGCAGCAAATGATGTTATCGCTCTGGCAGAGAAAATAACGGGTGAAAATATCCGTAAATATATGTGGGAAATTTCTGCAGAAGAATTGGCAAGAAGTGACAGAAGTCAAATAGCAATATGTGTTATGGAGCTGGCCTTAACTGCTAGCTTGAAAGTTTGCGGGACAGAAGGAGACGTTTTTGCAGGATTTAGTTTGGGAGAATTTGCCGCTCTTTACGGAAGTGGTGTTTTATCCATGGAAGATACAATTTATCTTGTATGGCAACGCGGAAAAATTATGCAAAAAGTTTGTGATGAAATAGCCACAACTTCTGTTGATGGTAATCTTCCAGGTATGACAGCGGTTATTGGGCTGAGTCCTGAAAAGGTTGTTGCCGTAGTAGATTCAATACCGGAAGGTGCTAATGGTAAAGATGTTTTTGTTGCAAATTGGAATAGCCTGAAACAAACGGTCATAGCCGGAACAAGCGAAGGCTTGGAAAAAGCGGAAGCTGTGTTAAAAGATGGTGGTGCCCGTCGTGTAATTCGTTTGAAAGTTGCCGGTCCGTTTCATAGTCCGTTAATGAAAAAAGCTGCAAATGCTTTTGAGCCTATCATGGAAAATGTTGAATTTAATGAACCGACAAAAATACTTTTATCTAATGTTACCGGGAATGTTGTAAAAAATCCAAAAGAAATAAAATCAAACTTGCTTAAACATTTTGTAGAAGGTGTTCGTTGGACACAAGAAAGTGAAGTTATTGCAAATATGATTGATTATAAAAATCCGAATTGTTCTGATTATTGGAAAATTTATGAAGTAGGACCGGGAAATGTATTGGCTGGTTTGTGGAGAGACTCCGGTTATGCAGAAAACATTAGTGTAAACATTGTTGAAATTTAATATATAAAAATACGGAAAAAGGATATTAAGATTATGTTACTAAAAGGAAAAAAAGCCCTTGTTACCGGTTCAAGTAGAGGCATTGGAAAAGAAGTTGTAAAAAGATTTTTGCAAGAAGATTGTTCCGTTTGGGGCGTTTGTTCAAAACTTTCTGCAAGTAAAGAAGAATTGGAAACGGTTGCAAAAGAATATGGTTCAAGTTTTGTTGAGCTTTATGGAAATGCCACAGACAATGAAAGTTGGACAAGTGTAATTAAAGAAGCAATGAATCAATCGGGCGGATTCGATATTTTAGTGAATAATGCGGGAATTACAAAAGACACTTTATCTTTTAGAATGAAAATTGAAGATTGGTCAAATGTAATTCAAGTGAATTTAACAAGTGCATTTTTGGCTTGTCAAATTGTTTCCGGCGATATGATTAAAAAAAGAAGTGGCTCCATAATAAATATGTCAAGCATTGTTGGAATTCACGGACAAGCAGGGCAAACAAATTATGCCGCAAGTAAAGCAGGGCTTATCGGTTTAACAAAAAGTTTGGCAAAGGAGACAGGTAGCCGAGGTGTGCGTGTAAATGCAATTGCACCCGGATTTATCCAAACCGATATGACTGATGTTTTGCCTGAAGCATTAAAACAAAGTATGATTGAAGGCGTTCCGATGAAACGTGTTGGCGTTGTAACGGATGTTGCAAATGCAGCGGTTTTTTTGGCGTCTGATTTATCAACATATATTACGGGACAAGTGCTTGGAGTAGACGGTGGCATGGGCTGCTAAAACGATAGGAGAAAAAAATGAGAAAAGTTGTTGTGACCGGGCTTGGTTGTGTGAGTCCTCTTGGGAATAGTGTTGAAGAAACATGGGTAAATATTAAAGCGGGCAAGAGTGGAATTTCAAAAATAACACTTTTTGACACTACAGATTTTAGTGTGAAGATTGCAGGTGAAGTAAAAAATTTCGATGCATCAAATTGGATTGATAAAAAAGAGGCACGTAAGATGGCACGCTTTTGTCAATTCGCTACGGTTGCAACTGCACAAGCATTGGAAGATGCCGGTTTGACAAAGGAAAATATTGATGCAGACAGAACATCAATTATGCTTGGAAATGGCATTGGTGGTTTTGAAGTTATTGAGCAGTCAATGAAAAAATATTTTGAAGCCGGTGCATCACGTATACCGCCTCTAACTGTTCCTATGATGATTGGAAATGAAGGTCCGGGAAATATAAGTATGCTTTTTGGAATTAAAGGGACTGCATTTAATTTACAAACGGCATGTGCTTCTTCAACGGATGCTCTTGGTGTTGCATTAGATCAAATAAGAAGTGGTCGCTACGATGTTTGTGTTGCCGGCGGAACGGAAGGTTCGATTAACGGTTTTGGAATAGGTGGTTTTTCTGTTTTGAAAACATTGGCTTCAAGTTATAATGATTGTCCGGAAAAAGCGAGTCGCCCTTTTGACTCTGCACGTGAAGGTTTTATAATGGCAGAAGGAGCCGCTATTTTAATTTTAGAAGAGTATGAACATGCAAAAGCACGTGGAGCAAAAATTTATTGTGAATTTGCAGGTTATGGCGGCTCATCTGACGCGTATCACATTACAAGCCCTGATCCAAGTGGCGACGGCGGTGCAAAGGCGATGATTCTTGCAATGAAAGATGCAAATGTAAAACCGCAAGATGTTCAATATTATAATGCACATGGAACTTCAACACCGGTAAACGACCCTGCAGAAACAGCAATGATAAAAAAAGCATTTGGAGAGCATGCTTATAAAATAAAAGTGTCATCAACAAAAAGTATGACCGGACACTGTCTTGGTGCAGCTGGAGCATTGGAAGCATTGTTCTGCGTAAAAGCTATTCAAGATGGTGTTTATCCTCCAACGATTAACTTGGAAAATCCTGATTTAGAAAACGGATGTGACTTAGATTATGTTCCAAATAAATCTGTTGTTGCAAAAGATGAAATAAATTGTGTGGCATCCGGCTCTTTAGGTTTTGGAGGACATAATGGAGTTGTTATTTTTAAAAAAGTTAAATAAACAAAAAAATGTTTTTATGAAGATATGAATAAAGGAAAATAGATATGAGCATAACAAAAGATATTGAAAGTTTATTGCCACACAGAAAACCGTTTTTGTTTGTAGATGAAATTTTGAGTTGTAATGAAAACGGTTCGGTTAGTGAACATATTTTTACCGAAGATGAATTTTTTTTCAAAGGTCACTTTCCCGAATATCCTGTTGTACCGGGAGTGATTCTTGTTGAGACAATGGCGCAAGCAGGAGGAGCAGCACTGAGTTTTCAAAATATTTTTGAAAAAGGTAGTTTGTTTTTTTTGGCAACGGTTGATAAAGTTAAGTTTAGAAATCAAGTTAGACCAAATGACAAGGTACGCATAGAAATAAAAAATTTACGTGTGTCAAAAAAAATGATAAAGCAATCCGGCGTTGCATATGTAGGCAAGCAAATTGCAGCGGAAGCAGAATGGATGTGTCTTGTAGGTAAAGCGTAATTGCTTTGAAAAATAAATTATAAAGAACAAATAAGGAATGCAGATATGAGTGTAAAACCTATGGTGCGAAATAACATTTGTTTGAATGCACATCCACAGGGATGTAAACAAGCGGTGTTGAATCAAATTGAATATACAAAAAAAGAAAAAGCAAAGTATGCAAAACTTGCAGGTAAGCACAAACAGATAAAAAACGTTTTAGTGCTTGGTTGCTCAAACGGATACGGTTTGGCAAGTCGCATTGTTGCAACTTTTGCCTATGGTGCAGATACAATTGGTGTGTCCTTGGAAAAAGAAGGAACGGAAAAAAAATTCGGAACACCGGGCTGGTATAATAATTTAGCTTTTGATATGGAAGCAAAAAAAGCTGGATACAAATCAATTACTATTGACGGAGATGCTTTTTCCGATGAAATTAAAACTCAAGTTATTGAAGCGGCTAAATCGAATAATATGAAATTTGATTTAGTTGTTTATTCGCTTGCTAGTCCTGTTCGAACAGATCCGAGTGATGGAGTAATGTATCGTTCTGTGCTTAAACCTTTTGGTGCAGAATTTACAGGAGTAACAATTGACACGATGACTGGCACAATAAAAACAATTACGGCAGAAAAAGCAACTCAAGAAGAAGCAGATGCAACTGTAAAAGTTATGGGTGGGGAAGATTGGGAAAGATGGATTGACCAATTAAGTGCAGCAGATGTTTTGGAAAAAAATTGTATGACAGTTGCATATTCATACATTGGGCCGGAAGTTTCACAAGCAATTTACAGACGCGGAACAATTGGGAAAGCAAAAGAACATTTGGAAAAAACTGCAAAAATATTAACAGAGAAAATGAAAAATTTTGGTGGTCAAGCATTTGTTTCTGTAAACAAAGGTTTGGTAACGCGCTCCAGTAGTGTAATTCCGATTATTCCACTTTATCTTTCCGTACTATTTAAAGTTATGAAAGAAATGGGTAACCATGAAGGTTGTATTGAACAAATTAATCGTCTTTTTGCAGAACGTCTTTATGTTAAAAATAAAAATGGTGACGCAAGTGTTCCTGTTGATGAAAATAATTTAATACGCATTGATGATTGGGAAATGAGTAGTGAAGTACAAAAACGTGTAAACGAAATTATGCCAAAGGTAAATGAAAATAATATTTATGAAGTTACTGATTTGATAGGCTACCGTCATGACTTTTTAGCAACAAGTGGTTTTGATATTGAAGGCGTTGATTATGAAAAAGATGTTGAACGATATGACGTTATTTAATATTAGTGTAAAAATAATGTTGCATAAATGGAAGTTTGATAAAGAGGAAAATTATGACAGATAATTTTGTAATGGAACTTGTGGAAAAGTTCAATGAAAGTGAAGTTGTTGCTTTAGATTTTGCAAGGGGCAATACAACAATAAATCTAAAAAAAGCTGCAGGTTGTGTTAGTGGTGTTTCAAATTCCGTTTCACATATTTCAACAAATGAAATTGTTCAAAATCAAAGTGTTCAAACTCAACACAAGGCAACGGAAAATGAAGTTATAAAAAAAACAAATGAAGGGAAACATTCTGAAAATAAAAATACAAAAAACACAGATAATATTGAAATAATTAAAAGCCCAATTGTTGGAACATTTTATCGAGCACCCTCACCTGATGCTCCTCCTTTTGCTGAAGCAGGAAAGATTATTAAAAAAGGAGAGGGGCTTTGTATATTGGAAGCAATGAAAATGATGAACACTTTGGAATGTGAGTTTGATTTGGAAGTTGTGAAAGTGCTTGCAGAAAATGGTGAGTTAGTTGAATTTGATCAACCGCTTTTTGAAGTGAAAAAAATCTAAACAATTTTTTTTGAGGATTTTGTAATGATAAAAAAATTGTTAATTGCAAACCGTGGTGAAATTGCTGTACGTATAATACGTACATGTAAAGAAATGAATATTGAAACAGTGGCTGTTTACTCAACGGCAGATAAAGACAACTTGCATGTACGAATGGCTGACAAAGCAGTCTGCATAGGACCGGCACCTTCTGCAAAAAGTTATTTGAATGCACAAGCAATAATTACTGCTGCACTTTTAACAGGAGCCGAAGCAATTCATCCTGGAGTTGGCTTTTTATCCGAGAATGCGGACTTTGCACGTGATGTTGAAAAAGCTGGTTTAATTTGGATTGGACCGGAGCCTGATACAATTCAAATGTTGGGTGACAAAGTCCAAGCACGAATGACTGCAGAAAAATATAAATTAAATCCGACACCCGGCTCACAAGGTGCCGTCACAAATGAAAATGAAGCAAAAAAAATTGCAGAAGTTTGTGGTTTCCCTGTGATTATAAAAGCGGCATCCGGTGGTGGTGGTAAAGGGATGCGTATTGTTCACAATGCAGAAGCTTTAGCTAGTAATTTGCAAATTGCATCAACAGAAGCTCAAGCGAATTTTGCGGACTCTACCGTATATATAGAAAAATATATTGAAAATCCGAGACATGTTGAGTTGCAAGTTGTTGGAGATGGAAAAGGCGGTGTTGCAATTTTGGGCGAACGCGATTGTTCCGTTCAAAAAAATCATCAAAAATTAATAGAAGAAAGTCCATCTCCTGCAGTTACAAATGAAATGCGAAAAAAAATGTATGAAGGTGCTTATAATCTTTTTAGTGCATTAAAATATCGAGGTGCCGGAACAATTGAGTTTTTGGTAAGTGGAAAGAATTTTTATTTCATGGAAGTAAATGCACGCGTACAAGTTGAGCATCCTGTTTCAGAATTTGTAAGTGGCGTTGATATTATTCGTGAACAAATTTTGTCATGTACACAAAATATAATGACATGTAAAGACGGTGAAAATAAAATTAGCGGTTGGTCAATTGAAGCACGTATAAATGCAAAAGCTCCCGGTACGGTTACTCGTTTGGAAGTTCCCGGAGGAATGGGTGTTCGGTTTGATTCTTTTCTTTATAACGGTTACAAAGTTTTGCCACATTATGATTCAATGGTTGCAAAAGTAATTGTCTATGATGACACACGCGATAAAGCAATAAAAAAAATGTTACGTTCTTTAGACGAGCTTGTGATTGAAGGAGTGCCGACAAACCTTGAACAACAAAAAGAAATTTTGCAAAATAAAAAATTTGTGTCAGGAAATTTCGGTACGAGTTTTTATGTAGAAGTTTATGGAGATAAATAATGGAATGCTTATATTGTAAAAAAAATCATGAAGAAAGCGTTTTTAAAAAAAACTTGAACGTTTGTCCGGATTGTAATCATCACTTGAGAATTTCTGCTCAAGACAGAATTGCTTATATTGCAGATGAGGGGAGTTTTGTTGAGTTGTATGCAGAATTAAAAACATCAAATCCAATTGAAATGGAAGGTTATGAAGAAAAAATAGAAACAGCAAAAGCTAAATCCATGCTTGAAGAAGCAGTTGTAACAGGAGAATGTAAAATTGAAAACAAAAATGCACTTTTAGCAATTATGTCTTTTGATTTTATGGGCGGTTCAATGGGTTCGGTTGTAGGTGAGAAAATTTCACGACTCATGAGAAAAGGTGCGGAAGAAAGAAAACCGGTTATTATTTATACAACGAGTGGTGGTGCAAGGATGCAAGAAGGTCTTTTTAGTTTAATGCAAATGGCAAAAACTTCTTCTTCCGCTGCTAGTTTGGATGAAGCTGGTGTTCCGTATTTTGTAATGTTGTGTGATCCGACAACAGGAGGTGTGACTGCAAGTTTTGCAATGCTTGGCGATTTAATTTGTGCTGAACCGGGTGCATTAATCGGTTTTGCAGGTCCAAGAGTTATTGAAGGAACAATCAGTCAAAAACTGCCGGAAGGATTTCAACGTGCGGAGTTTCAACTAAAAAAAGGTTTTGTTGATTGCATTGTTGCACGTAAAGAACAAAAGTCTTTTTGGGCAAAAATGATTCGTGCACACGGTTTTTAATTTATATATGAATAAAGATTATGATTTGTATTGTACAAGTTTAATCGGTTACTGAAATGGTAAAATTAATCTCAAGGAGGTGAGTTTGAGGAAAGGCACAGAGATTTTAAATAAATGCTTTTCCTAAAACTATTACTATGAAAAACAATATTATTGAAGAATTGGAAAATTTGGCAAAAAAAGGTGGCGTAGATTTATCTAATGAAATTGCCGCTATTGCAAAAAAAATGGAAAAGGCACAAAATCTTCCTGAAAGCACGTGGAAAAAAGTTGAGCTTGCACGTCATTCGGACAGGCCACGTACACTTGATTATATCGATATGATAATTGATGATTTTGTTGAGCTGCACGGTGACAGATTTTTTGGCGATGACCCTGCCATGATTGGTGGCATAGGCTTTTTGGACGGAATGCCGGTTACTGTTTTGGGAAATATGAAAGGCCGTAACTTGAAAGAAACAATTGACAGAAACGGTGGCATGGCAAATCCTGAAGGATACAGAAAGGCATTACGTTTGGCAAAACAAGCTGAAAAATTTCATCGACCCATAATTACTTTTATAGATACACAAGGAGCATATCCCGGGCTTGGTTCGGAAGAACGAGGCATTGGTGAAGCTATTGCTGTTAATTTACGTGAATTTAGCCGTTTGAAAACACCCATAATTTGTATTATTATTGGTGAAGGTGGTTCCGGTGGTGCCTTAGGAATAGGAGTAGGAGATAAAATTTATATGCTTGAAAATGCAATATATTCGGTAATTTCTCCTGAAGGTTGTGCGTCCATTTTACTTCGTGATTCTTCGCGTGCAAAAGACGCAGCTGCAATGTTAAAAATTACAAGTAATGAAGTTTTGAATATGAAGGTTGTTAACGGCGTTATTCGCGAAAGTGTGGGAGGAGCACATATAAATCCAAAAGCAACTGCTGAAGCCATAAAAAAACAAATTGTTACGGATTTAGCGGAGTTAGTTAAGCATAAAAGTGAAGTTTTGGTAAAATATCGACGAAAAAAAATTGCAAGTATGTAAAATAATCATAAAATGATGATTGCTTGCTTTTTTTATTTATTTATGTTATATTCATTTTCATAAAAAAGAAGAGGATACTATCTTTTCTAAGCATTCCGCCGATTTATCCAAATTGCAGAGCGGACACAATCTTTTGAAGATTGCAAATCTTGCTAAATAGGAGACCAAAATGGGTTTTATCTTATCTAACAAAAAATATCATTTATTTACTTCAGAATCTGTGAGTGAAGGACATCCTGACAAAGTTTGTGATGCTATTTCCGATGCTATTTTAGACAGATGTCTTGAATTAGACAAAGATTGTCGCGTTGCTTGCGAAACTTTTGTTACAACAGACTTTGTACTTGTTGGTGGAGAAATCGGATTTAAGACTAATAGCGATGAAAATTTAAAGATTATTGAAAAAGAAGTAGAAAAAATTGCACGAAAAGTTGTAGCCGAAATTGGTTATACGGACAGTAGTTTAGGTTTTGATGCACAAACCTTCCAATTTGTTAATAAATTGCACACACAATCTTTGGATATTTCTCAAGGTGTCGATGGAGAGGGTTTAGATAAATATAAAGGTGAACAAGGTGCAGGTGACCAAGGCATGATGTTCGGATTTGCATGCAATGAGACGGCAGAATTTATGCCTGCAACAATAATATATGCACATCAACTTTTACGTAAAGCAACGCAATTGCGTAAGTCCGGAAAGATTTCATGGTTACGTCCGGATGCAAAAAGTCAAGTTACAATTAAATATAACGGTAATAAACCTGTACACATTGATTCTGTTGTTGTTTCTCACCAACATGCTGTATTAAACGATGATGTTAAAATAGAACATGATGAAATAGAACGCGTTACAATAGAAGAAATTATAAAACCTGTGCTTGAACCTACCGGACTTTTTGACAACAACACAAAGATTTATGTTAATCCTACAGGGCGTTTTGTTACGGGTGGCCCTCACGGTGACAGTGGTTTAACAGGACGTAAAATAATTGTGGATACGTACGGAGGAATGGGACGACATGGCGGTGGTGCGTTCAGCGGTAAAGATTCTTCAAAAGTTGACCGCAGTGCAGCTTATATGGCAAGATATATTGCAAAAAACATTGTTGCCGCTCAGTTGGCTGAACGTGCGGAAGTCCAGCTTGCATATGCAATTGGTGTTCCGCATCCTGTTTCAATCATGGTTGAAACATTCGGTACGGAAAAGGTGAGTGTTGAAAAAATTGTAAAAGCTGTTGAAAAAATATTTGATTGTACGCCGGCAGGAATTGTAAAAATATTGGACCTGAAAAAACCGGTTTTCAAAGACACGAGCAATTATGGACATTTTGGCAGAAATGAATTTACTTGGGAAAAAACAGACAAGGCTCAAGAATTAAAACAATTGTGTAAATAACATAAGGATATTTATGGCGGAAAAACGGCTTGCCAATATCGAATTTCTCAATAAAACTGAAATAAAACAAGTTTTTGACATTTTTTCAAGCCATAATCCTGAGCCCAAAACCGAATTACATGCACCGAATGATTTCACTTTGTTAATTTCTGTTGTTCTTTCTGCACAAGCAACTGATAAAAGTGTTAATGCAGCAACAAAAGAGCTTTATAAAGTTGCAGACACACCCGAGAAAATTTTTGCATTAGGCGAAGATGGATTAAAAAAATATATTAAAACAATTGGACTGTATAATACAAAAGCTAAAAATATTATTGCTTTATGTAAAAAGCTAATTGAAAAATTCGATAGTAAAGTTCCGAAAAATAGGGAAGATTTGGAAACGTTACCAGGTGTTGGTCGAAAAACATCTTCGGTAATACTTAATGCGGTTTTTGGAAAATCTACAATGCCTGTGGATACACATGTTTTACGAATTTCTGCACGAATAGGTTTGTCAGATGGTGCAACTCCTTTGCTTGTAGAAAAAGATTTGCTTGAAAAAATCCCTGATAGATATATGAAAAATGCACACCATCATCTTGTGTTGCATGGTCGGTACGTCTGTAAAGCACGCAAGCCCGATTGTAATGAGTGTATAATTGAGCATATTTGCAAAAAAAACGGCGTTACGAAAAAATAGTTTTTTTTATGTTAATAGTGTGGCGGGCGACAGTTTGGAATATCATCTTCTTGCTTGTCGGAAAGTTCTTTTACTTTATTTATTAAGAAACGATTTTCGGCTTTTAGTTTATCTATGTCATTACTGTGTTCCACAACAATATTCTGAAGTTTGTTTACAAAATCTTCCATATATGCGAGTTTAATTTCAATAGCTGTTAATCGAGAATCATTTTCAATCATTTTTGAATCCTTTTCTCAAATATTTTTGCTTACGGAACAGTAACGACATAAATATCTATTAATTAAATTTCCATATTCATTACGCGACGAACTTCATCTAACGTTTCAATGGCAATTTTACGTGCTTTTTTGGCACCGTCAAGAAGAACTTGGCGAATATAATCCGGAGAAGATTCAAGTTTTGTTCTTTCCGTACGAAGAGGACGTAATGTTTCATTTAGTGCTTCCGTCATTACGTTTTTCAACATACCACCACCGCCATCTCCAATACGTTCGGCAATGGCTTGCGGTTCTTCACCTGTACAAAGAGAAATTATCATAAGAAGATTTGCTACTTCAGGACGATTTTCAGGGTCATATGTGATAAAACGTTCACCATCGGTTTTTGCTTTTTTGATAAGTTTTGCCGTCTCATCTTCTGTGGCACTTAGCATAATGGCATTACCACGACTTTTGCTCATTTTTTGGCTACCGTCTAAACCTAAAATACTTGGTGTTTTGCTCAGCAAAGCTTGTGGTTCAGGAAAAACAGGTGATTCGGGCGAAAATTTTTCGTTAAATCTACGTGCAATGGAACGTGTCAACTCTAAGTGAGGTAACTGATCTTTTCCTACAGGGACAACGTTTCCTTTGCAAAATAAAATATCACAAGCTTGATGAACGGGATACATATACATTCCGGCATTTACGCTTTTAAGACCGGAGACTAGAATTTCTTCTTTTACTGTAGGATTTCGTGACAGTTCAGCATTAGTTACCAACGTTAAAAAAGGTAACATAAGCTGATTTGCCTCCGGTACATAACTATGCGGATATATGAAAACTTCATCGCTTGGTACAATTCCTGCAGCTAAATAATCTATTACCAATTGTTTTGTGTTTTGTGAAATTTCGGAAAAAACATCGCGGTCAGTTAAAACTTGATAGTCAGCAATTAGGATGTAAGTGGGTACGCCCATTTTTGAAAGACGTACACGATTTTGTAATGAACCGAAATAATGCCCAATATGCAAGCGTCCGGTAGGTCTGTCCCCTGTAAGAACTTTATATTTTTTAGGATTAATCTGAATATCTTGTTCCAGCTTTTTACTGCGTTCTAAAGCAGCATCAAAAGTATCGTTTGTCATAATAAAAGAGAATATCATAAAATAAGGAACAGTTCAATTATGTTAAGAAATTAATCAAGATTTTTTTATTTATTAAAGATAAATTTCGAGCTTACGTCCCGTTGAAATATATTGAATGCATTCTACGCCACTTGCTTCAAACATACGCTTTGAAGCTTCAATGCTTGGTGTTCCGTCATATTTGTTACTATCATATACAACTGTCTTTATTCCGCTTTGAATAATAGCTTTTGCACATTCGTTGCACGGAAAAAGGGAAACATAGATTTTTGCACCTTCTAAACTTCCGCCTCTATAGTTTAAAATAGCATTTAATTCACTGTGAGTAACATATGGATATTTTGTGTCATTTTCGTTTTCTGCACATCGTGCCCAAGGAAATTCATCGTCGGAGCAACCACGTGGTAATCCGTTGTATCCAATGGAAAGAATTTTATTATCTTGTGATACGATGCACGAACCAACTTGTGTTCCGGGGTCTTTTGAACGAAATCCCGCCAATTTGGCAACACCCATAAAATATTCATCCCAGGTAATATAATCTTTACGTTTCATTTATTTAATATACCATGAAAAATATGATTAAACAATATATTTAAAATAAAGATTTGATTAAATTTTTAACAATAAAAAGATAGTATACTATGTGATTATTTTTAAAAAAAAGTCTTTATTTTTCAAAATTATATCGTGAAAATATTTAAACATATGCTTGACTTGTAAAATTTAGTATGATATTATTAATTATATTAAAAGAGGTTTCAAAAAACCGTTGGTTTAACCTCATAATAAACAGGAGGATTTTTTATGAAAAAAATCGTAAGCGTATTGGTAGTTCTCGCTCTAGCATGCAGTGTTGTGTTTGCAGACGTTGCAATTTCAGGTAACTTCCGTATGGGAACAAACTTGATTAATGCAAAAGAAGACAGCTTTATTTTTAACGACATGGCAAAAATAGATTGGCAAGATACTACAAAATTTGCTTTCAAAGGTGAAAAAGCTGGTATTGATTTAGTAATTAAAATG